>ONMP01000135.1 GCA_900318935.1 uncultured Actinomycetes bacterium
GACGGCAGCCTTGAATTCGCTCTTGAGCTCCGGATGCCAACCCATCACCCTCTTGTAGTCCTTCTTGAACGTCGCGTCGTATTTAATGGTATATGCCATTCGTCAGTCCTCGTCCAAAGAGGCCATGAGCATGTCCACGTCATCGAAGGAGAGGTCGTCATCCTTCACGATCCCAAGCTCCTTTGCCTCGGCAAGCACCATGGCACGACGCGTCTCCTCATTCGGTACATCATCCGCTGGCAGGAGCTCGAATGGAATCCGCCTCTGGTTCACCAGCTGACGCAGGGCGAGGTTGACGTATGCGTTCAGACCCAATCCTATAGACTCGAGAATGTCCGTGGCCTGTGCTTTGATACTGTCGTCCATACGTATCGTCGTTGCCGTTGTCATGCGCATCTCCCTCCCCCAGTTGACATCTATACTATGTCAAATAACGTCAGGTTGCAATCGTTTTGCGTCAGCTTGCCAATGCAGAGCAACTAGTCTCTTGCACGCCTGGCGACCCATGCAATGAGGCGAAAGGGTCTCCCCCTTCGCCTCATCCATCGCAACCTATGCGAGATCGCGGAAGTGGAAGCTCTTCGCACCGCTCGCGTAATCGGCGACCACGTGACCATCACCGCTGAGCTTGTACTTGTACGTCACGAGACCTTCAAGTCCCACGGGACCGCGCGCGTGAAGCTTGCTCGTGGAGATGCCCACCTCG
The DNA here is from genome assembly GCA_900318935.1 of uncultured Actinomycetes bacterium. GTDB lineage: Bacteria > Actinomycetota > Coriobacteriia > Coriobacteriales > Atopobiaceae > RUG440. The sequence continues at coordinate 707 of ONMP01000135.1, forward strand.
GCGCCGAAGCCATAGCGGAAGCCGTCGGCGAAGCGCGTCGAGACGTTCCAATACACGCCCGCAGAGTCCACGAGCTGCTGGAAGCGCGCCGCCGTTGCAGCGTTCTCCGTGACGATAGCATCGGTGTGGTGCGAACCGTGACGGTTGATGTGCTCTATGGCCTCGTCCACGCCGTCGACGACCTTGACGGAGATGGTGAGCGAGAGGTATTCGGTGTCCCAGTCCTCGTCGGTCGCGGGCACGCAGTCCACGAGCGCCTGGACTTCTTCATCACCGCGCACCTCGACACCGGCATCCTGCAGCGCACTCACGAGCGCAGGCACCAGAGTCGGAGCGGCCGCACGTGCGACGAGCAGCGTCTCGGCGGCGTTGCATACGGCCACATACTGGGTCTTTGCGTCGACGACGATTGACACGGCCTTGTCCACGTCAGCATCGGCGTCCACGTACACATGGCAGATGCCGTCGGCGTGTCCCATCACGGGAATGCGCGTGTTGTCCATGATGTAGCGCACGAAGGCGTTGGAGCCGCGCGGAATAAGCAGGTCCACGGACTGGTCACAGGCCAAAAGCTCGCCGATCTCCTCGCGGGCCTCGACTTGGTGCAGGCAGCCCTCTGGCAGACCAGCCTCGACGGCTGCGGCATGGATAACCTCAAAGAGGGTCTTGTTTGTGCGCATCGTCTCGCTGCCACCCTTGAGGACGGCGCAATTGCCGCTCTTTAGGCAGAGCGTGGAAATCTGCACAAGCGCGTCGGGGCGCGCCTCAAAGATGACGCCGATGACTCCGATGGGCACCGCCTCGCGCACGAGGACCAGGCCCTCGTCAAGTTCGCGGCGCAGCTGCACGCGACCCACGGGATCGGGCAGGCCGATGAGGTCGGAGATGCCGTCGCACACGCCCTGGAGCTTGCCTTCGTCAAACTTCAGGCGCTTCACGATGGGAGCGGCGACGCCCGACTCCTCGGCTGCAGCGAGGTCAGCGGCATTTGCGGCGAATATTTGGTCGCGGTTGGCAAGAAGTGCTTCGCGGATGCGTGCAAGGGCATCGTTGCGCGTCTCAAGCGACGTTGCCGCCATCACGGGGCTTTCGAGCTTCATGGTCGCGGCGATCTGGGCGATGTTGCTCATATGGGTTCCTTTCGACGGGTGCGCACCAGTATAGCGCCAACGCATGCGCCGTGGCGTGATAAGGTAGAGGCCATCAGCCCCGAAGGAGGCGACCATGCAAACAAAGCCCTCTCTCAACGTCCATTCAGTGGCAAACGTGCGCGACCTCGGCGGATATGACACGCCCTCCGGGCCAACCCTTTCGCATCGGTTTGTGCGTTGCGGTGGTACGGCTTCAATCACACGCGCTGATCTCAAGGAGTGTAGGCGCTGGGGCGTGACGCGTGTGCTCGACCTGCGCAGCGCGGGCGAGTCTCCGCGGGCGACCTGTCGCTTCTCCCAGCAACGTTGGATTCGCTGGGAAAACGTACCACTCTATGACATCGACATCTCCGCGCCGACCATGATGCCCGCACACGACACCCAAAACTACCTCGTGCAGAGCTACCTGCACATGCTTGCCTTGCGCGGTGCGATTCGCAGATCCTTCGCGTTCTGCGCCGAGGCTGCGGATGACGAATGCGTGCTGTTTCATTGTGCGGCCGGTATGGATCGCACGGGGATGCTTGCGATGCTGCTGCTCGGCCTCGTCGAGGTTCCACGCGAACAGATCATCGCGGACTACTGCTATTCGTTTGCGCAAAAGACAGCGGTCGACGCCATGGTGCATACCTTCTGCATAAGGGGTGAGTTGCCCAAAGAACACCGCAAGGGCGACTTCATCGCGTATCTGCTCCGCTCGCGACTCGAGGCGATCTCGACCGTGTACGACACGCTCGTCGAGACGCACGGCACGGTACGCGCCTTCCTCGAAGACTGCGACGTGCCCGAGGGAGATCTCGAGGCCGTTCGGACACATCTCGTCTCCAGCGCGCCTCGCTAATTCTGGGTACTGGGGGGACAGTCCCCTGGGTACCCAGGGGACTGTCCCCCCAGTACCCAGGTTGCACGTTAGCTCTCGTACGAGACCAGCTCAAAGACGGGGATGGATTCCAGCGGGGCTGCCGCCGTCATTGTCGCCGGACCCTCCACAAGCGTACCGTCACGCAGGTCGCGCCAGGTGCCTGCGGGCAGGTAAACCGCACGCTCGCGCATGCCCAGCTCGAGCACCGGCGCCACGAGATAGCGCGGCCCAAACATGAACTCGTCGTAGGTCTCCCATGCGGCCTGGTCGTCAGGGAACTCGTAGAAGAGCGCACGCAATAAGGGGCTGCCGTCCGCGCTTGCCTGCGCGTAGAGGCTCGCAGTGTACGGTCGCAACTCTTCGCGTAGCGCAAGATAGGCACGCATGATGCGCTCGGCCTCCTCGCCGTACTGCCAGAGCTCGGTCGGCTGGCCGGTGAAGAGGTACCCTCCCCCGAACTCGCGGTCATCAAGCGCAGGGATGACATAGGGCCCGCGGTTGCCGTGCAGGCGCAGAACCGACGTGAAGGTACCGAACTGGAACCAACGGACGAGCAGCTCCACAAAGTCGGGGTCGTGCCAGTCATTGGCCATGAAGCCGCCCACGTCGGTCGTCCACCACGGGATGCCCGCGAGACCAACGTTGATGCCGCACTGCAGCTGGTCACGCAAGGCTTCGAAGGTTCCCGGTACGTCACCCGACCACACAACGTTGCCAAAGCGCTGGCTTCCGGCCCAAGCAGAGCGCAGCAGGTTGACGGGGTTCTTCCACCCGTCGGCCACCTGCGCTTCCCACACCGCGCGGCTGTACCACTGCGGGTAGATGTTTGAGCAGGCAAGCGCCGGACCCAACTGATAGCGGTAGTTGTCGAAGTCGTAGACCGCGAAATCCGGCTCGGCGTTGTCGAGCCAGAACATGTCGATGCCAAGGTCAGCATAGTTCGCACGCAATATGTCCCAGAGGTAGGCCCGCGCCTCGGGATTGGTGCAGTCGATTTCCAGACAATCGCCCTGGTATTCGTAGGTCTGGTTGGTGCCGCGTTCGGTCCGGATGAGCAGACCCCGCTCCCACATCTCCTCGAAGTGCGAGCTCTTTTTGTCGACGCTCGGCCAGACCGAAACGCAGACCTTGATGCCCATCGCATGCAGCTCGTCACACATCGCCTTGGGATCGGGCCAATACACGGGGTCGAAGCACCAGTCGCCCTGACGCGGCCAGTGGAAGAAGTCAATCACGATAACGTCAATGGGCACGTCACGGCGGCGGCACTCACGCGCGACCGCGAGCACCTCCTCCTGCGTGCGATAGCGCAACTTGCACTGCCAAAGCCCCATGAGGTCGTCGGGGAACTCAGGCGCACGACCGGTCTGCGCCGTGTAGCGCTCGATGATCTCGCGCGGCCCATCGCCCACGCACACCCAGTAGTCCAGCTCCTTAGAGCACTCAGTGATCCATTCGGTGACGTTCTCGCCAAAGGTCACGCGCCCGACAGCGGGGTTGTTCCAAAGGAAGCCGTAACCGAGACTCGACACGTAGAACGGCACGCTGACCTGCGAGTTTCTTTGCTCGAGCTCGAGGACGCAACCCTTGAGGTCGGTCTGCGCCTGCTGGTACTGTCCCATACCGAATATCTTCTCGCCAGGGTTGCCCTCAAACTTCTGCACGATGCGATAGTCGCCACCAATGTGGGCCCGATACGTGCGCCCCTCCACCTTGAGGCAGTGGCTCTCGCGCGAGACGGTGCCGTCGTAGTTGCGGAAGTGCTCGCGCAGGAAGAGCTCGCCATCTCGATAGAAGCTCAGCACGCCGTACGGGTTCACCTCGCACGACACGCGTCCGTTGGTGACGAACCATGAGGTGGTAGGCACCGGACCGTTGCCCACCACACAGGGCGTGCCGGGTTTCTGCTCGACCACCGCCTGTTTCACGGGGCGCTCGATCAGCGCCCAGTCGTTGCCACTGAACTGCGGATATCTCGTCGCCCGCACGCGCAACGCATCGGTGCCCCATGCCTCGATGCGTAGCAACTCTCCGTTGCGCCGCCCAACAAACAGGCCGTCAGTCTTCTCCACGATCACGATAACCCTCCTTACCGGAATGCGCGACCAAGGCAGCACCCGCAGCAGCCATTGCCAACAATACGCCGTTTTGACCAGCAAGCGGATCGCCCGTCTTTGGGAGACTCGAGCTCGACTTTTGCGTGCTCCCGGTCGAGGCAATCGGGCTGGGTCTTTGCGTGCTCCCACTCGAGTTGGTCTGGTTGTTTGTCTGCGTTCCGCTATCGGAAGTGTTGGCACCATTCGATCCAGCTTGATCACCCGGCTTCGAATCGCCCTCGCCGGGTGTCACCTCTGGCTGCGAAGGTTCACCCTCATCTGTATTCTTTGGCAAATCGTCGGGATCTTTGAACGGGTCCCCTATGAGGTTTGCCACGTGGAATACCTCGTTGCCATACGAGAGGTTTCCGTATTCGTCGCCAAGCTCAAGGTAACCAGGGACAGCCGAATCGTTGAGCTCGTCCTCAGCCTGACCAGAGATCTCAGTGGACTCCTGGCCGAAGCCATCACTGGCAGGCTCGAACTCGTCCATGTCGGTCACGTCGCCGTAGGCTTCGTCGTGGTAGCACACTGTGAGTTCATGCCCCTCTTGAGGCACTTCATACACGTCTGCGGTTCCATAGTCAATCACCAGATACTTGCGGTTGCCGTCTTCGGCATCGGCTTCGTCACCGTTCGTGAGCAGCCAAACGCATGATCCGCACACCTTCGCCACCGGGTATGTCACCACCATCAACTTGCCTGGGTCATCGAGCTCGGCATAGCTAACAAGTGCATAGCCAGAGCTGCCGCCGCTGATGCGAGCGCAAAGGTACGTACCGACCTGGGGCACATCGTATGCCTCATCCTGAACAGCAAGCTCGAGGTCGCCCGTACCATTCAGATCCAAAACGATGCTCTTTGCATCCTCAGACACCGACGCGACCGTTCCCGTGATGAGGTACGCTCCATTTTCCATGTCGGCAAAGTCGATGTCGGTCACAACGTAGCGGTAATCCAAATCGTCACCGAACTCTGCCTCGAGGGTATACGTAATGGTCAGATTTGCTATGTTTTCGACCAGCAACTCTATGCCGGGAGTGTCTGAGGGAACGACCATGACGCTCGTCTCGAGCGAATCAACGTCACGCACAGCTATATAGAAGGAGCCGTCCTCGAGCCTGACGAGGTCATCAACCACCATGTTCGAGGTTATGAAGTCTTCTTCGTACTCGTCATCGACAGAGTCAGCAGATGCGATGAGGCCGCCTTCCGGCGAAGACTGAGATGAAAGCTTCGAGTCCTGTCCCTTTGTGCCTGAAGCAAAGAACGAGCGCAGCTCCGAAAGTCTCGCCATGGTTGCCTCGTCGCTTGGGCGTAGGCTACCCCTGAGATCAATGTTGAAATCCTGCAGCATGCCGCCCACCATGCTGAGTGCACGCACCATGTCGTGACAACAGTTCGGGCCGACCTTAGAGAGCAGATCGTTTCGCTTGCTGTCATCCAATCCGCTGTAGCCCTCGTGAAGCCGATCCACGAGCTGCATCAGCCGTCTTTCCCCTTCGCCGTCGTCCCAGATGGAATCTCCTTCATGACCAGGCGTGATGTACTTTGACTGGCTCGTGTTGTACTTACCCGAATAGAAGCTGTGAGCTCCTCGCTGCCAAGCGTCATAATCCTTAGCGACAGCAAGCACGTTGTCGTAGTTTTCCTGTAGCCCTGCTTTGCGATATGCCCTTTTCATTGCCTGTATGGGAGCAATCACGTATGTGGGGGTATGCAAGCTGCGCCGACCGGCATCGCATGTGTAGGACTGGCCGCTCTCATCGAAGTAGGTAACCAGAACCTCGGCATCGACCCATTGGCGAACGCCATCGTCCCAAGCGGTCCCCTGGCACACGTATTCGAACAGCCTCGTGATGCACGCGATACTCTCGTTCATCCCGAGCGTGTTGAAGAAGGTATCCGCGCCATCGAGACAACCCATTCCAGGGTCAAGGGCATTCGCAAGCGTCTCGGTGCCCGTGTGGTCGCTATCACCTCGCGTGAGCGCCTCACGCCAGTTGGTGGCATTCTCCGAATCCGAGGTGGCATAGCGATCGAACGGAATGTGATAGCCAAACATCGGCTGCTTGTTCCCGTTCTGCAGCTTGTAGTTACTGAATGCGAGGATGGAGTTCTTTGGAATGCTACCGCCATCGTGGTATGTACGACAAGTATGGGCGGGGCACCAAGAGTCCTCGAGGGTGTGGCACACCATGCCGAGAGCGCGCAGGCGCAGTCTGCGGTGTGGCAACCTGCGCGAAGCCTCCGACGAGCCAACCTTAAGCGAAAGGCTCATGTCGTGCGCATTCTCGTCGAGCTGGCTGTAGAGGTCGATAAATCCCCTAAAGATCGTCTCGGCCTGCTCCTGCGTTACATCGCTCGTTGCGCGCACTTCGCCCGTACGTGCATACTCGTAGGCGACACCAAGGAATTGAAGCATAAACTGCTTAACCTCGGATTGCTTGAGGTGGGCCGAGTGGCTCGCTGTTGATGTCAGCATGCTGTGGATAAAGCCACTCCTGTCGTTCATCGTAAACTGCACGAGTGCGTCAAGACCATTGATCCATTTTGTCTTGTTCTCCTCGTTCGTTTCCCAGAGATGCAGACCCACATCCCAGGCACCTTCGTAATGGTCAACACCCGAGAACTTTGGTACGGAGTCCGCGTAATAGCACGAATAGCTAAAGTCCGCCAGAGTGTTAGCAGCCGCATCGTTCCAGAACGAGCCGATGCGCAGGTAGGCGAGGTTCTCGCGATAGAGGCGCGTCGCGAGGTCGTCGGCATCTGCAAACACCTTGCCCTCGCCCACGTCAACGATGTCTCCTGCAATCGACGCATATCGTGCATCGTCCTGAATCGTTCCTGCCCACGGGTTGAGCAGCGAGTCTGGTGTTGGTTGGTTTGCGAGTTTGCGCACCGCACGGGCGTATGCGATTTGGACGAGGTCTTCGTGTACGCAATCACCCATGCCCATACCCTTCAGGATTGGCGATGTCATGTTTGTCCACGAGCTCCAGGCAAGTGCCTGCCTAGTCGGTAGCGTTAGCGCCGCGAATCCGAGGAGCGCTGACGCACGAAACAGGTTGCGTCGAGTCATGCACCGACCCAACACGTCATCCGCTGTACGAGATGCCTTCTCACCGCCATCCTTGCCACCGACCTCTGCAAATCAAAAAAACAAAATACCACACCTCTCATGTAGGTCAGCTCATTAAGGCGTTTGTTTTCCGCGGAGTAATGTAACGCCAGTTGGTGCTAGGCAGCGAGATGTCATCGGGCTTGTCAGCCTCGGAATACACGTGCTCGATGCTTTGCGCGGTGCCAGTCTTTGCCTGGGCGAGCAACATGTAATGGAGTCACACGAACGCGGCCTCGAGCAATTCGCGCGTGTAGGGATGCTTGGGGCTGGCAATCACCTCAGCAGTTGGCCCCTCTTCGACAATGCGTCCCCGCCACATCACGAGCACGCGATCGCAAAAGCCCTGCACCAGCGCGAGGTCATGGCAGATGAACAGATATGCGCAGGAACGTTGCGACCGCACGTCGCGCAGAAGCGAGACGATCTGCGCCTGCACGGTCACGTCAAGCGCACTCGTCGCCTCGTCAAGTACTATGAGCGAGGGATCGGGCGCAAGCGCGCGAGCGATGGCAGCTCGCTGGCACTGTCCACCTGACACCTCGTAGG
>ONMP01000138.1:0-2724 GCA_900318935.1 uncultured Actinomycetes bacterium
ACAATGGCGGTTGTGGCCTTCATGGCACTCGCTTCCCTTCTTCTATGGAAAACGTAACGTTACTTGATATACGACAGTAATGTGGTTGCGTCTCTGCACGTGGAGGAATGATGGTGAGATTTCGGGATATTCGTGGCATGCACTGCATATAATGAATGCGAGACAACGCTGGATGTTACGATAAGTAAGGTGCGGGCATGGATTACGAGACGCTTTACAATATTATATATGCGCTTGCTGCACGAGATGGGCGTGAAGCGGCATTGTTTGGGGATTGTGCTCCATATGCACGCGAGGCCTTTTCGCGCAGTCTTGTTGGCGATGCGTTCCCTGAGCTGTGGTTCGAGATTCCATTGACGGGAAACCCTTGGTTTGACTTTCATGCGCTCGTTTCACGCAAGGATGTCGCAGAGGGGCAATCGACTTATGCCGAATACTGCGGACCATACGCCGATGCACTTGCTTGGCTTGTGGCTCAGAAGCCATATACCGTTCGACAGCTTGCACTTAGCTTCGATACGCACGTGCACGATTTGGAGCATCCAGCTGTACAGCTGCTCTTGGGCGCTTTTGACATGTCTGTGCCGCTTGCCTTTCTCGAAGTGGTTGGTCGGCTAGATGCGAAGGACTCGTACCGGACCTTCGTCGAGAGCATCCCACAGGAATGGTACGCATGCTATGTGGGCACATTTCCGGGGAGGGAAGCATCGAGTGCGAGCCGATGGGTGCGCGTTGAGTGCGTCGTAGGCGATGTGTTGCAACATGCCTATGCAAACGATGCTGCTAAGCTTCGTGAGCATTTGGCACGTGTGGGGCTTGGGAGCCTTTGCGAGAGCGCGATTGCCGACATTCGCAGGCTTGCGCAGACGCCCTTTCCCTTGGAATTCCAGTTCAACGTGGGGCCGAATGGCAAGGCATTACCGGTACTCTCTGCAAGTGTTCGCTTACAGCCCGTAGACTGGAAGGAAGTATCGCGTAGAAATGCGATTGATAGCTTAGTGGGTTGGTTGCAATCGCGAAACTTGGCGGATGATCGATGCGCGCTTCTTCCGCAGACCGTGTTTGCAAAGCGTGTGACGCGGGGGGATTTCTCTACCACAATTTACTGCCTCCCCGCCTTTGTGAAACTTCGTTGGCGCGAGGGAATGCCGCCCGATGCAAAGGCATATTTGTTGGCTGGGATCCAAGGCGAGTATATACGGCAAAGGAAGGATGGCCGTTATGACTCGTGACGACCAAGCTTTTGGACAGGCGCCAGGGAAAGAAGCGAGTAGGCGGAAGTTGGTGCTCGGCATGATTTCTCATGCAGATGCGTTCCAGGTGCTCCTGCTGCAAGCCGCTGAAGGGGGGCGCGGCAAAGTGCTCTTTGGCGAGAGCCTTCAACGAGCTCGAGAGGCTGCGTTGCCCTTCATGCTCGGCGAAGAATTCCCCAGCGTATATCTAGAGCATCCACTCATCGGTGACCCGTCGTTGGACGTCACAGTGCTCTTTGGCGGAATTGAGCCTGGTACGCGCGTGGACTCACCCATAGCTGGGGAGCATGCCGCGATGTTGGACTGGTACGCCGTTGTACGTCGCGAGCGCGAGGAGATATGCTGCGGCTTCGAGCTCGACACAAAGGAAGAAACACCGCCCATGGCAGGCATTCATTTCCAGCCCCGCACCAACGTCGATTTGGTGAGACCCTTCTGCGATGCTGCTGGTGAACCTGATCGTGCGGATCTTTACCTCGACTTGGCTTCGCGAATGCCTGTCCGTTGGCCGTTGTCATACTTTGGGCTGTTTCGCGGACGTTTGGGCTCACCTCTGCGTGCCTGTGGTTACCTGAGTGATGTCGAGATTAAGGCTTGTGCTTCTAATCCAAATCGCCTTGCAGAAGTGTTTGACACCATCGGATTCACCGCATATGACGAAGCAATGCTCGCACAGATCACGACGCTCATGGCTACGGCGCCGCATGCGGTTGACTTCCAGTTCGATGTGTTTTCGGATGGACGGCTCGGACCTACTTTTGGCATCGACGTACTGTTTGGGATAGAACGGCCAGAAGCCGTGCTCGCCACGTTCGAGGATGGCGTCGGCGCGAGAGTCATGGGGCTATTGGAGGACTGGGGTGTGGCTGATGGGCGCTGGAGAGTGGCCGTTCGCTCGGCATTTGCCCGTGCCATTCCTGTGACGCTCGATGACGGAGGGGTCGGTCGTTACGCCTTCACGCTCATGCCCCAATGGGTAAAGGCGCGCTGGACGGATGGCGTCTTGCAGCCATCCAAGCTCTACCACCTCGCCAAAGGCACCCTACTTGACAGCAAGGACTGAGATGGCTCGTGCACGAGTCATTCAGGTAGGTCTTCTGTGGGCGAAATCTGTCCGAGATAGCATTTGGCGTCTTCGTTCTCGCAATACTCAGCTGAGGCACGAAAGGCCTTCGCGGCCGCATCGAGCACTCCCTTGTTGAGGTAGGTGCTGCCAATCGCAAAGAGACCACGACCGACTTCAGAGAGCTTTTCAGTCGCCTCTGGGTAGACTCGCGAGACAAACAATGCCATGGCTGCATACAGGTCTGCGGGCTTCTTTGTGTCAATGCCCTCATTGATATAGTCAAACATGCATTTTCCGCAGAGCTTGCCGGCCCGAACGTTACCAAGAAGCTCTGCCTGGTGAAAGAGCCGTGCTGCTTCCACGAAGTCTAGTCTGACGCCGAGCCCGCGTGCATACAGACTACCG
>ONMP01000138.1:2781-10585 GCA_900318935.1 uncultured Actinomycetes bacterium
GATCCAGGCCGCATCGAGCGCCACCTGCCCCAGCAAAAGAAGCGCTCTCACAGCTTCCTCATGGGTCATCGGTTTTTCGTGGTGATGCTCGTGTCCTGAGTGGTGATGCTCCTGCATGTCTTTGGTCCTCACCGCGACTCCTCACGCTTGTGGTTGTCCATAATACCTTACCACTGTGAACGGAAACAAAAGGGTTCGGTTTCCTTATGCCCCCAATGCCTTACAATTGAGGTGTCTATCAGCTCAGCAAAGGAGGGCGTCATGCATGTAATGGACAGGTTCGTGGAGAGCGAGCCTCTGGCAAAGGCGCGGTCGTACGAAGAGCATATGGAAGCTTTCATCGATCTCGCGGATCGTCCGTGCTTCCATCTCTCGTCTTACGTAGGCTGGATGAACGACCCCAATGGGTTCTCGTATTACAAGGGCGAGTACCACCTCTTCTATCAATACAGCCCTTATAAAACGACGTGGGCGCCGATGCACTGGGGTCATGCCGTGAGCAAGGACCTTCTCACGTGGAGGAACCTCCCGTGCGCCCTTGCGCCTGACATGCCGTACGACGAGTACAACGGATGCTTTTCAGGAAGTGCCATAGAGCTTCCGGACGGGCAGCTCCTGCTTATGTACACGGGTGCCGGTGCGAACGGGAAGCGGAAAGACGGCAGTCCGCGAGAGTGCCAGACGCAGTGCCTTGCCGTGGGTGACGGCGTGAACTTCCAGAAGTATGAGGGCAATCCCGTTATCGATGCTTCCTCATTGCCCGAGGGCTCGAGCAGCGAGCACTTTCGCGACCCAAAGATCTGGCGCGAGGAGGACGGAACATACTGGGTGGCATTGGCAAACTTGGGGCCGGACAAGAGTGGTCAGATTGTTCTATATCGCAGCGAGGACGCCTTCTCTTGGCAGTTCGACCGTGTGCTGTCCCGCAATCGAGGGCGCTATGGCATCATGTGGGAATGCCCCGACCTCTTCAAGCTCGACGGAAAGGATGTCCTGCTGCTGAGTCCGCAAGACATGCTGCCCGAAGGTCATGAGTTCTATAGTGGCAACGGGACGCTCTGCATCGTGGGACATCTGGACCAGCAGAACGGCGAGCTCGTGGAGGAGACGGTTTCGTCCATCGATCATGGCATAGACTTCTACGCCACGCAGACGCTTCTGACCCCTGACGGCCGTCGTGTCATGGTTGCCTGGATGCAGAACTGGGATGCCACAGCAGGCCTGATGCGCGCTCGTAGTTGGTTTGGCCAGATGGCTACTCCGCGTGAGCTCAGCGTACGCAACGGACGTCTGTATCAGTGGCCCATCCGCGAGCTAGAGGGTTTGCGCATGAATCAAATCGTTCATAAAGGAATCACGGTGGACGAGAATCCCATCGCGCTAGAGGGCGTCTGCGGGCGTGTTGTGGACCTACTGGTGGACATTCGCCCCGAGGACGAGAGCGACCTTTACAAAGAGTTTGTTATCTGGTTCGCCCAAGACAGCCGATTCCACTCATCCGTTCGATATCGGCCTGCGCACGGCTCTCTGGAAGTAAGTCGAATTCATGCGGGTTCTCGTCGTGCGTACGTGCATCACCGCAAGTGCAACGTGCCGGGTGCTCCCGCAAAGCTGAGTCTACGCTTGGTGCTCGACAAGTACAGCGTCGAGGTCTTCGCAAACGATGGCATTCGTACCATGAGCATGACTATTCCCACCGAGGTCACGGCCGACGCCATTACATTCTCCTGCAAGGGCAGGGCAGTGCTCGACGTTGAGAAGTACGACCTCGCGAAATCGGTTGACGCTTAGCGACAACGCACTGATGGGCAAGAGGGTATCTACCCCCTCTTGCCTGTGCTACGAGTCATCGGCAACTTTGTCCAAGACAACCTTATTCGAGAGGCCCGAGCTTAGAAGCGCCTCGGCGAAATGATAGGAGGAGCCTCCCTCCGGGGACTCCTCCGTGACTGCTCCGGCGAGAAGCGTGACGATCACGTTACTATCCTTCAGCTCTATGGTTCCCCGGTAGTCAAAGCTTACGTTGTCGTGCTCGACGTCCTTCCCATGAATGTCAAACTCTGCCATTCCGTCGTGGAGGGACGTGCCCTTCTGAGCCTGATACAACGTATGGTTTTCGTACGTGTCGGTGAAGGTCCACTCCATGTCGTTGTCGACGATGCTCCGGATCGTGACGCTGAGCGTTCCTTCCCATGGGTCCTTGCCCGAGAACTGGTACCCAGCGTAATCCGCGTACTGCGCGTCGCTCGTCTGTGACAGACTCATTGATGAGTCAGTTGGAGCAGGAGTGGGGGAGTTTCCGCACGCTGCGAGTGGGGTTGCAAGTGCTCCAACAAGCAAAACCGACAAGCTCTTTTGCATCTTCATGCGTGACACCTCCATTGATTGCGGCTGCGCAAATCTAATACTACGACCTTGTTGTGTACAAATGGGGTGGCAGCCCTCTCGGACATCTAGTTGGCCGGAAGAAGGTGCTCTATGACGCGAGCACAGGCTTCGAATCCCGCTTGGTCTGCCGCGTCGAAGCGTGCAAGGTTAGGGCTGTCGACGTCGAGCACGCCAACGACGTGACCTCCAGCGTGCAGGGGAACCACGATCTCGGAACGTGAGGCGCTGTCGCAGGCGATGTGTCCCGCAAACTCGTGTACGTCATCCACTCTTAGCGTCTCGTCTCGCTCAAGGGCACTGCCACACACGCCCCGGCCATAAGCGATGCGCTCGCAGGCGACTCTACCTTGGAAGGGTCCAAGGGCAAGTTCATCCACGCCTACTCCCTGTCCCATGATCCTTCCGGTCAAGTAGAAGCCTACCCAGTTTAGGTCCTCGAGCGATTCCATCAAATACGCCGAGGCGTTCGCAAGCGCAGACACCCACACCTCAGTTCCATTAAGAAGAGAGGTAAGCTGGCTTTCGACAAGCGCCCAATCCGTAAAGCTTGCCATAGCGTCTCCTTCGTCAACGTGACCACGATCCCGCTGTGGGTCTGTGGTCAAAACTGACCACAAACCCACAGCGGGATCGTGGTCAAAACTGACCTAGATAGTATACCCTGTACGTCCCCAAGAACTGGGTTATATGCCATCAGCAATCATGTTATGATGTGTTTTTGGGAGAGGGGGTGGCTATGTGGGACTTTAGTTTCATGATTCCATGCGTGCTCATGCTGTTTACGATACTAGGGTTTTATTTCAGCGAGCCACGCCTGCCGATTCGTGCAAACAGGACTTTTATGATTCTGTTGGCATTGGAGTTGTTCGTCATGGCGTCAGACATTGTCTCATCGCTGGCTGACCAGAACTATCAAAGTCTGAGCAGCGTTTCTCTCTATGTGGCGAACACGATCTATTTTATGCTCTTCTTTGCACAATCCTACTGGTTCTATCGCTTTGGTCTCGGCGTGATACACATCACCTCGGAGGCTCAGCGGCGCATTGAGATACTGTTGTCGATGCCGTTTTGGCTGGGTGAAGCACTCTGCGTCTCGAGCGCCTTCACGGGAGCTGTTTTCTACATAGACAGTACGGGCTATCACAGCGGTCCCCTCTATGGAGTGCTCTACCTATGCTCGTTCCTCTATATCGGGCTCTCGCTCCTGCTGCTATTTCGTCGTGGCCAAAGCCTTCGCCGCAATGAGCGCAATGGTCTCATCGCCTACAACGCCATACTTCTCGCAGGTAACGTCCTACGCATGCTCCTTCCCCGAGTGCTGGTGATGGACACCTTCTGCACGATGGCCATTACCACCATCTTCTTTGCCTTCATGAACCCTCATCTGTACATTGACCAGAGTCGAATCGCATTCAACAAGCGCGGACTCAGAATCCTGCTCTCAGAGGCCCACGAAAATGATGGTCTCCATGTCTTAGGAATGGTGGTCAAGAACTATCAGCAGGACCGAGTCGTCTTGGGTTCGAAGCGTATTGACGGTGCCATCGAGAGCATCTGTATCTGGTTGATGCAGAGCTTCCCCCAGAATGTCCTTTTTTACTTGGGCTCAGGTCGTCTCGCGATGACAGGCGAAAATGACGCGAACTGGGAAGACGTTTACCAGCGCATTCGCACACGCTTTTTCGAGCCGTGGGAAACTGACGGGAACGCACTCGACCTTGACGTACGCTTCGTAAACATCGATGAAACGACCGACCTAAACACGCCAGACGTCATCATTGGCACCTTGTTATTCGCGCTCGAAAGCGCCGCACGTGACAGCGGTACGGCACCCGACTCTGACAAGGACATCCTGAGCATCGAGGGCATACATGAGGAGATCAAGACTATCCGTGTGCTCGAGCGTGTAGTTGAGCACAACGAGGTCGAGGTCTTCCTGCAACCAATCGTCTTGAGCGGCACACACAGGTTGGTCGGTGCCGAGGCGTTGGCGCGTATCCGTGATGAACGTGGTAACATCGTACCTCCGTCGTTGTTCATCCCCATCGCTGAGCATGAGGGCTTCATCGATGAGCTAGGTTTGCAGATGTTTACCAAGGTCTGCGCATTCATCGCCTCTCAAGACCTGGGAAAGCTCGGTCTCAAATGGATCAATATCAACCTCTCCCCCCTTCAGTGCGCACAGCGTGATATGGTTAAGCGCTTCTCACAAATCCTCGAGCAGTACGACATCTCGCCGGATTTGATTCACCTCGAGATTACCGAGCAGAGTCTCATTGACTATTCTCTAGTTGAAAAACAAGTTCTCAAGCTTCATGAGATGGGCTTCAAGTTTTCCCTTGACGACTATGGGACGGGCTATTCTAACCTCGTTCGCCTGTCAGACTATCCCTTTGCCAATATCAAGTTGGACATGTCGCTCGTACACGGTTATAGCAACGACAAGAACTACCTGTTGCCCGTGATGGTGAGTGCCCTCAAGGATATCGGTTACACTATCACGGCAGAGGGCATCGAGACCGAGGAAATGGCACGGTGCATCTCAGACATTGGTGCCGACTATCTGCAGGGCTACCTTTTTTCGAAGCCTCTGCCCATCGACGAGTTTGTACGTACGTATGGCTAACTGCAAAGAAAGCAAAACGTGGGGTAGGTGAGTCAGGTGCTTGCAGGCGGGAACGGGATTTTGGCCCGGCATGGCAAGGCAATAAAGGAGGGCATGCGCGATGGCGTTCCCATCGGAGCTGGCTACTTCGTGGTGGCCTTCTCTCTCGGCATTGCCGCGCGGAGTGCGGGACTCACGCCATGGGAGGGCTTCGTGGCGAGCTTGCTCAACAACGCCTCGGCCGGTGAGTATGCTGCCTTCACCCTCATGGCCGCCAATGCATCCTACTTGGAATTGGCCGTCGTCACGCTCATTGCTAATGCGCGCTATCTCCTCATGAGCACGGCGCTCAGCCAGCGCTTCTCGCCAAAGACGGGCACGTTGCATCGTGTGCTGGTCGGTTTCGACGTGACTGACGAGCTGTTTGGCATTGCAATCGCACGTCCGGGCATGGTCGACCCCTTTTACTCATATGGGGCGTTCGTTCCGGCACTCTCTGGTTGGTCGGTCGGTACGGCGCTTGGGATTGCGATGGGCAACGTCTTGCCCGCGCGTGCCGTGAGCGCTCTCTCGGTTGCGCTCTATGGGATGTTCCTCGCCATCATCGTTCCGCCGGCGCGGCAGAACCGCATAGTGCTGGGGTGTGTGGTCGTGAGTTTCTGCGCGAGCCTGATCTTTACGGTCGTCCCCGTTCTCACGGGGCTTTCCGCTGGCACTCGCACCATCATTCTGACGGTGGCCATATCCTCGGCGGCAGCATTGCTCTTCCCCGTGCCGGACGAGGAGTTGCCGCACGATGAGGAGGACGCGAATGCAGCATAGTACTCTCGTTTACATTGCCGTGATGTCGGCGGTCACGCTCTCGGTCAAGATTCTACCGCTCACACTCATACGCAAGCCCATCAAGAGCCGCTTCGTTCGTTCGTTTTTGTACTACGTTCCCTATGTCACGCTGGCGGTCATGACCTTTCCCGCTATCGTGCAGGCAACGGACCTGCCCTTGGCGGGAGCCGTCGCGCTTGTCGTCGGCATCGTGGCCGCATGGTTCGGCGCGAGCCTTTTTCAGGTTGCTGCCACGTGTTGCATACTCGTGATGATTATCGAATTCCTGATGCTGTGATGTGGCCGTGTGTTCTCAATGTTGCGTAACGGGTGTCCTGCCTCGTTAGTCGTGATATAATCTCAAAACTATGGATGGTAAGGGGGTCTCATGAAACGCACAACAGCCTTCGTCTCTACAGCACTGGTGGCCGTGCTGTCAGTGGGAACGATGATGGGGTGCAGCGGTGAGCGGACTGTGGGGTCTCAACCCGAGAAAGAGACTGCCCCTGCGGCAGAGTCAACTGCGGCTAACCGATCTCAGGACGAGGTTGTCGTCGAGTTGAAGTCGGCCATCTCGAATGAGCCCGCATTCAAGTCGGTCACAGCGACCGAAAAAGCCAAGGTGACCATTGAGGATGACTCCGAGACTACCGAGGATGCCTCAGCTGACGAGACAAGTTCGGAGCCCGAAGTCCTAGAGTCAGTGAGTACATACCAATTCGATGCGAGCGGCGATAAGCTAAAGACGAGCATGACGTACAAAATCGGTGACGTGACTATGCAATACTTCTCTGATGGCGATGACGCTGTATACGTCACCGATGGGACGGTGTATTCTGGCACGACTGAGCAGTTTGGTTTGGGCCATTTTGACGGTCCGCAAGCCTACGTGGAATCGGAGATTGGTGATCTGTATTCCATCGTCGATTGTGCTGCCAACGTTGAGAAGGAGCAGCAAGGCGAGACTTCCATCTACAAACTGACGCTTGATGTCCAGAAGTACATCGCGTCTGACGATGTTTTGACTATGATGGCGGAGAGCGGAAATCCAGTTCGCGCAAGCGATGTAACCCTCGGGTTCGACAAAGAAGGGCATATGGTGTTGTTAGACCATATGCTGGAGTACGACAAGAGCATCACCGAGCTTGATATCGAATTCAATGACTTTGACAGCACCGTTGTCGGACCAATGCCTAAAGCCACAAACACATACGAGGAGTTGTTGGCTGATGAGGAAAGGAAGTACGCAGACCTCGACGAGGAATATGATACGGCGACCGGTGACGATTGGGCCGAAGACTACGGAAGCGAAGCCAGAGCGGACTCTCCGAACAACGACGAGAGCAAATAGCTTTGGCTTGGTATAGATGTGTGTGGTAGAAAGACTTGGAGGTGTGTGCACGACAATGAATCGAACGCAGCCGAAAACGCCCCTCATAGCGTTGATTGCGTTGGCCGTCCTGTTTGCCATCGGATGGGGCTCAGCGCCCAAAGCCGTGGCAGAATCAGCCGGTGATGCGACGGATGCGGTAGACACTTCGACGTGCGAGTTTCAGAACGTCGAAGAGCTCTTCGGAAAGTCGCTTGGCATGATCAGCGGAGGGGCCTTTGACACGATCTTGTTCAGTAACTACGACGGATTCGAGCAGAAGGACTTTTCGTACTACAACTCCTATGCTGAGATTATCCAGGCACTCAAGACAAACAAGATTGACGCCATGATCACCGACTTGCCGGTAGCGCAGCTTGCGGTGAGCAGAAACACAGGCATTGGCATTCTGCCCGAGAAGCTTGTGGAAGACCACTACGGGTACGTCTTGGCAAAGAACAGCCCTTACACCGCGATGTTCAACGAGCGCCTCGCAGCCTATCGCGAGGACGGGACCATCGAGGAGCTCTACAAGAAGTGGACGAGCACAGATGACACCAATAAAACCCTGCCTGAGCAGGACTGGGATACTTCCAAGGGAACCCTTAGCGTGGCGGTCG
>ONMP01000320.1 GCA_900318935.1 uncultured Actinomycetes bacterium
GCGTCGGGGATGGTGACCGTGAGCTTCTTGCCATTGATGGCGGCTTCGGCGGTGTCTATGGCCGCGCCGTCCTTGGCAACGGTACCGGTCAGAGCGGTGTGGTCGTTCGTTTCGCCCATGTCGATGGCACGAACCTGATTCGCCGTACTTACGAACTCGATGCCGCCAACCAGCTCGTCAGTAATCTCGACCTTGTCGGCATCCTTGGTTACATAGGCGAGGATGTCGTAGGTGAACTCCTCGTCAAAGGTGTCGAGGTCAGCATGGACGTCCTTGTTCACGTACTTCTCGACCTCGGCGTTCGCGAGCTCGTCCGTGACTTCGAGGGCGCCGTCTTCACCAATCGTTGGATTGAACACGAGATTGTGGAGCCACTCCCATATCTTGTTTTCGTCATTGTAGGATACGGTCACGTTGCCGTCTTCCTCGACATTGATCGTGTACTCCTGCGTGTTGAGCATGTATCCTGCGGGAGCAGAGGTTTCCTTGAGCGTCCATGTACCGGGCGTTGTGAAGGTGACCGTAATCTTTCCGTCCTCGTCGGTGGTGTAGTCACCCGCGACGTTTTCCTCTGCGGGATCGCCTACAGCCGCAACGGTGAAGACCGCATTCTGCAGATCAGCACCTTGGTCGCCCGTCTTGTGAACGGTGAGCGATATCGGCTTCTGGCCACCCTCGTTGAGCGTGTTCGTAATGTTGTAGTTGGAAGACGTACCACCGGATGCCGTATATCCCTGTGGCACGCTAGCCTCTACGACGCGATACTCGTATGCGACCGCGCCGTCCTCAGCGTCATAGAACTTGGGTAAGTCGGTGAAGCTATACGAAGCGTTATCACTCGTGATTTCTGCCGTCTTCCCAGTATCGGTCCAAACGCCGTCTTCGCCGACCTTACTCTGCACCTTCACGGTGACAGACTCCGGACGCGTCTGCCAAGCCGTTGCCGCGTCGTCAACCCAAGTCTTCTTGCCCGCGATGGACACGGTCGGGATGTGGGCGTTTTCGAATGACCCGCCATTCGAAATTGGCTCGGTCGAATTAGCCGTATAGCCTGTGATGCTGTCTTCGGTAACGGTATAGGTAATGCTTCCCTGTTCATCAGAGTCAGGGAGACCAGTCCAAGCCGCAGTGTAGGTACCGTCCTCGTTGTTGGTCACTGTGAGGTTGTTTGCGTACGTTTCCGTCACGTCAACCGCGCCGCTCTCACCAACTTTTTTGTACAGGTGCAGCTTTTCCTTGAACGCTCCGGTGGTCGGACGTGATCCGTCATTGTTGCCGTAGTCCTTCCACAACTTGGTGATGCTCAAGCTCGTCGTTGGCTTGAAGTAGGTGTTCTTGATTGCGTGTTCGTCTGTATCACCGCCAGTGACAGTCACCTCACCAACAGTCAGTGTGCCAGAGTCCGCAGCATTAACAGGAACGCTCAGAATGACCTTATTGGAGGAATAGGTCATACCATTTGTCTTTCCACGCGTCTCGCTAATCTCATACGTGTAAATGCCTGCCTTGGTGTAAACAATCTCACCAAAGCTTGCGACACCTGCACCCGTGACGCTCGCGGTAGTGCCATTTGTAGCGAATGTCTCACCAGACTTGTCGACGCTCGTGTCCGTCAGCGTGAAGTTGTAGGTCTCGCTCGGAGCCGTGTCGCCAGCAAGCGTCTTCGTCACCTGAGGAGTATAAGCCGTCTTGCCATAGGTATTGGTAACGATGAGGCTATCGCTACTGAGAGCCGAGTCATCAACCGCAGCCTTGGATGCACCATACACGATGCTCGTCGCCTTGAGCGTAGGCTCGCCGAGGGTCGTGTTGCGCTCAACGACGACCTTGGCCCAACGCGTGGCGGTGTCATAGTTCATGCCTTGCGTCTTATTTTCTGGTGTCTGCTCTGTGATTGTATAGTAATACGTGCCGGGCTCAGAGTAGGTGATCTCACTGAAGCTTGCGCTGTTTCCAGCCGTGGGCGTGACTTCCGTGATCGTGCCGAGAACATCGGTGCTATGAGTACTACCGTCGCCCTTGGACAACACGAACTTGAACTGCTCGTCGGCGTTATAACCGGCATTGCCCGTGATGGCCTTGCCCACACTCAGCGTGGCCGTGCCAGAAAGAACCGTGTTGGCAAAGTCAAGACCGCTTGCCTCAGCTCCCGTGGCCACCGCCGCACTGGCCTCTCCGCTGTCCACCTTGACCGACGCAACAAGGTTGCCGGTACCGTTATCGGTAACGACCACCTCAACCGTATGCTTGTTCGTGGCGCATTCAATGCCGTTGCCAGAAGTGCTCGTCTCCGAGACCTCGTATACATAGGTTCCCGGCGCATCATAGGTGAGGCTTCCGAAGTCGATCGATCCGTCTGCCGAATTAGTCGCCGGCACGTTGGTGCTCTCCGCGTTGGAGCTTGTGCCCTTGAGTGCGAACGTAAACTGATCCTTCGTCAACGTTCCACCGGCCAGCGTCTTGGTTCCGGTGAAGCTCACAGACGTCGGCGCGGCAGTATACGTGTTATTAAACAGGATGGTGCCAACCTCTTCGTCGCCCTTCTTTATCAAAGGCGTCACCGTTAGCGCGTTTGTTTCACTGTTCTTACTGACT
>ONMP01000319.1 GCA_900318935.1 uncultured Actinomycetes bacterium
GGACCTACTACGTCCGCGTGCGCCCGTACAGGGTCGAGTCCGGCACCACCTACACCGGCGTCATCTCCGGCTACCGCGCCGCCAAGGCGAAGTAGCCGCCTGCCAATGGTGCTAGGCGCCTTCTGCGCGTGGGGGGTCATCGCCGGTCGGCGGCGGCCCCTCCGCTTGACGCGATTTTCGTGGTAGTGAGTATCGTTTGAGAAGGAGAGGGAAGCATGCATCGGGACAAGAAGGGCGGATGGCGTACAACGGCAGCAGCGCGTATCCTTAGCGTGGTGCTCGGCGCGTCGATGGTGCTGAGCCTCATGCCATGTGAGGGACTCGCGTGGGCGCTTGCCGGGGAGGAGGTCGCAGTCCAGGCCGACGATGCGGCTGGTGCTTTGACCGACGAGCTGGAGATTGAGGAAGTGCCCGACGTCGACGAGGGGCTCGCCGAGGATAAAGATGCGCTCGCCGAGGGCGAGGATGCCGAAGAGGCCCTTACCGAGGACCAGGGCAACGACCTCGTCGTCGAGGAAGAGGATGCGGTGAAGGCGATCGTCGAGGAGCCCGCCGCGGCGAAGGGGGACAACGTCCCCGAGTGGGCGGTCGACGACGGCGCCGACGCGCCCGCGCTCACCGCGCAGGCCGCGCTCCCGGCGAGGTACGACCTGCGCGGTGACGGCTTCGTGACGCCCGTCAAGGCGCAGACCCCATGGGGATCCTGTTGGGCGTTCGGTGGCATCGCTGCGGCAGAGTCCTCGATTCTCTCGTCCATGGGCGTGACCTATGCCGACACTGTTCGGGCGGGCAGTCCCCTGGACCTTTCCGAGCGTCACCTGTCTTGGTTCGCGCCACATCCCATCACAGAGGCTGATGACCCCGAGCAGGTAGGCGAGGGCACGTATACGTTGTTTGACGGCAACCATACATATGACGCCGGCGGTAGCAGCATCTTCGTCACGACCTTGTTCTCGCAGGGCGTCGGCCCCGTTCCGGAATCACTGTTCCCGTATCGAGGGGTCGACGAGAACGGAGAATCGCACACGCTTGCCGATTTGATAGAGGCAGATTCCGAGTATGCAGTGCTCGCCTTCTTCGCAAACATGACGGGCAATACCGTCGAGGGGTACAGGGTGGTAATGCAGAATGCGGCGGACAAAGCCGGCATCACATACGACCAACAGATCCAAAACATGCTGAAGCTGATGAGGACTAACTACGCGGCGTTTATCCCCTGCTACGCCAACTTCGAAGACTGGACGATTCCTGCGACGGATGCAAACGGCAGATCGAACCGCATCAGGCCGTATTCCCAGGTGTTCAAGGACGGCAACGTGCTGCCCGAGTACCTGGAAACCGACGGGAAAGGCGACAAGGTGCCCAGCGCGGCGAGCATGACCGCCATGAAGCAGGAGCTGGCGAACGGTCACGGCGTTGCCATACGATACAAATCGGACACTTCGCTACCCGGTCAGGCCGGAGACAATCGCTACATCAATACTGACACTTGGGCGCAGTACACCTTCGAAGTCGAGGGACCCGACCATGGTGTGTGCGTCGTCGGGTATGACGACAGCTATCCGGCAAGCAACTTTACCCACACGGTGTACAAGCAAGAGGCGGGATCGTGGGTAGAGGACACAGCTGCCAGTGCAATGACCACCCCTCCGGGCAACGGTGCTTGGATTATAAAGAACAGCTGGGGCTCCGAGACCGACGTGATGACCGACGACCTCGGCAACGAGGTGGGTCGTGGCACCTATGGCGTCCGGGACGCCAGCGGGAAGGCGACCGGGTACTATTACCTCTCGTACTACGACAAGTCGATCAAGGTGCCCGAGACGATGACCTTCTCGTCAAACCTCGTGGGGCCAACTGGCACGCTCGGCATCTTCCAGCATGATTACATGGCCGCAACCGATGGGGTCTACACGATGAACGACGCGAGCACTGTCATGAGTTCGGCGAACGTGTTTGACCTCAAGACCGAGCATGGCGATCAGGTGCTGAAGAGCGTCGCGACGCGCACGTCGGGACTCAACCAGCGCGTCACCTTTGCCATCTATCAGATGAACGACGGAGCCAAGGACCCCACTGATGGCGAGCTGCTCTACAGGACTTCGACCAACTTCGAGTATGCGGGCTTCCACCGCCTGGACCTGGATGTGCCCATCACGATGTCTGCGGGGCACAAGTACTCGGTGGTCTCGACCGTCTCTGAGCTGAATGGCACCGGGCGTACCTATACCGTGTCCGCAAACAAAGGCGTATCCCAGGAATTCGTCAATTGGTACAACAAACTAAAAGGAAAGGTAGTCCTGTTCATGTACGACAAGGCGGTCGTGAACAAGGGCGAGAGCTTCCTGTACAAGGACGGCAAGTGGGTCGACTGGAGTGAGTACGTACCCACGATACCCTTGGATTCCGGCAGTCCACAGGGTTCTCCTGGAGAATGCTATATCGATCAGTACCCCATCGACAACTTCTCCATCAAGCTCTACACGGTCTTGGCTGAGCACGCCCACGCCTTCACCTACTCCGCGTCGGGCGACACCATAACGGCGACCTGCGGCGGCGCGGGCGCCTGCGACGTCACCGAGGGCCTGGCGCTCACC
>ONMP01000183.1 GCA_900318935.1 uncultured Actinomycetes bacterium
GGGTCCGCGCGCAGCTCCGCGCGCCGCGACCGGCTCAGCAGCAGCTCAGCCTTCTGCAAGATGAACGGCTTCTCCTGCACGTTCCACGACCTGCGCCACACCTTCGCCACCATGATGATCGGAAACGGCTGCGACGTGAGGACGGTGGCGAGCTACCTGGGGCACGCGAGCGTCTCGATGACGCTCGACATCTACGCAGACGTGGACCCGGACGCGAAGGCGGCGGCGGTGTCGAAGGTGGAGGACAGCTTCGATTTGGACGGGTACGGGCCCGCCCGCATCCCCGACGAGGGACCCGGCCGGCCCCCGAAGGCGCCCGAGCCCGCCATCTCGTTCACGGTCGGTCAGCTCGAGGCCATGCTCGCCGCCGCCAAGGCCAAGGAGGCCGGCCGTGAGGGCGCTTAGGGCCGCATGGCGGTTCGCGAAGTGGCTCTTCCGCGCCGTCTCGCGGTGGATGTGAGCGCGCGCTTGATAGAATTGCACCAGCGGCTCGCGCAGAAAGGCTACGGCCATGCCCGATGAAGAACCTCCCAAGACAGAGACGTCAATCGCGCTCTCGAGCGATGCGCAGACCAGGGACATGATCTACACCGTACGAGGGCAACAGGCGATGCTCGACAGCGACCTCGCCGAACTGCATGAGGTCGAGACGAAGGCGCTCAACCGCGCCGCCAAGCGTAACGAGGACCGCTTCCCCGAGGACTTCCGCTTCAAACTCACAAGAGAGGAGCTGGGCAATCTAAGATGCCAAATTGGCACCTTAGCAGGTCAGGACACTGATCCTTCGATTGGCCGCACGTACCTTCCCCATGTGCACACCGAGCAAGGCGTGGCAATGCTCTCGAGCGTGCCCCGCAGCAAGGTCGCAATTAATCATCGCTGTGCTCTAACGCTCGTTGTCGACTTCCCCGAAGAGCGTTCTCATGTAGTCGCTCTTCGCATAGAGCACCCTGACGACGAGCGCCCGCCCGCTGCCGCAGCTGAGGAAGACCATCCAGTTCCCGCTGACCATGTACCGGTACCCCGTGTCGATGCCGTTGAGCGCGCGCAGCGCCGTCCCGACTCCCGGGACGTCGGCGAACAGCTGCGCCTTCCCAATCACAGAGTCGACCAGGCGCCTCGCCGCCATGGGGCTCGCGAGCTCGGGCTCGACGTAGTCGACGGCGGCTTCGAGGTCGTCCACCGCCGCAGACGACCATGCGAGCTCCATCTAGGCCTCCGGCGCGAAGCGCTCGGAAAAGACGCCTCGGACCTGCTCGGCCGTGAGGGTCCCGCGCTCGTCGGCAACGCGTCTGCCGTAATCCAGCTGGGCGAGGAGGGTTTCCTCGGCCTCATAGCGCTCGTAATCGGAGATGTCCTGAATCACGTAGCGCCCGCGGCCGTTCTTCGTGAGGAACACCGGCGACCCCTGCGCCACCTCGTCGAGCACCGCCGTGTAAGAGCGAAGGTCGGAAATCGGCTTGATGTTGGGCATGACGCGCCTCCCTTCTGCTGCATATTCACATGCGTATTTTACAGCAATTATGAAGATGAGCCAATCCCGTCAGGGCAACGGGAAATGGCGGCAAGCCGCGGAAAACGCGGATGGTCCGCTAGGGTCCGCCATGTTCATCAACCACGGAAAAACCGAGCTGAGCAATCCGCCAGATGAAGGCGACAGCAAAGAGGCAGCTGCAGAGTAGGCATCTCTTACGGTAAGCGTGCTCTATTATCCGATGCAATCGGGTAATCCGTTGGGGTCTCGCATCGCTAAGCCACTGTGACATACCCTGGCGTGCTCGCCGTGTCGATGCGGAAGTTCGTGTATCCCGTCTTGCTGCTGGCACACACCGTGCCGTTGCCACCTACCAGCGAGGTCGAGCACGAGTAGAAGCACTGCGAGCCAGAGATTCCGCTCGTAGGCAGCGCCCACGTCGAGTCCGCATAGATGGTCGTGAGGTGCGAGCACCCCGAGAACGTGTAGAACAGATCCGTCAGATGCGACGGGTCGAACCCCCGGAAGTCCAACGTGGCAACCGCGCACGAGGCGAACATGAATCGCATCGAGCGCACGCCCGGGAGGTTGTCCGACAGCGCGAGCCTCGCCTTTGCACTGCCGATTTACCATAGCGCGCCATTTTGTTCCTGCCGTTATTAATCGATAGTCACCAATATATAGAACTCAAGTTCCAAATTGGAACTTGAATGCGAAAAACTGTAGCCGGTCGTTCAATTGCTGCCGCGTTTCCTCTCTGCCATGATATTAGCCGTCAACTGCGGTTTGGCTGAACCTGATATTGCACGTATCAAGAAGGAATGGGGAGTTCCATGCAAAAGTCAACAGCGGGCGGCAGCATGCCCAAATGGCAGTTCATTCTTGCGATAGTCGCATTGTTCCTCTCGAGTTTCTCGACGTTGGCAGACAACCTCCTGGCAGCCGTTGCCAATAGCGTCTACATCGCCTTCGCCGATGCTCCGGAAGCGCTCGTCAACTTCACCTTGACCGGCCCGTCGCTCATCGGCATCCCGGCGTGTCTGGTCGCGGGCATTCTCTGCGACCGCTTCGACAAGAAGGCCATCCTGGTATTCGGGTTTGCGGCTTTCGTCGTCGGCGCCAACTTTGCCACGGCAATCGACAACATCTACTATTTCCTGTTCATGCGCATCCTGTATGTCTCAGTAGGATGGGGCGTCACCGCCACGGCAGCACTGGCCATTCTCGCGGACATGTTCTCAGATGAAAACGAGCATGCGAAGTACGTTGGCTGGTACAACGCCATCATGGCGGCGTTCGGATCGGCGATCGCCATCGTCGCCGGCAACCTTGCGGTCGGAGACTGGCAGAATGCCTTCCACATCTACTGGATATCCATTCCCATTCTCGTCATGGTCGTCATCTTCGCCCCCTCCGGCAAGAAGCTCCGCGCGATGAGAGCCTCGAGGGGAGAGGCATCTGCTCCTGAGATGGCGGCTGCCATCTCTGCCGACTCATCGGAAAGCATCAAGAGGTGGTGGGTCAGACCTATTCCATTCTACATTCTCGTCTTCGTCACCCAGATGTGCTTCCTCGCGATGATGTACATGATTTCCGTCTATGTCGAGGGTGCCGGTGTCGGCGATGCAGCATTTGCCGGAACGCTGACTTCTATCCAGGGAATATGCACGCTGGTTTTCTCGTTCCTGTTTGGCTTCTTCTTCAAGAAGATGCACGATACGGTGCATCTCGTGCCCATCATCGGAATTGGCGTTTGCTTCATCGTTATGGGGGCTTTCCCGACTCAGCCCGTCGCCCTTTTTGCGTCGGCTCTCATCGGCTGCCTCTGGGGCATCCTGTACAGCTGGTTCTGGGCTCACTGCGTCGATATCGTGCCAGCATCCAAAGCGGGCACCTCGACGGGCATCGTGAACGTTGTCACCGGTTTCGGGACGCTCTGCACGAGTTATCTGTTCACCGGCCTCATGGGCCTTGGTTTTGAACCGGCCCAGGCATGGGGAGGCTACGGCGTGATCCTCGTCGTGGTAGGTGCCATCTGCGTTGTTGCTTATCTCGCTAGTCGTAAGAAGAGCGCGCATGGCGGACTCGATCTCGAGGCGGAGAAGTAGGTTATGAGGCAAACGAAAGACGGTGATGTGTGATGGATAGAAACGAGATGACTCGGGCGGTTCAGGACCTGCGGACGTATTACGAGCGCGCAATCGTCGGTCGGACGATTGTGGGAAAGCGCATCGCGGTACCGCGAGCGGACGGCAGCGAGGGGTACGCGCTTGCATATGGGCCAGAGGGCAACGAGCCATTGCCCACCGTTATCAACATCCACGGCGGCGGCTACATTCTCTACCGTCCAGAATACGACGACGAATTCTGCGAGGGCATGATCGACCGAATCGGCACCGCGATCCGGGTCTTTTCGATCGGTTATCGTCTGGCTCCCGAGCACAGGTACCCCATTCCCGTCGACGACGCGTATGCGGCGGTGTGCTGGCTGTTCGACCATGCGGACGAGCTCGGCATAGACGTGGAGCGCGTCGCCATTTCGGGGCACAGCGCGGGGGCGGCACTGGCAACAGTGATGTGCCTCAAGTCCAAGGCGGAGCAAGGCCCCAAGTTCAAATGCCAGGTCCTCGATTGTGGCGCCTACGACATCGCCACGTCGGCACTTGACAAGCCTCAGCCTGAAGGTGCGATATCGGTGGAAGAGTCGGCCGTGTACGACGAGTCGTACGTTGGGGACGACAAGGCGCTCGCTCGCGAGCCCTACTGTTCCCCTCTCTATGCGACAGCCGAGCAGCTTCGGGGGCTTCCGCCGGCTATGGTTATCACCGCAGAGCTTGACTCGCTTGCGCATGAAGGGGTGCTGTACGCTCGGAATCTGGCCTTCGCCGATGTCGAAGTGGAGATGGATTTCTATAAAAACGTTGGGCACGCCTTCTCGATTACAAGCTACGAGCCGCCTGAGACTCCAGACCAGGGGCGCAAGCAGGCACTGGTCCTGGAGAAGATGGCCGCATTTCTCGAAAGAAAATTGGCGGACTGATACCGAAGAGGTCTCCGATGGCATGTAAGGCTGCGGACGGACCCGTTTTCCGGGGCATTCATCCGCAGCCTTCTTGGGTCTCACGGCCGTTTCAGGAGATGGTAGAGCATGATGCGATTCTTCACGTTGGCCTTGGCGTAAATGGCGTTCAGGTGCTTTTTGACGGTGGACTCGGTGACGTTGAGGTTCTTGGCTATCTCGTCATTCGATTTTCCGCGTAAGACGAGCTCCGCAACCTCGGCCTGTCGTGACGTGAGGTCGAGTTTCGATAGGGAGATGGGGTCATCAGGTTGGTTTGCGTGGGAGTCATCGCCGGCGCCGTGTTTCGAAGCGGCGAAATCGATGAACGGGGTCAGACGGGAGAAGATGGCGCAGTCCTTCTCGGAGAAGGGATGCTGGCCCTTGAGCCGGAAAAGCGTTAGCTCGCCGTAGGGGTGTCCGTTTGCGTGGATGAGGGTGGAAAGGAAGTGCTCGATGCCCTGTGGCTCGAAAATCTCCCGGTACATTCGGGATGCCCTGAAGGACTTTCCGGCGATGAGGTCGCTGTCCCGGTAGACGAAGACACCCTCTTTCAGGTAGAGCCCGCGCGGGTAGTCCTCGAAGTAATTGCCGTTGAGGAAATCCTCTTCGCCCGCAATCCCGCTCGGGAGGCACGAGATACGTGTGGGCGTTGCGATTCCGTCGATGAAGCTCATCTCGTTGATCGTGCCGCGATGGCAATGGATGAGCATTTTCGCAAATCTGATGAGCTGCTGCCGATCTGACTCAAGGGAGAGGTCGAGCTGGATGGTCTTGTAGGCGACGTCCAGCACCGTTTCCCACTCGTCGTTAGAAAGACAACGCATGTTCGCACCTCCAAGACATTTTGCGCAAAAACCGGGATTTGCCCGTTTGCACCGAGGTGGCAAGGAGCAAACGGCCGATGAATATACGCTCCACAGTTTATAACATATCGCCCACCGCCATTCTGGGATTCTGCGGATTGGTCATTTCACGTTGGGAGCGACTCTGTGCGCGATTATGGCGAACGGACAAATGCCAATGCGAAAAGGACATATCCAGCCCGACTAAAACTAACGCGGCTTCAACTTCTCCTACAGTCGTGACTTAATGGTAAATCATCGCCGAGGATTGGTCCAAGACGGTGCGCTGGACAGTCGGCCTAGAGCAAGTGGGGCATGCACATGGCGTGTATTCTGATATTTTTACACCTACGACTCTGGTTTATTCGAGCCGCCTTGGCACTGTTTTTCCAAAGCGTGCCAAGCGTTAGCAGGAGTTATCAGGGAGATTCGCCCACGGCAAGGTTCTAGATCGAATAATGGCAACAAAAAAGCAGGCAAGATAACCGTTTGACCTGCTAAAACGTTTGGTCAAGGGGTCGAACGCCCGGAAAACGAGCCATTGGCTCGTTTTCAGTGAGAACAGGCAAGCCTTAGCTTGCCCAGGAACAGGATTCGAACCGACGACCTTCGGGTTATGAGCA
>ONMP01000133.1 GCA_900318935.1 uncultured Actinomycetes bacterium
TTGACGAGAGCCTTGGTCGTCACTCGCACGGGGACCACAGCCGTTAGCGACCAGACGAGCAACCCGATTATGAGCGCGAGGAAGGCACTCACGACAACCCATGCGCTCGGATTCGACACCTTCAAAAAGACATCGAGGTCATCAGCGCTCGAGATACGACTCAATGCCGATTTTCTAAACAGGTCGTTCTCGATAGCTTCCGCCATACCAACTAAACCTTCCCATACTGTTACTCGCGGCGTCTGCGTGTTTAGTATAACCCACGCCGGTGTTTGCCGTTTGGAATCGCCGCCTTGTCAGTCTTTGACCTCCGTGACGCGTCCTTCGGAATCCACCACGACACGAATGGATTGGCCCTCCTCGAGCGACTCCCAATGCTCTTCGTCAACCGTATAGCGATTGCCCTCGGTGTCGGTAAAGCCGTATTCGCCGCTGCGCGCACCCTCGCGCTCCTTGCCCACGCCATGGTCTCCAGTCGCCTCGCTCAGCTCGACCTTACCCCACTGCGGATTGTGGTCCTTTCCGTTCGTCACCACATCCCGCTCGTGTTCCCAGCGCTCGATATCGTAGTAATACTTCGTGTCATAGATGGGTTCTCGTCGGTAGACCGGTTCGTCGCGCCACTCCGTCCTCGTCTCCGTGCGATACACAGGTTCCTTGTGCTCCTCCACGTCAAAGGTGCCGTCGCCGTTGTCCACTGTCGTGGTATAGGTTTCGTAATGGTCGAGAACCTCTTCCGACACCTGATAGGGCACCGACTCGTAATGGTCAAGCACCTGACGATAGTCTCGCACCTCCCTGCTCGTTCGCGTCTGACGTGCGCCTTCGGGAAGCGTCCAGCCATCCTCGCTGACGGTGTTGAGCTGCTCTATCTCAATGGTCCTCGTCCAATCAAAGCCCGCAACGGTGACGTCGCGAGGCTTCGGCGCAAAGACAATGCTCGAGAGGAAACCGAGGAGGACGAACACCGCGACCGCAATAATCGCGATACGCAGACACCCGCCGCGTTGTGTCGTCGTCGGTGTGACCGTCGTCGCGGGCTTGGGCTTGCTGAGATCGCGCTCCTTCACGAGTCGGCCCTCGGAGTCGTAGGTACGCGCCACCGTTCCCTGCACCTGGGAGTACGTCGTACCGTTGGTCATCTCGCGTGCCGCACCACAACCCGAACAGTTCTCGAGGGTCGCAGGATTGTACGTACCGCAGTAGTCGCACAGCCAGTCGGACGAATCGCTCGCTCCTCGGGCGTCTCCCCTGCCTTGGCCCTCTTCACGAGAGAAGAGCGAGGGAGAGCCATCCGTCACCTCATGCGCCTCCGTATGTACGGAAGAGTTACTCCACGAGTTCTTGGCCGCCTCGTCACGCTCACGTGCGAATTCCTCGTCATTGATAGCATGATCTTCCGAAATCTCCTTGGTGTAGAAGCGCACCGACTCGTCGCGTCCATGCCCACAGTTAGGACAGAACTTCGAACGTCCCCGGATTCCTTCCGTGCCGCAATACTGGCAATCCCAGTAGCCCTCAACGGTGTAGCGTTTGTCGTTTGGCATGGCGATAACTCCTTCGACCGATGCGCGCGTCCCTCATCGAACCCTATGGTATCGCGATGGATGAACGCGCGTACAATGGTCTCGGCGTATGGCACGTCGACGGAAACCACGCCGGTTCAGACAACTAGGTCACACGGCCAGCATCTCGCGGGCATGGGCAAGCGAGGCGTCGCTCGTGTCGCCCGAGAGCATCCGCGCAATCTCGGTCACGCGCTCTTCCCCCTCAATCTCGGTTATCGTGGTATGTGGTGTGGCGTCGCTGCTGTCTTCAGACTTGCGCACCAAGAAGTGCCTCGTACCACGTACCGCCACTTGCGCGAGATGCGTGACCACGAGCACCTGATGCGTTTGAGCAAGCTCGGCAAGCACGTCGGCAAGAGCTACGGCGGTTGCTCCTCCCACCCCGGCATCGACCTCGTCAAAGACGAGCGTCTCCGTCGAGTCTGCCTCGCCGAGGACGACCTTCACGGCCAGCATCACACGGCTCACCTCGCCTCCGGAAGCGATACGACGTAGCGGACGAGCGGTCAAACCTGCGCCTGGCCTATACAGGAGTTCGATACGACATGGACCCTGAGATGTCCATTGCTTGGGCGGCAGGCGTTCCATCGAGAACTCGAGTGAGGCAGAGCCCATCTGCAGCCGCGCCATCTGCTCAGTGATTGCCTTTGCGAACTCGGGTGCGAGCTTGCCCCGCTCCTCGTCCAAACGGTCAGCACACTGCAGAAGCTCTCGTTGCGCCGCCGCCAACTCGCGTTTTGCCCGACGCTCGAGCTCGTCTCCCCCACTTGCAGCCTCAATGAGCTCCTCTGCCTCGGTACGTCGCCTCAGTACGTCTTCGACTGTAGGACCATAGGAACGCAGGATTCCCTGGAGCTGTGCCATGCGGTTCTGCAACTCGTCTAGAAGCCCCGGCTCAAAGTCCACCCTATCGCGATAGTTACGCAGCTCACCCGCGACGTCCTCGACGTCGATAAGCGCACCTTCAAGCGAGGATACGAGCGCAGCAAGTGATGAATCGTATCTCTCTGCAGCCCGAAGCTCTTCCACTGCCTCCTGCATCAGGTCAAGCGCTCCACCGTCCCTGACGAGATGTTTGCGTGCACCCTCAGACGCTCGAAGTATCGTCTCTGCGTGTTGGGCACGCGGTAGCGTGTCTTCGAGTTCGGCAAGCTCACCCACACGTGGCTTCACCTCATCGATGCGCTGCAAGACGAATTCCGCTTCCTCCATGCGCTCAGTAGCCGTACGCGCCATCTCGCGCACGCGTTGCAACTCCTTGACGGCAGCTCG
Source organism: uncultured Actinomycetes bacterium (assembly GCA_900318935.1). Taxonomy (GTDB): domain Bacteria; phylum Actinomycetota; class Coriobacteriia; order Coriobacteriales; family Atopobiaceae; genus RUG440. The sequence continues at coordinate 2,841 of ONMP01000133.1, forward strand.
TGTACGCTTGAGAGCCCGCGCAAAGTCTTCTCGAACCTGCGCAACGCGCTCGCCACCCCAAGCGTCGAGCAACTCACCATGACTTCCCTGCTGCAACAGACGCTGATGCTCATGTTGGCCGCAGAGGTCGATAGTCGCACCTACACCTTGCGCGAGCTCGCGTACCGTAGCCATCCGCCCATCGATGGACGCTCGCCCCCTTCCGTCCACACCGACGCGACGACGGACCAGAACGCCCTCGGGATCTCCCCCACGGCAAAATATACGCCCTTCCACCACCAAGGCATCCGCCCCTTCGCGGATGGCCCCAGCGTCGGCTCGCTCGCCCATGAGCAGCTTTATCGATGACAGCAAGGCACTTTTGCCGGCACCGGTCTCGCCTGTGAGAACGGTGAGACCCGGAGCGGGATCGATGGTCGCCTCGCGAATAAGGGCGACGTTCTCCACATGAAGCTCGTCTATCATCGCTCGGCTGCCTTTCCGTAGAACACACGCGAAACCGAATCGTAGAAGCTCTCACGGCTCTTGTTGAGTAGGATGAGGTCGTTCGGGCCTCGCCTGCAGCTCACCCGCACGAGCCTACAGCCCTCTCCGAGAGGTTGCCCATCGGCAAACACACAGGTCTCCGCAGGACGCTCCGGATCCACCTCGATCAGCACCTCATCATCGCGTCCCGTGAGAAACGCCCGGGCCATGATGGTGTGTGGCGCCACGGGGACGCATACCATCCCCTCGAACTCAGGCGTCACGATGGGGCCACCGGCTGAGAGCGCATAGCCCGTTGAACCCGTTGCCGTGGAGACGACGAATCCATCGCCACGGAGCTTGTCGATGTGATTGCCCGAGACGCTCACCTCAAAAGAAATCATGTCTCCTCGCGCGCCATGTCCGAGCGAAAGGTCGTTAAGCGCCATCTTGCGCACGCCAAAAGACATGCCTCGCTCATCCACGAACTCCGCCCACACATCAAGCGTCGATCGGAGTGACTCATGGAGCTTACCGACCAGTGCCTCGGAAACGACTTCAAGCAAATCCTCTGGCCCCGCACAGGTCAGAAACCCGAGATGCCCATACGAGACACCCAGAAGGGGTATGTTTGCCCCCGCAACGATGCGCGCCGCCCGCAGGAGCGTACCGTCACCTCCCAAAGAGACAACCAAATCAAAGGTAGAGATACCTTCCACATGAGCGGCGCGGTCAGCAGCCACAGACACCTCAATGCCCCGCTCACAGAGATAGCCATTGAGCTTCTGGGCATCAGTGACAGCATCCGCCCTCGAATGATTGGGAACAATCAGAACCTTCGTCACGCCACACCTCCTCATACGGGCGCCCGAAACGGGTCTCAGTGTAGCAAAAGCAAAAGCGATACGTGAGCCGCAATACACTCACTAAAGCCTGACTCTATCGCGTGCTCAAATCACATTGCTTTGGCATGCGCGAGAAGCAGGTATTCTTTGTTGCCCTTGTGACCACGGATGGGAGAGTCGCAGGTGTCCTGCACGGAGAACCCCATTTCCTCTAGGCCGGATGACACGCGCTGAAGGGCTCGCCGCCGTGCTTCCTCGTCGCGCACAATTCCGCCTTTTTCCACCTCGCCACGCTCAACCTCGAACTGAGGCTTTACCAGTGTAAGGAACCGCCCGTCCGACTCGAGCATCGCACGCACGGCAGGTGCAATGGTCAGAACCGAGGTAAATGACACGTCGCACACCGCCAAATCGAAGGTCCCGGCACCGAACCTTTCTGCAAGCTCAATCACGTTAGTACGCTCATAGAGCGTGACTCGAGGGTCTTGTCGAAGTGACCAATCGAACTGTGCGTATCCCACGTCAACGGAAACAACCGTAGCGGCACCGTGGCGCAGCAGGCAATCAGTAAACCCACCCGTCGAACAGCCCACGTCAAGGCAACGGCAACCAGTTGGATTAACGCCAAATGCATCGAGTCCCGCCGCGAGCTTAATGCCCCCTCTGCTTACAAATGGAGCATGCCCACGGACATGCAACTCGATACCGGGCTTCACTTGCTCGCCTGGACGGTCAAGTCGACGGTCGCTCGTCGAAACCTCGCCAGCCATCACAGAGCGCATCGCATCGTCTGCCGAGGCAAAGAATCCCTGACGCACGAGTTCTTGGTCAAGCCTGAGTCTCGGCACCTACGATGCGCTCCCGTCTTTATCTTGCTCTTCTTGCTGACCATCCCGTTCGGCACGCGCCAGCTCCTCGCTTGTGGCAGCATCGGTGTCAACAAAATCCACCGCCTTCTGCCCAAGCGCAATGGCCTCATCAAAGAGGTCGAGAGAGCTCTCTAACGGAATGTCCTTGCGCCGAACCTCCTTGACTATCTCGTCGAGGCGGCTCGATACGTCAGCAAACGTCTGATACGATGACGTATCGATCTTGTTTCTCCGGGCCATGCGTTACGCCTCATCTAGCTCATGCGCTATGCTGCCCAGAAGGCCATTGATGAAGCGCGAAGACTCGTCAGTCCCGTATGCCTTTGCGAGCTCAACGGACTCATCAATGGCAACGGCAACCGCCACTTCGTCCACGAAGAGCATCTCATACAGAGCCATTCGCAGAAGGTTGCGATCGACCGAGGGCATTCGATCGACCGACCAGTTTGTGGAAGCGCGCGAGATTATGCCATCAATCTCGTCGCGCTTCTCATCCGTACCAACTGCAAGCTGACGCGCAAACTCATCAAGCGGCTCCTCGTCGCTCAACGCATACTCGCCCGCAAGGACTTCCTCAACACTACGGTCGGTAGCCTCTGCCTGAAAAAGCAATTGCAGGGCTTGGCTACGAGCGAGCGTACGCCCGCCGAATCTACGTCGTGCCACCAGTCGCTACTCCTTCGGAAACACAAGGTTGTCGATGCAAACATTGACAGCACCGACCTCAACGCCCATTTGCCCACTCACTGCGTTAGCAATTGCCATGCGAACGTCCTCGGCAAGCTTTGTGAAAGGATAGCCATAAAATACCGAGAGCCGCACTACCACATGAAGCTTTCCGTCAACGACCTCTGACTCCACTGCCGGCTCGTCGTTGACGGGACGTGACGTAAACACCGAGATGAGGCTCGATGCGATGGCATTCTCGCCAACAGATGCGACGCCTTCCACCCTCTCGGCTGCCTGCGTCACAATCATCGCCACTACTGACGGTGCTACGCAGATGCCAGAAATAACGAGCTCATTACTCATGTGCAAAACCTTTCGTACGCGCTAGACACGCGATACGAACTTGCCCGTACGCGTATCGACCTTCACTCGCTCACCCACATTGAGATACATGGGGACTTGAATGCTTGCACCTGTCTCTACGACCGCCGGCTTGGTGCCGCCCTGCACCGTGTCGCCCTTGAACCCTGGATCGGTCTCTGTAATCTCGACCTCGATGAACATCGGCGGCTGCACGGCATAGAGCACGTCGTTAGCGTAGTTGAGCAGGCAAATGTCGTTCTCCTTGAACCACTTCGCGTTGTCGCCAATCAGCTCTGTGCCAACCTCGATCTGCTCATAGGTCTCCATGTCCATGAAATAATAGATGCTACCATCGTTATAGAGGTACTGCATCTCACGCGTCCTCATGTTGACGCTCTCGAATTTCGCGGACTGTTGAAAGTTCTCCTCGTTAACGCGTCCCGTACGAATGTTGCGATACTTCGTACGCACGTAAGTGTTGCCCTTGCCGGGCTTGACGTGCTGTGCCTCGAGGATGACGCAGTCGTTGCCCTTGATGTTGACGCCGAGGCCGGCGCGCAGGTCTGTGATACCCAGTGAGGCCATGTGTGCTCTCTTTCTCCATGGTCGCAATACGACCGTTACACGTACGATACGGCATTATAGGACAAATCCTTGCGCTGCGCGAATCTTACTCCGCATCCTTGGGTTTCTTTACGAGACCGACGGCCTTCTTTCCAAGCGCTACCGTACCCAGCTTGAGTACGTCAAAGAAGGACTTCGAGCGCAAGAGGCGGTCTTCAGGCACATATTCTCGAATCGCACGCAATGTCTTTTTGTTGTCCCTCGTGGAGAAGGAGAAGTGCACGCCTTCTTGCTTGATAAAGACGGCGAAACGCGTGATCTTTTTGCCAATGACCTCGGCGCTGATGTAGTCGATCTCGGTCCACGGAATCTGTATGTAGTCTTCGACGTTGCGCTCGTTGTAGAACTCTAGCGCTTTGTTTCCCACCATCATGTCGCCATAGGTTCCCAACCCCGCATACGAGGTCGCTTTGATAGTGAGGTCCACCGAGCTGTTTAATGACAGCGCCATGCTTAATCCTCCTGATAACGTCAAACAGAAAGGCCGCACCCCATCCTACAGGATGTTGGTGCGGCCACGTTCCTGAGACCACGCAGCGGATGCTGCGTATCCCAAGACTTGCAAATCCTACATAAAGCCCAGTAGGCGACCGGCGATACCCACAGCAAAGAGCGCAAGGATGATAGCGATCGGGGAAATGCCCTTCTTCAGGAGCTTGCAGCACAGAAGCGTAAGCGCAACTGCTGCAAGGCCCGGGATGAGCTGATCGAGGTTGCCTTGGAGCGTGGTGACCTTCTCGACGTTGAGGCCTGCAGGTCCAAGCGAGGAATACTGCTCGAGTGCGGCCTTAATGCCCTCAGAACCAGCGGGGAGGCTAGCCCAGTCGATATAGGCACCCTCAGCCTGCGTAACGGTCGAGACGACCGGGGTGAAGCTGATGGAAACCCAGCGCTGAACAAGTGCGCCGATGATGAACATACCGAGGATGGATGCAATCTCGGTGATCTTGCCGAGCAAGCCGCCCGAGAGGTCCTTGGCGATGGAAGCACCTACGTTGTAGCCAAACTCCTGCGTGTACCACAGGAAGGCCATACGGATGGCATTCCAGAGAATGAAGAAGAGGAAGGGACCAACGATGGATCCACCCATAGCCATGGAAGCACCCAGCGCACCGAGAATCGGGCGTACCGTAAACCAGAAGACGGGGTCGCCGACGCCGGCGAGCGGGCCCATCATACCGACCTTGACGCCCTGAATAGCCGTGTCCTCAACCGGCGCACCGTTGGCACGCTCCTCCTCGAGCGCCAGAACGACGCCGATGATGGGAGCGGAGACGTACGGATGCGTGTTGTAGAACTCAAGGT
>ONMP01000139.1:0-7685 GCA_900318935.1 uncultured Actinomycetes bacterium
CGGAGCGCCTAATCTGCCAAGTGTCGAGCAACCTGCCACAGACGAGCCTGCGTTTGCTGAGCAAGAAGAACAGGCGCAAAAAGAGACCCTAGGGTCCACGACGGATGGCGGCTCTTCCGAGATCGAGATAGAAGATGCTTCAGCCATCGAACCTACCCCCGACGAGAACCCCGTCGCGGAGGTCAACCTCACCACCCAGGGCGACGACGAAGAAGGCACGGTCCAGGGCGTCATCGGTACCGTGCCCTGCACCTGGATGGATCCACGCTCGTCGTAGGTGCCGGCGAGTTCGCCCAAGTGGAGTGGGTGGCCGAGACCGAGCCGTACAAGCAGTCAGCGACCTCCGTCACGTTCGAGGAAGGCGCGAAGCTGACGGACAGCGCGTACGAGATGTTCTTCGAGTGGAACAAACTCGTCTCTGTGGACGCGAGCAACCTGGACACGTCGAGCGTCACAAACATGTATGGCAAAGCGCGGCGCTTGTCCTTAACGGCAACCATCAACTTGCAGAACACTGACGTGGAGAAGTTGACGGCGAGCCTCAGCCTTGAGTCGCAGACCACGATCAACGTGACCGCCACGGCCCCGAGTGCCAGCAAGGTCACGGCCAAGCTTGCGGACGGCACAGCTCTTGGGGTGACCGAGCTCGGGGGTGGCAAGTGGCGCGTAGTCCTTACTGGCATCGCGGCTCACCAGCTCGGCGACCAATGGAACATCAGCATTGACGCGGGTGGGAGCGATTGGGCGACCGTCGAGGTTTCGGCCCTCGCTTACGCCAACGCGGCCATGGCCTCCGATGCCTACGACTTTCTAACTCGGTCACCCACACGGCAAAGCGGACGGCCCGAAGACCGCCCGCTGAAACCTCAAACCTCTGTCGCCTCGTGCGACTCCTCTTGTGAGCCCACCGGACTCACCTCCACTTACGGGATAACGCGGTATGAAGTATGCCCCTGCTCAGCATCCCTACGATGCTCTGGCTCCTGCGCGGCTACACCGGTTCTTCCGAATGTCGACTTCTAACTGACTTTGCGATGCTTGTATCGCCTACGATGGCCTGCTCTGCTATGGCCTCAAACCGAAGACGGGACTCGCGATGCCAGCCGCGGGACACCCCTATGTATCGTTTCGCTGTTCACTGGCACCACCCCCTTGGTCGTCCGCCTCTCGTGCGGTTCCTCTTGACGACTCTTACTATAGTGTTCTTTCTTCCAAATGACCATGAAAACGTGGTCAACTATCCCCAGCGGTCAACATTGGCCCGCGAACGGCATCATCACACCGCCTCCGCATGATCTGAGCCTGTCCCGAGCCTTGCGTTTACGATTCCCCCTGCGTGGGTACAAGCATTAATACCCACGAACGAAGGAGCCGATGCTTGATGCCACACGAGACCCCTGATTCGACGACTGCCAGCATCTACGGCACGCATCTTCCGCAGATGGAGGCCGTGCTCGATCGTCTCGTGCAGTGTGTGGAGAGCCTGCGCGCCCGCATGGAGGCAGAGATGGGCATCAATCCCGTCGAGCACATGCTTGCCCGCATCAAGTCAGAGGACAGCATGCGCGACAAGCTCCGTCGCAAGGGTTTGCCGCAGACCACCGAAGCCGCGCTCACCCAGCTCTACGACGCGATCGGCATCCGCATCGTCTGCGCGTTTCTCAACGATGTGTACGCCATCCGCGATCATCTCGCCGATGACCCCGAATTCGACATCGTCGAGGAGCGCGACTACATTCGTCATGCCAAGCCCAACGGATATCGCAGCTACCACCTGATAGTCCGTTCGCAGCAGGGCTATTACGCCGAGGTGCAGCTGCGTACGATCTCGATGGACACCTGGGCGGCACTTGAGCACCACCTGCAGTACAAGAAGCCGCACAAGGGCAACCAACGCCTCATCGTGCAGGAGCTCAAGCGTTGCGCCGACGAGCTCGCCTCCACTGACGTCTCGATGCAGACCCTGCGCGATGCCATACTCGGAGGTGATGACTCATGAGCGTACGCCTTTTGCTCGCCGAAGACACGCGCGACCTCAATCGCGCCCTCACCACGGTGCTCGAGCATGAGGGTTACGAGGTCTGTCCGGTCTTCGACGGGGAAGAAGCCCTCGACCGCATCCGCGAGCAGGGCTTCGACGGCATCATCCTCGATATCATGATGCCACGCAAGGACGGCCTCCAGGTGCTGCGCGAGTTGCGTGCCTCGGGTGTCTTTACACCGGTTCTCTTGCTCACGGCCAAGGCCGAGGTGGACGACCGAGTGATTGGTTTGGACTCTGGGGCCGATGACTACCTCACGAAGCCCTTTGCCATGAAAGAGCTGCTTGCCCGCGTACGTTCGATGACACGCCGCCGCGAGGACTACACGGTCGAGCGCCTCTCCTTTGCCGACATCTCGCTCAACGCCGACACTTTCGAGCTCTCGGCCGCAAACACCGTGAGGCTTTCGGTCAAGGAGTTCGAACTCATGCAAACCTTCGTAAAGAACGCCGACCACCTTCTGAGCGGCGAATTCCTGCTCGGCAACGTGTGGCACGCCGAACCGGACGCTGACATCGACACGCTCACCCTCTATGTGTCATACTTGCGCGGCAAGCTCAAATGGGTGGGTTCGAATGTCACGGTATCGAGTGCGGACGGGGGCTATCGGTTGGTCACCGACCCGGACTCGACAGATAGGGTCCTTGCATGAACTCTGCCGCCATCAACGAACTCCGTCGCAAGTTCATCTTCATCGCGTCGCTGTCCTTCTTTCTCGTGATTTTGTTTATGGGCGCAGCAACGGCGCTCTCCAACCAGTGGTCGCTGCGCATCCAGGCCGGCCACGCGCTGCAGCTCATAATCGACAATGGCGGCACTCTGCCCGAGCCAGAAAACAACGACGATCGCATCGGCGCGACGGACGAGTTCGTGGGCCTCACGCCAGAGTTCATCTATGGGGCCCGTTACTTTTCGGTCGTCTTTGATTCCGAGGGCAATCCCGTGCAGGTTGAGCACAAGCACATGAAGTCGGTGGGAGAGAAGCGCGCCGTCAAGCTAGCGCGCGAGGCCATAGACGCCTACGCAAACAGCCTCACCGTCAAGCTGCTCAACCTGGGAATGACCGACACGTTCTTTTACCGCGTCGGCGAAGCGCGCGATGACATGACGGTCGTCGCGTTTCTTGACTGCTCCTTCCAGATGCAGGTAAATAACGCCGTCGCGTGGAACACCCTCCTCATCAGCTGTTTCGGCGTTGTGGGAGTATTTCTGCTCGTTGTGCTTCTCTCGGGTCGCGCCGTCCAGCCCGAGATCGAGAACGCCCGCAAACAGAAGCAGTTCATCACCAACGCGAGCCACGAGCTCAAGACCCCGCTTGCCGTCATTCGCGCAAACACCGAGGTCATCGAGATGCTCCAAGGCGAGAGCGAGTGGACCCAGTCCACGATGGGGCAGGTCGACCGCATGGACGGACTCGTGCAGAACCTCGTGATGATTGCTCGATCGGCCGAGCGGGAGGACCGCTCGCAGGTGGCCGAGGTCGATGTGAGTCGCATCGTCGCTGAGTCGGTGAAGCCGTTCCGGGCGCTGGTGGTGCAGGAACACAAGCAGCTGGAGTGCGTACTTGGCGAGAACGTCCTCATGGTAGCCGACGAGAGCGCCATACAGCAGCTCTGTACGCTGCTGGTGGACAACGCCATCAAGTACTGTGACGAAGGCGGCCTGGTGCGGGTCCAGACCTCATCGCCTCGCAAAGGCCGCGTGACGCTCGCAGTCTCCAACACCTTTGCCAATGGCAAGGCCTCGCAGTTCAACCGCTACTTCGAACGCTTCTACCGCGATGACCAGTCCCATAGCGACGAGGGCGGCTACGGCATCGGGCTTTCGGTTGCCGAGAGCATCTGCACGCGCTATCGGGGCAGCATCCGTGCGACGTGGAAGGCGGGCACGGCCACCTTCACCTGTCAGCTGCGCAGTGCCTAGGCCGCCATGCCGCTAGCCGTCCATATTCACCCGTCTGCCGCCAGTGAAATCCCGCTCACCAATGGATGAGGCACGCTCATCCCCTTGGTTTGTTGTCGTTTGATGTAATGTTCCGTACCTATTGTGCAAAAATGACAACTTGGCAAAGATTAAACTAGCTAAAAGCACAAGAATGAAGTAATATTCATGTCACCATAAGGCGTTGACCGATTGGATAGACATGTTCAAAAGAATTGCCGCCGTGCAGCCTCTTGATGGCTATGAGATTATCGTATGGTTTGCCGACGGTGAAGCTAGAGTTTTTAATGCTCAGTCACTCATGGACTCGCACGAGGAGTTCGATGCCCTGCACGACGAGACGTTCTTTTCCTCTGTGACGCTTGCCGCTGAAGGGTATGGCATCTCGTGGGGCGAGAACCTCGACCTTGGCTGCAAGGAGATCTACGAGAACAGCAAGGCCATTGATGTCGTGGCTACTGAGAGCAACCGCGTGATTTCAGAGGTCGTCGAGTCGCGGCACAAATGCGGTATGTCGCAGGCGAAGCTTGCCATGGCGGCTGGTGTGAAGCAGCCGGTGGTGGCACGTCTGGAGACGCGCGTCAACTCCCCGCGCCTCGATACGCTGCTCAAGATTCTGACGCCCCTCGGCAAGACCCTTCAGATCGTTGACCTTGCCGACGAGTTTGTGCAGCAGTAAGTAAGCGGGCGTGCGCATAAGCACGCAAGAGCAACGCTATATAAAGAATGGTGCGCGGGAAGGAGTGCTCCTTTCCGCGCACCTTACGCTCTGAGCGCCCTAGAGGCGGCCCTACATCCGAGCAGCAATGGCCGCGATGAACTCCTCCGTATCGGCCCGCACCGGGTTCGGGAGGCTCGTTATGGTCGCAAGGTCGCCCGTCATCACGCCCGACTCGATCGTGTCAATCGTCGCCTTCTCCAGCCGCCGTGAGAATGCCACCAGCTCGTCCAGCCCGTCGAGCTCGCCGCGCTTCGCGAGTGCTCCTGTCCAAGCAAAGATGGTCGCCACGGGATTGGTGCTCGTCTTTTCCCCGGCCAGATGCTTGTAATAGTGGCGCTGCACGGTGCCGTGCGCGGCCTCGTACTCGAAGTAGCCGTGCGGCGAGACGAGCACCGAGGTCATCATCGCTAGCGAGCCAAACGCCGTCGAGAGCATGTCGCTCATCACGTCGCCGTCGTAGTTCTTGCATGCCCAGATGAAGCCGCCCTCGCTGCGAATGACGCGCGCCACGGCGTCGTCGATGAGGGTGTAGAAGTACTCGATGCCGGCTTCCTCGAAACGCGCCTTGTACTCGGCCTCAAACACCTCGGCAAAGATGTCCTTGAAGCGGTGGTCGTACGTCTTTGAGATGGTGTCCTTCGCGGCAAACCAGATGTCCTGGCCGGTCGAGAGCGCGTACTCGAAGCTCGCCCGTGCGAAGCTCGCAATCGAGGCGTCAAGGTTGTGGATACCCTGCGCGATGCCGGGCTGGTCGAACTCCTGCACCGTCGCACGCACCTCGTCGCCGCCGTCAGCGGGGGTGTAGACGAGCTCTACCGTGCCGGGGCCGGGAATCTGCAGCTCGCAGTTCTTGTAGACGTCGCCGTAGGCGTGACGCGCTATCGTGATGGGCTTCTTCCACGTGCGGACGTAGGGGTCGATGCCCTTAACCACGATCGGCGCGCGAAAGACCGTGCCGTCAAGCAGGGCGCGAATCGTGCCGTTGGGGCTCTTCCACATCTCGTGCAGGTGGTACTCGTCCATGCGCGCGGCGTTCGGCGTGATGGTGGCGCATTTGACGGCGACGCCCAGGCGCTTCGTGGCCTCGGCCGCGTCGATGGTCACCTGGTCGTGCGTGCGGTCGCGCTCGGGCAGCCCGAGGTCAAAGTACTCGGTCTTTAGATCCACGAACGGGCAGATGAGCTGGTCCTTGATCATCTGCCACAGGATGCGGGTCATCTCGTCGCCGTCCATCTCCACAAGCGGCGTGCTCATGCGAATCTTGCTCATACGTTCCTCCTCAGTCGGGGCCTTGCCGTATGGTAGCACGCCCTGACCACTTTCCCACAGCGGGATCGTGGTCACTTTTGACCACGATCCCGCTGTGGGAAAGTGGTCACGAAATGGGGATTTCCTTTGTGGGGCCCGGCTTGCCAAAGAGGTAGCCCTGCGCCCGGTCGCACCCAATCGAGCTCAAGAACTCGAACTGCTCGCGTGTCTCCACGCCCTCGCAGAGCGTCACCATGTCGAGCTCCCTTGCAAGCTCCACGATGGAGCGCAGAATCGGCCGAGCTTTATCGTTGTTTTCGAAGCCGCGCAAGAACGCCATGTCAATCTTCAAGACGTTGAACTGGAAGTCCTTAAGGACGTTGAGCGAAGAATACCCACTGCCGAAGTCGTCGAGCCACAGCGAGAAGTTCTCTTCGCGCAGCGCCTCCATGTTGCGCCGCAGCTCGCTCACGTGCTGCGTGAGGGCCGACTCGGTGATCTCCACGTCGAGCAGCTCGCTGGGGATGCCATACTTCTGCGACATCTCCTGCAGGAAAGACGAGACGTCGTACAGCTCGAAGTCGAGCCTCGAGAAGTTGAGCGACACGGGCACCGGGTTCCCGCCTGCTTCGAGTTCGGCACGCAGGTCGCGGCATACCTGCTCGATGATGCAGCGGTCGAGCTTGTCGATCTCGCGAAACTCTTCGAGCGTCTCCACGAAGGCGAAGGGTGGCATGAAGCCGAACTCCGGGTCGTCCCACCGTGCGAGCGCCTCGTAGCCGCAAAGTTCGGCCGAACCGTCGGCGCAGCGTACGACCGGCTGGTAGTACACCTTGATCCAATCCTTGGTCACGGCCGTGTCCACGTTGTTGATGATGTGCTGGCGGCGACGAACCAGCGTGTCGAGATCCTCGTCGTAGCGACACAGGAAGACGCCGGGGTGTCGCTTGATGTTGTTGCAGGCGATACGCGCCTTGTCGCAGGCGTACGCGGGATCGACGCGTTTCTGCATGTCTGGCTCAAAGACGCCCACTTTGAGCTGCAGCCGCACGTCCCCACGCAGCCGCTCCACGAGTTCGCTTGCGGCCCGCGCCCGCTCCTCAGTGGTCTCGGACATGCCCAGCGTCACGAAGTGGTCATCCGAGAATCGCGCCACAAGCTCGCCATCAAATATCTCCTGCAGGCCTTCGGCTATTTGGCGCAGGAGATTGTCGCCCTCGCGAAAGCCGTACTTGTCGTTGTACGACTTGAAGTTCTCAAGGTCCATGTACATCACCGAGTAGTGGACGTCGAGATCCTTGACTCCCTCAAAGAGCACCGACATCGCGCTGTTGAAGCTGTGCATGTTTGGTATGCCGGTCAGTTCGTCGAAGGAGGCGATTTTGCGCAGCTTCTCGTTTGCCTCTACGATGTGCTCGTCTTTCTCGGCCTCCGAAACGTGTCGGCGATACGAAGAAAGCGCCACCACGAACGTCCCCAGCCACAGTGTAAAGAGGTTCACCTGCGTTCCGTAGGTCGCAGGAAGGTTATGGTCGATGTACAGGTAGAAGACACCAAAGGTGATGGCGGTGGCAAAGAACGTCGGTATGGGTCTCCATACGATGAGGCCAAATACAAAGAGGGTCATGGTCACGAACGAGAGGATTTGTTCGCCTTTGACATAGGAGTTGTTGCCGAAGTGTATGCCAAAGATGAGCGATACCACCGAGAAGGCCACGAGCAGTGCGGTACCG
>ONMP01000139.1:7715-15503 GCA_900318935.1 uncultured Actinomycetes bacterium
AACGGCCATGGCGATGGCGAAGCCCATAAGCACCACGTACCAGGCGCCGTGGTTGATGACCCAGAAGGGGTCGCGGGGGGTACCGGCGGCCGCGCTTTCTATCACCATGCGCGTGAGGCTCAGAATCATCCACGTTTCGAGGACGATGATGATGAGCGAAACGTACAAGGCGGCAAAAATGTTGCCGTCGTATATGCGCATGCGCACGTACTTGGATTGTTTCGTTAGTCCCCACCTTTTGAGTAGGCGTTCCAGCATGTGAGCCTCCCTTCGTAGCTACGTACCAGTATAGCCGTTTGCAAAGAAGTCACGACGCGCCTCGCCCACGACGTGACATAAAAAGGTGCATGAGGGGACAGTCCCCTGAGTACTGGTGACAGGGGGACAGTCCCCTGAGTACTACTCCGCAAGTGAAGGCGCGACGAAGGCTGCGTACAGAACGTAGCTCAGCAGAATGCACGCCACCACGAGCACCAGGCACACAATTAGCTCCTGCAGCCATGTGCGCCCGGCAAAGAGCGGAAGTTTGCGCAGCCGCCTCTTGTCGAGCAGAAGGTAGGCCAACGCACCGGACGGCACGACGAGGAATCCCGCAAAGAAGACCGCCCGGTACCACGTTGGATACGCGGCGAAGTCGCCCGCGAAGCTCGGGCTCAGAGTGCCTGCAAGCGCAAGGACGACAGCGAGTGCCCATGCACAGAGGAGCAAGATATTCCACGCGCGCCCCACAGCGTCGCTCCAGTTCGCCTTACGTCCCGTGCCGGGTGTGCCGGGTGTGTCGTGGGGACGTAGCGCCTGCACGACCTCGTCGCCAAGCTCTCGCGCGGACGACTGGCGTTTCTCCGGGTCGAACTGCGTGGCCTGCGCGAGCACGGGCTGCAGGGCGGTCGGAATGCGTGGGTCTGCGAAGCCGGCCTCACGGATCTCGGCAGTGGGGTCGGAGCCCAAGAGACAGTACGCAATGGTCATCCCCAGGGCATAGACATCGCTGCGCACGGTCGTCTGCTCGTACCCGAACTGCTCGGGCGGCGCATACCCGGGCGTGCCATAGCGCATGGTGTCGTGAGTCGCGTCTTTGTGCCAGGTCCGCGCGATGCCCAGGTCGATGAGCATGACACGTCCGTCTTCGGCGATCATCACGTTGGACGGCTTGATGTCGCGGTGAATCACCGGCTCGTCCAACCCCTCGTGCAGTTCACGCACGGCCTCGCAAAGCTCAGGCGCGATGCGTAAGGCCAGCGCCGTCCCCGCTCCCTGTCGTTCCACGAACTCGCGCAGGGTCATGCCATGAATAAACTCCGTCACGACGGCGAGCGTGTCACCCTCCTGCGTCACGTCATAGACGACGGGCTGGTGCGTGAGCCGTGCGCCGCGTGTCTGTGCGGCCATGATTCGTGCGTACGCCGCTCCGCGCCCAGACGGCACATCACTCGATTCACCCCAAAAGACCTTCCGCACGAACGGACCGATGGGCTGCCCGCCCGCAACGCGCCGATACACCACCTGCGTGGTTTCGCTAGGGGATTCCTTGAGCGTGTGCCGAACCTCGTAGCGCTCGTCCGTATCCTCGCTTCCGTCGCCGCTCGTCGCCTCGAGCCACGCCTCGAGCTCTTCCGAAAACCCATTGTCCATGGTCAGTTCCCGCCGATTGTTCTTTCACCCATGCGATAGAGCGCCTTGTTGGTCTCCTCGAGCGTTGTATGTTGGTCTAGGCAAAACACGACGATGGCGTCGCGACGCTCCTTGACGTAGAGCCTGCTTACGCCCGCCGCCTGCAGCAGGCGGTCCGTCTCGCGCAGCGAACAGCCGAGCGCAAACGCAAGGGCGAGCACGATGTCGCGCGAAGGGTTCTTGCGCTTGCCCTTAAAGAGTTGCCATCCATAGGTGGCGTCGATGCCCGCTTCGCGAACGACCTCCTTGCGCTCGAGTCCGCGCTCATCGAGCAGCTCGTTCAGATACTCCGAAAAAACGCGTGTCGACCCTGCGTGTCGCGCCAGGTAGTCCTCTGCAGACGGGGCGTTGCGCAGCTCGTCGAGCAAGTCTTCGGTAAGAGGTTCTTCCATGGCAAGTCCTTCGTCTCAAAGCCTGCTGGTCCCGCCCATTCTACACCGCGCGCACGGTATGCAGGAAGGGCTACCCCTTGCGCGCCTCGCCCGGCCAACCCGCCCGCCCCGCGCCCCGCTCCTGTTACAACCGCGCAACCCCATTACCCACCCGTCTGTCGCTCACCTATACTGTGACTGGTCAGCAATCCGACAGCGCAAACGTGGTTTGGAGATCGTATGGGAGCATTCTTTGGTTCGGCATCGCGTCGCGACGTGACGCTTGACGTGTTCTTTGGCGTGGACTACCACTCGCACCTGGGCACGCGTCGCGCCGGTATGGTCATGTGCGACGGAGACGGTCGCTTCAACCGCCAGATTCATTCCATCGAAAACACTCCCTTCCGCACGAAGTTCGAGAGCGACCTCGCCTCTTTCCGCGGTTGCACGGGCATCGGCTGCATCAGCGACGCCGACCCGCAGCCGCTTATCGTGCGTTCGCACCTCGGTGTCTTTGCCATCGCGACGGTAGGCGAGATCGTCAATTCCGAAGACATAATCAAGACCTACACCGGCGTCGGTCACCAGTTTATGGCCATGAGTTCGGGTGACGTCAACGACACCGAGCTCGTCGCAGCCCTCATCAATAGCCAGGACACCCTTCTCGAAGGCATTCTCTACGCGCAAGAGTCCATCGAGGGCTCGCTCACGCTGCTCATCATGTGTTCGGATGGATCGCTCATCGCCGCGCGCGACCGCATGGGTCGCTTGCCCGTACTTATTGGGCGTGATGACGACGGCTACTGCGTCACTTTCGAGAGCTTCGCCTACGGCAAGCTCGGCTATGAGGACGAATACGAGCTCGGTTCGGCCGAGATCGTGCGCGTCACCGCTGACGGCTACGAGACTCTTTCGCCCGCTCGCGAAGAGATGCGCATCTGCGCGTTTCTTTGGGTCTACTACGGCTACCCCAACTCCAACTACGAAGGTCAGAACGTCGAGGTCATGCGCTACCGCAACGGGGCGATCATGGCTGCCGACGACGCTGCGCACGGCATGCTGCCTGACGTGGACTACGTCGCCGGCGTCCCCGACTCCGGCCTGCCGCACGGCATCGGCTATGCCACAGAGTCGGGCAAGCCGTTCGCCCGACCCTTCGTCAAATACACGCCTACCTGGCCGCGCTCGTTCATGCCGGCAAACCAGGCCGTCCGCAACCGCGTGGCAAAGATGAAGCAGATCCCCGTTCCCGAGCTCATCGCCGGCAAGCGCCTGCTCTTTGTGGACGATTCCATCGTGCGCGGCACGCAGCTGCGCGAGACGGTCGACTTCCTCTATGGGGCCGGGGCCGCCGAGGTTCACATGCGTTCCGCCTGCCCACCGATCATGTTTGGCTGCAAATACTTGAGCTTTTCGCGGTCCAACTCCGAATACGAGCTCATCGCGCGCCGCAAGATTCGCGAGCTCGAGGGCGACGAAGGGGAGGAGCACATCGCGGAATACGCCGACGGCCACACCGAACGCGGCCGCTGCCTCCTGCGATCCATCTGCGAAGAGATGGGCTTCGATTCCCTCGGCTTCCAGTCGCTCGACGGCATGCTCGAAGCCATCGGCATCGACCGCAGCAAGGTCTGCACCTATTGCTGGACCGGCAAGGACTGAGGCACCACCAGCCCAAAGGTGACAAAGGGGACAGTCCCCTCGGTACCCAGGGGACTGTCCCCCTGTCACCATGCGTGCTGGCTTGCGTGTTGCCTCCTTTCGTGTACCTCTTGTGCCACATCGGAAACATAGCTGAAACCTGCGGTACTCTATAAGGGAATACTCCCGCCCTCAAACAAGGCCGTGATCGCATGAGCATAACTCCCGGCAACGCCCTATATCTGTATCGGCTCCTCTCTGAGGGCATCGGCATCGGACGACAGACGATGTTGTCTCGCGTCGAAGAGGTGCTCGTCGAGGACGACATCCTACCCGAAGACATGGGCTTCGAGAGCGTGCGGGAGGTGCTGGAGCAGCTGGAGTTCGTGCGCCTGACCGTGTTTAAGCGTGGGCGGGCGTATGCCACGGTGCTGGCGCAGCCTGAATGGGATGCCCTGCTCGAGGAGCCGGAAGAACCCCAAGAGCGCAAGAAGCCCTCGGCCGCAGGGCACAAGTCTTGGAAGCGCAAGCGGGCGGGAAAGGTTCTCCGGCCTGCAAAGCCACGCCCACACCGTCGCCCGGCTGAGGAGGATGCCGATGCCGAAGCTGCGGCGAGTGTCAGCGAACAGGCGCAAGTTGCCGAGTCGGCAGAGCTGGAGGAGCCCAGCCCCGTGCCGGCGGAGGAGCCCGAGCCCGAATCGGAGCCCGAGCCCGAGCCGGCGGAGGAGCCCGAGCCCGAGCCGGCGGAGGTGCGCGAGACCGAGCCGGCGGAGCCGACACCTCCAGAGGCGGCTTCGCAGCCTCAAGCCCAGACCCCAACAAGTCCTGCACGGGCAGTCGTGTGGACGCCGCGCGAAGAGCCGCTTGTTCCTGGGAGTTTCTTAGATGAGGTGTGGTGTCCCAGTGACAAGCTGGCCGAGCTCTGTGGTCTGTTGCCCCTCGACGTGAGTCCGCTGACGCTGCTTGACGAAGACTGGCGTGTGGCACGATCGACCGAGGCGTACGAGGTCAGGTCAGGCGAGGTGACCTTTGCCCTGCGATGCGTGCGTGACGTGAACGGGGACGACGTGAACGGGGCCGGAGGCAATTCACGTCCCGTCACCGTGACCATGCGCCGAAGTGTGGCGCGCGCCTCGGGCAAGCGTTGGCAGCTTACCTCGATTGATGGGCCTCTTGATGACGCGGCGGTCAGCTTGGAAGGACTCCCTGTGCGTGCCGAGGGCGTGTGGGCAGAGCTTGACGGACTGCCTGCTGGCACGTATCGGCCTGTAAGCCCGTTGCGGGAGCTGACCGAATTCGCGACGCTGGGTCCGTGGGACACTGTGCTTCCGCTCTTGGCCGAGTTGGCTGAGGAAGAGCGGTGGGAAGAGGGGCTCGTCGGCCTGCGAGACTACCTGTCGGTAACGTTCGCGCGGCTCAAGCGAGAGGGCAAGGTTGCGGTGTCGGAGTCGGGTGAGTTTGCTGCCTTTGATACGGGATTGTTGACGAGAAGGGATGCCGAGCGCATCTTTGCGTGCTTCGACGTCTGCGCGGGCAAGGTCGCCTGGCGACTCGTGGAGTTTTCCACCGATGCGCGCGTCGAGCCCGAACCTGAACCGGCCACTTACATTAGTGCGGTGGAGCATCTGTGTCTCGTGCCGCCGTATCGCGTGGAGCTGGGCCGAGCGCTGCGCGCCGAGCACAATGATGCGCTGAACCGCGCCATTGAGGTTGCGGTGCGGCGAGCCCGGCGTGACTATCGCGTGGCGACGCCCGCCTACGATCCGCAGACCGATGAGATGCGCCTTTTGCTTCCGCTCTGCGTGGAAGAGCAGGGGATTGTCGACCGAGCGCTCGTCTTGGCCCGTTTGGGCGAGGGCGTCTATGAGGCGCGGGCGACCCTGCCGCTCGAACACGCACGCATCTGCGCACGAGTCGTGACAAGCGACCTCCCCACCTGGCTCTCTTAGCGGCGAGGACAAACGTCCCCGTCCCCTTGTCCCGCGTATCATTATTTGTGCCGTTTGTCTTGGCTTATGCCCCGCTCGCCGAAAACCGCCCGTCTTGGCGTAGAATGAAACACAGCGATATCAGCGAGAGGGGTTTGTGTGAACAAAATCGTAACCTTTGGCATTCCGTGCTACAACTCGGCGGCCTACATGGACAAGTGCATCGAGTCCATCCTCAACGGCGCGGACTACGCACCCGACATAGAGATCATTATCGTCGACGATGGCTCGACCAAAGACGACACGCCGCAAAAGGCCGACGAATGGGCCGCGCGCTACCCAGACATCATCCGTGCTCACCACCAGGAGAATGGCGGTCACGGCATGGCGGTCATCTCGGGCCTGCGCGAGGCCACAGGCACGTTCTACAAGGTGGTTGACTCTGACGACTGGCTGGACGAAGACTCCGTTGCCGCTCTTCTTGCAAAGATGCGCGAGACCGAGGCGCTCGATGCCAACGTTGACCTGTTCATCACCAACTACGTCTACGAGCACACGGTCGATGACACGCGCAACATCGTGGGTTACCGCAATGCTCTGCCCGTGGGTCGCGTCTTTGGCTGGCGCGAGGTTGGTCACTTCCAGATTCGGCAAAACCTCCTCATGCACGCCCTCTGCTACCGCACCTCGGTCCTGCGCGACATGGGCTTCACCCTGCCGGCCCACACCTTCTATGTCGACAACATCTACGCATGGGTGCCGCTCCCGCACTGCGAACGTATTTGCTATCTCGATATCGACCTCTACCGGTACTACATTGGCCGCGAGGGCCAGTCGGTCAACGAGAAGGTCATGGCAAGCCGCATCGACCAGCAGGTGCTCATTACGCGCATCATGATGGAGGCGTACCACCCGTACAAGGACATCCAACCTGTCCAACTGCGCAACTACATGATTAACTACTTCGTGATTATGATGGCAATTTGCTCGGTGTTCTCGCGTCTGTCGGAGCGTCCCGACGCGATGGACGAGCTCGAGCGCCTCTGGCAAGACCTGCACGATTACGATCGCCGTCTGTGGCGTCGCTGCCGCCTGGGCGCTATGGGTGTGGCCTCGAATCTGCCTGGCTTCCTCGGCAACAAGGTCACCATCGCCCTCTATCGTCTGGCGGACAAGCTCGTCAAGTTCAACTGACCACGATCCCACAGTGGGATTGTGACCACGTGACCACGATCCCACTGTGGGATCGTGGTCATCCTTGCCGCAGCCGCTGGTTGCGCAGGTTGAGAATCGTGCCCTCCATGCCATGGGGCACGTATCTCCCGGCAAAGAGATCCTCCGGCAAATAATCGACCAAGCTCAGCGACGCTGTCTGCTCCACTCGAGCGGGCAGCGTCGCTGGCGTTGCCCACACGCCGAGCACCTTGGCACCCTGCTCGCAGAGCCGCCGCTCGTACTCGCTTGACGGCTCGTCCGGGAGTTCGGCCCGCTCGTCTTCGAACTGACGCACCACCTCGTACCCCGCGGCCTCAAGCTGCGTCAAAAAGAAGTCCCGCAGCGGTTGGCTGTCAGTCCGCAAGCGCACCGTACCGCCCGGCGCGAGCACCTCGCGGTATTCGAGCAGCCGCTCGAGCGCAAACATACGCTGCTTCGCGTCCTTCTTGCGCGGATACGGCGTGGGGAAGTTCAGGTGAATAACTTCGATTTCTCCCGGGCCAAACACGCGCGGTAGGACATCCGCCTGCGCCGGCACGACCACGGCGTTCGCCAGTTCCGCCTCCATGATGTGCTGTGCCGCATATGCTATGCACAGCGGTTCGGCGTCCATCCCGACAAAGAGCACGTCCGGCTCTCGCACCGCCGACGCGACCAGAAACGCGCCCTTTCCGCAACCCAAGTCCACTCGCACCTGTGCGAACGCCCCGCCGTCCCGCGGCTCGCCCACCGGCCAGCACGCCTCAGCCCATCGCCCGCGATATGCCCACGGGCGCACCTCGATTGCATCGGCGTATCGTTCCAGCCGCTCCTCCAGCACGAAGTTCTTGGGCAGTCGCGCGTACATCGCATGCATTGGCGCCTACTTCGAGTTGTAGCGGTCGCTGTACTCCGAATACTGGCGCGCCCAGTCGGGCACGTTCTCGCCCATGTTTGCAATCCAGGTGCTCACGTCGGAGCGA
>ONMP01000315.1 GCA_900318935.1 uncultured Actinomycetes bacterium
CTTGCCACGGCCAACGTCACCCGCAAAGACCAGCTCGTCGAAGTAGCCAAGCAGGCCATGAGCCTCAAGCGCGAATCGCAGCAGCTCGGTGGGCGTGGAGCTCGCAATCACCATGCGTACGCCTGCCGCGCGCAGCTCCTCTAGGAACGCGGCACAGCCCTCGAACGGCTTAACCCGCTCGGCATACGCACGCTCCACCATCGCCCACAACTCGCGGTAGAGTGCCTCGCCACTCGTACCGATACCAAGATGATCGTGATACCAGTAGCACTTCTTGTCCATATCGAGCGACTCGTGTTCGGCAAAGACGCGCTCGGCGTCAGCGACGCCATAGCTTTGGAGCAGCGCGACGCAAGTCTCAGTCCACATGGGCATGGAGTCGAGCAACGTCCCGTCGCAGTCAAATATCGCAGCTCGTATGGGCATCGCATCCTCCCGGTCCTCTTTGTCGCACTTGCCGCATCCCATGGTAGCGCTTGGACGGCAGTACCGCACGCAGGTGGCGCAACCCCACGCGACGGCCATGACGCAAGGGCATGAGGACGGGCGTGGCCGCGCGGAACAGCTGTCGCTCGCCGTCAAGCCGGCGCTCGACCTCATCATCTTCTCGGCGATGACCTCCTCCATGGGAAAGGACTGCGCGTTCTCGGTGATCCCCGTCCCGCTGCTCGAGGGCAGGGTGACCCGTTGTCATGCATCCATCCATTTTGAAGAACACCGTATATGTATGCTATCATCAACTTGCGAAGGGTCAAAGACCCGATGGAGAAGCGAACACGGTTAGACAGGATTGAAGAAGGGAACGGTCATGGATCGCAGGACCCCTACTCCCGAGGAAATCGAGCGGGCAAAAAGCATGTCGATAGATGAGATATTCAAAGCTGCGGCCGATGAGGGCATAGATCTTTCGGAAGAAGAGATGGACCAAATTGCCGGGGGATTTTGGTTCGAAAAAGAGAGTGATAAGCCATGCCCCAAAGGTGGCTCTCACATATGGAAAAACATCGGTGTAGATACTTGCGTCCCTGGTCGTGGCGGCTTCGAAACGGAAGTGTGCACGAAATGCGGGCTTAAGCGCAGGGCGAAATCATAGTACGGTGTAAAACCATCGTATATACGGCTTGGCACGGTCGGCACAACTGACGCTCAAACCATACCCCGAAGACCCCGTCTGCGGTTTCACGCAGACGGGGTTCGTGTCATATTTGTCTACCGCCAGACGCTCGAGCGGAGTGGCACGGCTTGGTTTGGTGTTTGGGGGAAAGCCAGTTTTCGCGGTTATCATCGACGTTGCAGGGACAGGGCGGAGCATCGTTGAGCATTAGTGTCACTTTGGTTTTGTGAAGGCTGCAAAAGCCCAGATAACAGACTATTTTCAGGTTCAAATGCGCACTGTGTAAAATAGACAGTGCGCATTTGAACCTGAAAGTTTTCCGTCAACTGGGGTTTTGTGAATCTTTCAGCAACAAAGGTACACTAATTTTGATGTGAGGGCGGCAACGGGAGACAGAGGGCGTTGTCGCGACCCAATTACTCAATGAAGACGAAAATTCCATGAGGGAGACGGTGTGACGGGGTCTGCGGGGCTACCCAGTCGCCGCTTTCGGGTAAAGTGTCACGGGCAAACGAACGCCGCGCGGCGGCAGATTACTTGGAGGAACACACAAGATGGCACGCTATGACTACAAATGTCCTGTATGTGAGATGATCTTTGAGGTGGAGCACCCGATGTCAGAACGTCCCGTCATCACCTGCCCCACATGCGGCGAGGTCGCGCAGAGGGTGTTCGAGGCATCTGGCATTGTGTTCAAGGGACACGGCTTTTACAACACCGACCAGCGAGGCAGGGGCAAGGCAAGCAGCTCCGCCAGCACGGCAAGCAATTCAGCGAGCAAGTCCGAAAGCAAGGACGCAAAGACAGGTGACAGCGGCTCTGCATCCACGAAGAACGACAACAAGGGTAGTGGCGCATCGAAATCCGAGGCAAAATCTTCCACATCTGGAACCGCAAAGTCGGAGTAGGCGTAAGCCAACCATTCGGCTACATCACTTGGGAAGCCTGCGAGCTTTCGACAGGGAATGATTTCCGCCGTTCTTCGCAATGCCATTTGAAGAGTAGCTCAGGCGGTGACTTGGCTACTGATTAGGCCTTCCTGAACGACAACGGTAGGCATCGGGTCATATGGCTGACCGATTCAACCAAAATCACACGCGAGCTATTCCTGACGGTTCAGCGTCGCCATGAAGTGGCCGTCAGGACCGGACACGATGGGATGCGTGCGCAGCGGACTGCCTTCGAGCACGAAGTTCGCGCCTTCGGCACTGGCAAGAAATGCTTCGACCACGTCTTCGTTCTCCTCTTGTAGGAGCGAACAGGTCGCATAGCAAAGGGCGCCACCAGGACGCACGCGGGATGACACCGCGCGAATAATACGCAGCTGAAGCCTAGCAAGCGACGTCACGTCCTCGGACGTCAGCGTCCAGGGAATCTCGGGGTGTCGCCGCATCGTGCCCGTGCCCGAACAGGGTGCGTCAACAAACACGAGGTCAAAGGGCTCAGCAAGCAGCGCAGGGAGGGCAGCTGAGGAAGCGAGGGCACAAGCATCGAACTCCAAACAGGTCACGGCGTCTTTGAGTCCCGCGCGCACCATGCGCTCGGCAGCAACCTTCACCTTGTCCCCGGCCCTGCCCGACCTCAAGAACTCGCATACCGGGCTTGACGGGCAGCCGCGAAACCACACGTTGTGCCGAAAGGTCAGCCACCACAACATCGGCTCCCTCGACGAGACCCGAGCGCACAAGACCAGCAGGACGATCCAACCGATATGCGCCTTCGACGTCACAGGCCTGCGGTTCCAGACCAGCGGATGTTAGCAAGAAACGCGTCTCCTCGTCGTCATGTTTGGCAAGGTTGGCCGCCACATAAACCGGAGGCGGCTCCGTGGCGGCGCGGGCCACATCTGTGCGCACGTCTCCCATGCGCTCAAGCAACCACGCAGGATAGCCCGAAGCCCACGCGAGGTCATCGAGGGCAGCGGTAGGTGACGCCTCGGAGCGTCCGTTGCCGTCAAAGGAAAGACGCGACATCGCGACGTCTGAGACACGCGCGAGGGCAGCCTTGCGTGCGAGCACGTCTTCGTCGGCGACGCGGCGCAGAACGGCGTTCGCAAGACCCGCAGCACGAGGACGCACACCGCGCACGACCTCCACACCTTGACTCACCGCCACCGACGCGGGAGTGTCAAGGAAGAGCAGCTCATATGACGAGAGCCGCAGTGCATCCCGCACCTGCGGCTCGAGCTTTGTCCGTCCACGCAGACGGACATCAATGCGTTCGTCGAGAAAACCAACGGCGGCGGTCACGCCAAGCACAATACGCATGGCAAGACCCCGGTCACGCTCGTCTAGCTTCGCAAGTTTGGGAGACTCGCGCATGAGGTCGCGAGCCCG
>ONMP01000302.1 GCA_900318935.1 uncultured Actinomycetes bacterium
ATTCATTTTTTGTTTTTGCAGCAGTTAACACTATCGTCTATGCGATATATCTTGTGTATTGGCATATCTGGGGCACGGCAGCGCTGGAAATACTCTTCTACATTCCGCTAAACTTCGTCTCGTGGCACTTTTGGGCGAAGCACAGAGACGAGCAGATGACACAAAAGACCAGAGCAAGGAAACTCTTGCCCCGGCAAAACGCAGCCTGTGCCGCAATCGTAATAGGCACCGCATGCGTTTATCACGCAATTCTTGCGCAAATCGGCGGCGAGGTTGCATGGTTCGACGCCTTTACGCTGAGCATCGGAATCGTGGCAACCGTGTTGGAACTGTTCCGCTTTCGCGAGCAATACGTCTGGTGGATTATTACCGACATCGTGTCGGTTGGCATGTACATTGCTCACTTCGACGCGGTATACCTAACAAAGAGAAGCATCTACCTTATCATGGCAATCATTGGCCTCGTCAACTGGGCAAGGCTGCAAAGAGACAGGAACAGAGAAAACGCCTAGCGCTGGAGGAGCAACATGAGTTTGGATAGCTTTCTTCGTCTGCTACAGGAACTACTCACCATGGTCAATCCAGGTGACGGGCTCTCGATAGAGTGCGCGCAGACCACCCTTAGAATGATTGTTGCCCTCGCACGGGATTCTGGGAAGGTTGATCCATACACATTGCGCTGCATGGATAGAGCCACTCTCATCTTTAAGGATCTCGTACACCATCGCAAAGACTTCATTGGGAGTCCCGGCAACTTCCAAGCCAACAACGCAAAGCGTCAACGCCTTCAGAACATGCTCTATCCTTCCTGCTAGCATGAGGAGCCTTCGCATTGGCAAGACGACCTTGCAGCTGAAGGACTACGAGTGCAGCATTGACGGTTCATATCTTCCCAAACCTGATCTGCGCTTGTGGCTGTACGTGAACGTGACGGGCGGATGCAACGCAGCTTGTCCGTTTTGCATCAACCCGCCAAAACGCCTGCATCAAAGCATCGACGTGCACACCTTCTCCGCAACCTTGGAGCAGATCGAGTCCCACGTTTCCGGGATCTCGATCACCGGCGGCGAGCCCATGCTGGACGTTGCGCTGCTCGAGGACACCATCGCTGCCATCGAAGGCATAGTGAGCCCAAGCGTACAACTCGACCTTGTCACGAACGGCATGAATCTCACGCGTCTCCCCCACCTGCGGGGTTTGAGCCGACTGACAACCATCCATGTGAGTCGGCACGCCACGTCGGACGAAGTCAACAGGAGGTTGATGGGCTGGCAAGACGCACCGTCCACCTCAGAACTGGCCAAAGCCTTCGATTGCCTCCCTGACCCAGGCGCCACGGTCCTGAACTGCGTCCTTCAAAAGGGCGGGGTCCACGATCTCGCCTCCGCGATGGAATACCTAGAGATGGCGGCCAGCATTGGAGCGTCTAATGTATCTTTTATTGGCATGATAAGGGCCAACCCATACTGCGCGAGAAACCACGTCTCCCCAGCAACCTTAGGTTTTGAGAGCGGCGAAAAGGTCTCCATCTGGAACCACTTCCACGACCATGACTTTTGCCAGTGCTCAACGGGAGACTATCGTGCACGGGATGGATACATTCGGTTCTACTACCGCTATCCCGGCACATCGACTCCGCCAAGCTACTGCCGCCAGCTTGTCTACGGCGCAGACAACGTACTACGGCAAGGATTCGGTAACTCGCCAGAGATTAAGCTTTGAACCACGATTCGGTAAAACGCCGACACGAGTAAGCCTGCCAACTCCACCACACCGCGCAACCCCACGCGCGACAGTATGTTTGCCGCCCGCCGAGTCCGAGGGCAGGAGCGCCCGGGCTGGCACATAAGATGTCAAAGAGACGTAGAGGCGCGAGGTGCACGAGAAAGGGCCGTGACATGAGGCTGGAAGACATGAGTCCCGAGCAAGCGGAACAAGCGAGAAGGTGTGAGACCTCGGAGGAGCGCATGGCGTTCATCAGCGACAACGACATCGACCTTACCGACGAGCAAATGGATGCTATCGCGGGCGGGTTGTTCGAAAAGGATAAGGATTCGATATGTCCACGCTCCACTAATAAGCGGCATGTATGGGAGAATACGGGGAACACGCGCCCACACAAGATATTTAGGACCTTCTTGCCGGATTTGGAGAAGCGCTGCATCAATTGCGGAATGCTGAAGTGGTTCTAGCGGGAGGTGACCACGATCCCACAGCGGGATCGTGGTCAATCGTGACCGCCATCCCGCTGTGGGATCGTGGTCACAGGGGCAGGTAGGCTGCGGCTACGGCGAAAACAAGCGCGGGCAGCATGTTCGCCACACGCAGGGTCTTGCCCCACACGAGGTTGATGCCCACGCAAAACACGAGGATGGAGCCCACCAGCGAGAGGTTGGCGACCGCCGCATCGGTCATCACCGGCGCGATGAGAGAGGAGAGCAGAGTCACCCCGCCCTCGAGCAGCAGGACGGGAATCGCTGAAAACGCGCATCCCTTCCCCATGGAGGATGTCATCGCTGCGACGATGATGAGGTCGAGCACCGACTTGACGGCGAGGGTCGTGAAGTCGTGCAGCACTCCGTCCTGAATGGCGCCAACGATTGCCATGGCCCCTATGCACACGGTGAGCGAGCAGGTCACGAACGCGTCGACGAAACCGCCGTCTCCCTCATTCCCAGTCTTCACCTTGAGCCACTCACCGAAGCGCTCGAAGGCGTCCTCGATTCCGAGCAGCTCGCCCACGACGGTCCCCAGCAACAGGCACAACACAACGAACATCGACCCCGTGCTGGTGAGGGCACCATCGCCAAGCGCAAGCATGTGTTCCATGGTGCCCGCGATG
>ONMP01000267.1 GCA_900318935.1 uncultured Actinomycetes bacterium
TCCATGCGCGCCTCGGCCTCGAGAAGGGCAAGTACATCCTCCTGAGCGCACACCGCGAGGAGAACATCGACACGGAGAAGAACTTCCTGAGCCTCTTCAATGCCATCAACGAGATGGCGGCGAAGTATGATATGCCGATTCTCTACAGCTGCCACCCGCGCTCACGGAAGCGACTGGAAGCTAGCGGATTCAAACTCGATCCGCGCGTGATTCAGCATGAACCGCTGGGATTCCATGACTACAATTGCCTGCAGATGAATGCCTTTGCGGTGGTGTCTGACTCTGGCACCCTCCCGGAGGAGTCGTCCTTCTTCACGAGCATCGGCGACTCGATGCGGTAGATGCACACCGTGTCGTGGCGGGTGTTGATGATGGCCGCGAGCTCGCGCTTGAGGCTGTTTAGCTTCCCTTCACTGATGTTTCCCTCAAAGACCGAGCGGTGCATGTGGCGCAGGTATTTCCTGCAAATCTTGAGCGCCTTCTGCACGCGCTTCGCACCAATGTCGTATGAGAGCACCACGAACATGTGCGCACCTCAGTAATACTTGTACGGTTTGTATATATCGCCGTTTCGTACCAGCCTCTGAAACGCGGCGACCTCCTCCGCCATTACCTGCCGGTAGCTCACGCCCTTTCCCTTGCCAGCGGCCCGTGCGTCGAGCTTTTGCTCCAGGTGGTCTATAAAGAGCCTCTTGCCGTCGGCATTGAGCATGACACCCCTCGACTTGACAACGCGGAAGTGGACGTCGGACTTTATCTCGTGACGGTTTGCGAGCGAGAATATGACCCGGTCGACCACCACGGGCTTGAAGAGGTCTGCGAAGTCGAGGTTGAGGCTAAAGCTGCGGCGGTTGGTCGCGTGCGCCACCCCAATCTTTGGGTCGAGCGAGGTCTTCCATATCATCTGAAGAAAGACGTTGTACAGCACGACATTGCCGAAGCTGATCATGGCGTTGCAGGGGTCCTTGGGCGGGCGCTTCGTGCGCTGCGCAAAGGCAAAGCCGGCCTTTTCCACGATAATGCTGAACCCGTTGTAGTAGCGCCGCTTCGCCCTCGCCTCGATGAGCATGAGGCTGTCCACGTCCTTACACTCGTTGGCCTCCTTCGCGCATGCGCTGAGATACGTGACGTGTTCGTCGAGTTCCTCGCGTCCGCGCCGAAGGTAGTAGCGCAGGTTCTCCCTCATGTTATGGATGGCTGCCAACTGGAACCGGCGGGCCATGTCGAGTCGCCTTGCGGGGTCATTGTAGAGAGCGCACTGCCTGAGAAAGACGTCTGCCGCCTTGCCGTGCGACTCGGGCACGTAGGTACCGATGAGGGATCCGTATTCGTCGAGGTAGGCAATCCGTATGCCCGCCTTGCTCAAGGTGGCGAGCGCGTCGGGCGACACGGTGACGTTGCCGTAGACGTTGAGCTGCTCGGTCACGCCTACGGGGATGTGGTGCTTCTCGTCCTCGTTCTCGAAGAGGAGACTGTAGTCCTTGCGGTTGAGCACCCCGTCCTGCACGATGTGGTACGAGCCATGTGACTTCTCCACCACCGAGGTAGCCCAATGGGCCTGTACGTGAGTGCGCAGGTACGTGTGCTTGCGTATCTCGATTGCTCCTCCGGGCGCTTCCGAGAGGTCGTAGCCCAGTATGCGGCGCTCGAGTGACGCCTCGTCCGAGGTTTCGCAGCATACGTAGATGTTGTCCGAGAGGCGCATCCAGCTCGCGCCTATCTCGTCGAGCTCCTGGTCGAAGCCGTGGAGATAGAGGTTTGCGAGTGCGGGGCTGATGGAGCTGCCCTGCAGGAGTCCGCGCGAGATGCGCTCGATTTTGCCCTCGCGCTCGATCTCGCGCGTGAGGAAGACCCAGATGAGGGAGGTGACGTCGGGGTCCAGGAGTCCTCGCAGAATCTTGTGGAGTCTGCCGAGATCGATGGAGCCAAAGTAGTCCTTGATGTCCAGTTCGCAGAGAAAGCGCTTGCCGCGCGAAACGTAGTCACGCACGAGCATCGCAGCGTCGAGGATGCCCTTGCCCTCCTGATAGGCGAAGCTGTGGGGAAGAAACATCGGCTCCACGTAGCGCCTGACCACGATCCCACTGTGGGAAAGTGGTCAAACCCATGTTAGAATCAGTAGCCGCGCGGCTAATCCGGGCTGTGCGCAGACGAGAGGGCAGGCCATGCTCACGAAGCGAGTGATACCGTGCTTGGACGTGAAGGACGGGCGCGTGGTGAAGGGGGTCAATTTTGTTGACCTCGTGGATGCGGGCGACCCGGTGGAGCTGGCGCGCGCCTACGATGCCGAGGGGGCTGACGAGGTCGTGTTTCTGGACATCACGGCAACCTCGGACGACCGGGCCACGACCATCGAGTTGGCCTCCCACGCGAGCGCTGAACTGCGCATCCCCTATACGGTGGGCGGTGGCTTCCGCGACGTGGCGGGTATGCGTCAGATGGTGGCCGCAGGAGCCGACAAGGTCTCCGTCAACTCAGCTGCTGTCAAGAACCCCGAGCTTCTTACCCATGCTGCGGCGGCGTTCGGTAGCCAGGCCGTCATCTGCGCCATCGACGCCAAGCGCCGTGGCAAGGCGGACGAGTGGGAGGTATACCTCGCGGGTGGACGCATCGCAACGGGCATAGACGCGGTCGCGTGGGCTGAGGAGGCCGCGCGGCGCGGTGCGGGTGAGATTCTGCTCACGAGCATGGACCGAGACGGCACCAAGGAGGGCTTCGACCTCGCCCTCACGCGCAAGGTGGCGCGCGCCGTGCCCATTCCCGTCATTGCCTCGGGCGGCGTTGGCACGCTCGAGCACTTTGCGGAGGGTGTCATCGAAGGTGAAGCGGACGCGGTGCTTGCGGCGAGCGTCTTTCACTTCGGCGTGTTCAGCATTCGTCAGGTCAAGGAATACATGGCGTCGCAAGGCATTCCCGTGCGGCTTGACTTCTAGACTCCGTTTCACCCCATATGACATACGGGCATTTGGCGATGCAAGCTTTTCGCCGGTGTACGTGCTCCCGCGTGCGCACTTTCGGGCGACACGTGCACACGCGGGTTGGCTTTCTTCGGAACCAAAACCGTACATCGTTCAGCTCCGTCTGACATTCGTTCGTTTGTCTTGAATCACTTGTGTGCCGCTGAGACGCGGTCGCTTTCCTCGCATACAATAAGGGACTATGCCGTAATAGTGCTAAACCTAGCAAGACGCACGATGTGGAAAGGACGTATCTAGATGGTGTCTACAGGCAGACGACTGGTAGCTGTCGCGCTCTCCGCGCTCCTGGCGGTGTCACCGCTCGTGGGCTGCGCAAGCACCGCGCAGAACGCGAACGACGAGGCTGCCGAGCAGGAGGACATGGTCAAGGAAGGCGAAGAGGAAGAGGGGATGCCGGGAAAGACAGTGCCCTACGATAGCAAGGGCGAGTACATGGTGACCCTTACGGAAGGAGACTTCATAAAGGCCGACGAGGCCGACTTCGATGATGCTGCCGAGGGGGACGAGACCGACTCCAGCGACGCGACCGATGAAGAGGATGCCAGCTCCAGTGACGCGACCGATGGCAAGAAGGCCGACGAGTCCGACTCCAGTGACGCGACCGGCGGGAAGAAGGATGACGCCGCTGTCGTTGAGGCGCTCGAAGAGGCGAAGGCGGAGCTGGAGCGGGCAGAGTCCACGCGCGACGAGGCGCAGAAGGCCCTCGACGAGGCCTTGGAAGCTGAGGAGCGGGCCCGGATTGAGGCCGAGGACTCACAGGATGCTGCTGGCGAGGACGTAGAGGCTGACGTCGAAGAAGCTGATATCCAGGAGGAGACCGACACATACGCCGAGGCAATAGAGGCTCGCGAGCAGGCCGAGGAAGCGCTGACTAAGGCAGAGGAAGCGGTGACGGCCGCCGAGGAAAAGGTAGCCGCGCTCGAGGCGGGCATTGAGCAGGACGATACGGACGTGGCCATCGAGGCGGACTCGGCCTCCGACGAGGAGAAGCTGGCCGACGAGGAGATGGGGGAGAAGAAAGACCTCGCGTTCGGAGACGTGAAGGCCGAGGACGTGAAGGTCTTCTACATGGCAGCCGTTGGTGACGCCGGAAACGAGGCGGACCCTGAGGCCGAGTACGAGGCGCGCGAGGCGCAGATCGATTCCCTTGGCAACGACAACGGCACCATCACGCTCTCGTTCACCGACCCCGATGCTGCCTCCAATGCGACGAGCTCCTATTGCGTAACGATTGATGCCATGGGGCTCTACGCCCCTATCATCGTAGACATCGCCCAGCCCATGCTCACCGCCGACTCCGGCGTCGCGAGCGACAGCGAGTCCAGCGAGGTCACGATACGGGCGGAGGACGCGACGTTCGCCGATGGTGTCTCCGCAGACGACATCACCCTGGGTGGCTCGTTCGCAAACATGGTCGTCGAAGGCGTGGACGGCGGGGGTGACGCGATTACCGTGCACCTATCCGGCACGCCCGAGATGGACTACGAGGAAGCCAGCACCTATCCGGACGGCCAGATCATCTTGTCTGCCTCGGCCTTCGAGAACAACCCACTCGGGGCAACCGCATTCGTGCCCGTTGACCTGCCCGAGGAGGCGTTCGACCTAGAGGGAGAGGAGGCCTTGCCCCTCGCGACTGTGTTGGGAGTGGTCGATTATGTGAGCTTCGACGGCGACACCGTCAATGCGACGCTCTACCTGTGTGCCGACCTTGGTTCCTTCGGCGACATCACGCCCGAGGGCATCACGCTTGAGGACAGCTTTGCCGGTGGCAAGGTGGAGTCCGTGTCCTGGGAGGGTGAGGACGGTGACCTGCTCAAGGTCGAGGTGAGCTTCCCCGCGAACGGCAAGCCCGAGGATGACTATGCATTCGCCGGCACCCTCAAGCTCGCTGCCGGTGCCATGACGGACGAGTACGGCAATCCTGCACCGGAGGTCGAGACTACCGTGGCTCTCTATCCCGAGGAGGACATGGGCAGGAGCGAGGCGATGACAGCAGCAAGGAGGAAGATTCCGCCAAAAACAAGAAGGACGAACCAAAGGACAAGAAAAAAGACACCACGGACGAGACGCTTGGGGCTGCAGGTGCGGGAATCAAGTATGCCGGGAAATGGTTGAAGAAGGTAGATCCCACCTTGGCAAAGCTTGCCAATTTGAGCGGAGAGCTCTTCAACATCGCGGGCAACATCTATTCCGGCAAGTGGTCAAAGCTAGTCGATAATGGCATCGGTCTTCTCAAGTTGTGCGGCATCTCTCCCGACGAGAAGGAGGTTACTGCTGAGGACGTACTCGAGGAAGTCAAGGGACTCAGGTCCATCGTGACCTCCCTAAACTCTAAGGTGACCGATATCTCCAAGGAGGATCGCGAGGATCGCTATACACAAACCAGCGTTAGCCTCAAACAGATGCAGGATTACATCGCCAGGGCCGACGTCATGTTCAACGAAGGCGCCAGAATCCTTGCCAACCGCAAGAAGAACCCGATGAAGGCTCCCGGTGAGAATGCCTCCAACGAGGAGGTCGTCAAGTACAACGCTGAGCTTCGCTCCATCATGATTCGGCAGCAGGAGAATGAGCAGAAGTCCACTGGCACAAAGAGCACCATGTTTGTGGACCTTGACGAAACCATGAAGGATCTCAGGAAGGAGCTGTCGAAAGTTACCAAGTGGGTCTCCATCCAAAAAGGCGCCATCAACGCCGGCGCCAATCCCATTGACGTGTTCGACAAGCTCGTCTCCATGCAATTCAACTGGGAATCGCAGGGCTACTACGCAAGGGCTGCCTTCCGCGGCGAGCTCACGTACACGATGCAGAAGGCTTGGGCGTTAGTCTCCACCTACTACAACGCCACCGACCCCGCAGTCAAGGGCAAGTACCAGTCCGAGGCCGACAGCGTGGCAGAGGCGCTTGAGCAGGTCGAGGCGCGTCCCGCAGGCATCGAGCCTGATGAGATTCGTCAGCTGAACCAGAACGGCAAGGACTTCAAGCTGTACAGCCCGTCGCTTGGTTTCTCCATCAGGCGCTGTAGACTCGCCAACGGTGGATTTGAAGCCAGCGCAGTGTCTGATGAGAGGACGGCCAACGATAGGATCGATGAGTTCATGAGGCGTCTGCACGGCAGCCTGTACGATGACCTCCAGCTCGCCGGCCTTGAGGTGGGAGACGAGAACACTAATTTCGATGGCATAGGGTTGCGCCACCACGTCACTACGTCAACAGCCTATGTCCGGACGGGAAGCTGGTACACTGGGGGCATTCGCGTGGCCCAAGAAAAGTTCGAAATCTGGACAATGATCATGTTCAAGGATAAGTCGATTAGCGCCAAGAAAACGTTTGACGGGCTCAGGAATGCTTACGACAAAACGTGGTACTCGGGCAAGACCAACAAGGCGTACACATTCTACTGGTTCGACCGCGCCTAGGCCTTATCCCGGCTGGTAGAGGATACTCAGACCCCGCACTCACGGCCTCATCGGTAAAGACACCGGTGGGGCCGTTTCGGGCACGAGCCGTTTCAGCTTTGGGCAAGCCCTGGTTTTTGCGCGGTAGGTGCGTTAGTGCCTCTCTTTGCCCTTGTGGGCTATACTAAGGACTCGTGCTGCCCGCCCAAATTGTATGACGTCGCAGGACATCCACGTGCGACTCGGCTTCTAGGGGGACATATGGAGGAGATTCAGCTCGACGAGGTGAGACTCAAGCTCGACGCGCAGGGCCTCATACCCGCGGTGGTGCAACAATACGACACGGGCGAGGTGCTCATGGTGGCATGGATGAGCGAGGAGAGCTTGCGACTCACATTCCAAACCGGCACCACATGGTTCTGGTCTCGCTCGCGTCAGGAACTGTGGAACAAAGGCGCGACCAGCGGCAACATGCAGCAAGTCAAGCGTGTCCTCATCGACTGTGATGCCGACACGCTCGTTGTGGAAGTGGATTCGCCCGGTCCCGCCTGTCACACGGGACATCGCAGCTGCTTCTACCGCGAACTCAACGACTGCGTGAGGTAGCGTAGCGCGATGGCCACACGTGATTCTGGATATATACCCGACCTGTATGGGAGTGCTCCCCTGCCTGAGGAAGAGGGGCTGCCATCCTTGGCCGAGCAGGTGGCCCAGGTCCCTCGCGAGCCGGGCTGCTATCTCTGGAAGGATGCCAAGGGCGAGGTCGTCTACGTGGGCAAGGCAAAGGACCTGCGTGCCCGCATGCGCCAGTACGTCACCCTCCAAGACGAGCGGGCAAAGATTCCCCTCATGATGCAGGTCGTTCGCAGCTTCGATTACGTAGTGGTTGAGAACGAACACGAGGCGTTGGTACTCGAGCGCAACCTCATCGCCCAGTACCACCCGTACTTCAACGTGGACTACAAGGATGACAAGAGCTACCCCTTCATCGCCATCACGGAGTCCGATGCCTATCCGGCAATCAAGTACACCCGTGAGCGCCATCGCAAGGGTACGCGTTACTTCGGACCCTACACCGATGCTCATGCCGCGCGCGATACCATCGACACCCTGCGCAAGGTCGTCCCCATCTGCACGGCAACCTGTGCGGAGTGGAAGAAGGC
>ONMP01000161.1 GCA_900318935.1 uncultured Actinomycetes bacterium
CGGTGCCTGCCCGGATCTCCATGATTATGTTCTTCAGATCCATAGGATCCTTCGGAATAAGCAGGATACGGAGCTCCTTGATCTGGTTCTCCTTCTGCTCCTCCAGCTCCTTGATCTCCTCTTTGGCCATCTCCTTGAGCTCGGGGTTGAGGTACTCTCGATCCCGGAATTCCTCCTGCGTGTTCATGTCCTCAATGGTGACGGGAGGCAACGGCCGGTTGTGGTTGATGAATGAGAGCGTGTCCTCGTACACGTATACGCCCACGTACTCCCTCTTGTCGTATTCCTTGTGCAGCACGGCGTTTGTCAATAGCTCGGCGAACGCCGTCTCTGGCCAGTTGTACACCATGCGGTGTCCGAGCAGCCCCTCCTCGCGCACGGTGTACGATCGCTGGATGACCTCCTCAAAGAAGTCCTTCGCACGCAACACTTGCATCCAGATGGGCCCGTCAAAGACGGTGGCCTCCACGTGCCCGCAAGCTCGGACCTCAGGCAGCATAGGCACTACCGGCTACTCGCCGGTTATCTCTTCAGTGAGCACGTACGGCTTCCAGAACGGACACTCTCGCCAATTGGCTGGATCGAGGAAGCCGAAAGGACCGGTTTGCTCTGCCAATAGGTAAGCGAGCTGGGTGCGCATGTATACCTCGACGCGCTCCACGGCGTCCAGGACGACGAGGCGAAACTGCCGGTCGAAGACGTACATGTCCCAGACGCGCTTGAAAGTGGTCCCTTCCCAGAACTCGTCCGAGTCGCGTTTCTTGTGGATATGCCAATAGCCGCTCAGACGATAGTAGCCGACGTCCTGCAAGTGGCGGATGAGGTCATCCCTGTCCGCAATCATGCCGCGCTCTTCCATGAGAAGATCGGCTTGCTCTTCGAACGTCAAGAACGGCTTCGTGTATTCCATAGGCAAACATCTTTATAACAGCAAAAACCCGCCAGTGTGCATGCTCGAGAGCAGAGACCAGGCGGGCTTACTGATGACAGCTTACCACAGCCGATGAGATTCTAAGCGGATTTCCATCCAGATTATTTGCCGGCGGTTGTCTAAAGGCTCAGTACGCTATCACCGCCCTTTTCCAATCCACGTGCCCGAGACTTGGCCGTCTTCTCGTCCTCGCCGTACCACTTTTGACGATGCTCCCAAGCGTTCATGGTGGCACCAACTTCACGCACGTCCCGCACCTTCTCGGCAGTGACGTCCTGCGCTGATGGGCGGTCGAAGGAGAGGCCACCGCCTGCACCGTACCAAACGGCATCCGCGGGGACGCTCTGCCCGTACGACGACATGTCCTTGTCCCGACAGCCAAAGAAGCCCCGCAGGCCCCCATCCAGTCGTCCCAAGACCGAATCCGGATCCCCATGAGGTCTCGCCCATCGTCACGGCCTCGCTTGCCATACAATGCCGAGAGGAGAACGGCGAGGGGGCAAGAGCGATGGCGGTCACGATCGTGCCGAACGCCGCCCTCCAGGGCATGGCGGACTTCGACAAGGTATTCGTCTGGGTCCTCAGGGGAAACGGGCGTGCCATCCGCTTCTACGAGCGCCTCGGCTTCCGGTTCGACGGCAACAGCCAGACGCTTGACCTCGGCGGAGAGGCGACAGTGCTCAGGATGGTGCTCAACAGGAACCCCGAGGGCGGATAAGCCCCAGGCGCCGACAAGGGCCATGACCCGGCCTCGCAGGACGTCGCCAAATGCGAAGTTGAAGCGCGGGCAGGCCGCTAGCCTCTTGGCCTGAAGAAAGCTAGCTGACGTCCTCGAAGCCCGCCAGAAAGGCCGGCGGGCATACGAGAAGGAACTCCTTATCGAACCCTCACGCTACATCAGCTTCATGCCCGCATCCCAGGCGCCGCCGACCTCCTCGCCTACCACGCGATAGACGCGGCGCGTGCTGTCGTAGACGATCGGGCGCATCTTGCCGAAGTCCACGCGGCCCTGCTCGTCGAGCACCGACTCGTCGACGCGGGTGTTCACCACACGGCCCACGATGCGCGCGCCGTGCTCGTCGCCGTCGATGCCGGTGACCTCGCACTCCATGGTCAGCGGAAACTCCTCGATCACCGGCGCGTCCACGAATTCGGACTTGGTGAACGTCATCCCCGACGCGGCAGCCTTGTCCACCTTGTCGCCCGTGGCGATCCCGAAGTAGTCGGCCTCCACCACGTGCGCGGCATCCGCTGGAGATACGGTAAAGGCGCCCCTCTTCACAATGTTCTCGGTGGTCTTGTGGTCACCGATATTGAAGCAAATCTCGTGTCTGCTACACTCGCCGGCCCACGCCGCGTTCATCGCGTTGGGCGTGCCGTCCTCGCCGTAGCTCGCGATGATGAACACCGACTGCGGGAACAGCTCGCCCGCGCTGCCAAGGTTCTTGAATGCCATGCCTGCCGTCCTTTCGTCCTTCTTCCAGTTGCATTGCGTACGTACAAGAGTATGATTCAACGCTAGAGCGGATGCCAGTACTGTCTTTGAGGATAGCGCAAGGGAGCGAACATGCCGAATGCGAGGGGGATCGAGGGCCAGAGCTTCGAGGGCACAGGCTACAGCTACACGCTGTCGCTCATCCAAGGCAAGCACAAGATGCCCATCCTCTACTGCCTGATGGAGTACCAGCCGGTGCGTTTCAATGAGATGCGGCGTTATCTGGGCAGAGTCACCGACAAGACGCTCTCGGCCAACCTCAAGGAACTCGAGACCGACGGCCTCGTCGCCCGCCACGCGTACCAGCAGGTCCCGCCCAAGGTGGAGTACTCGCTCACGCCTCTGGGCGACTCTCTCATGGTTGTGCTCGACCAGCTGTGCACCTGGGGCGAGGAGCACATGGGCGCACGGGGCTAGGAGTTCAGTTCCGAGAGTCCATCCAAATTGTCTATGGCTCGGTCACTGATATGCGTTTTAAAAATAACCCACGTTCTGATCTTATTACCGGAAAGATATGTGGGATTCAAGTAGAGATGATCGAGGATTCTTTGATGAACTAGCCAGGGGCAAACCAATGGGGCAAATACTAAGATGAACGAGTGGGACAGACCCTTAGTTGTTGATTGCGCAGGAAACCACACTAAGGGTCTGTCCCTAATTGTTAGGAGCTCACCAAGATCGGCACTCCAGCGTTCTAGCAGAGGACGATTTTAATACGGGTTTCCGGTTTCCCTTAGCTTCTGCAGCTGAGGCCAGTTCAGCCAATCGGTACTGTACCCGTTCTGTTGCGCGAACTTTTTCGCATCAACGTGACTCGCGAAACGTTCAAACACATCTCCATTGTCGTCGATGACCTCATAGGGTTTTTCCAGACGCCAAGGGCCGGTCTCCAAATCGTATGCGTTGAAGAGATAACCTCCCGCGACGTCTTCGACCTGTCCATCATCCAGCGGCTTCAAGGGATTGTCACTCATATGTTGCCTCCTCTGCTCGGAAATAAGATGACTCGCTTACTGCTAGGCCTGCCGCGGTCTTTGCGGCAATGCGCCGGGCCGTATGTCTTTCGGCTAGCACATGAGTATTTTTATTACATATTACTACTAATAAAACAACACTTGTAGCTAATACTACACATTGATGCCCATTATCGAGTGCCCTTCTCTGATTCAACCTACGAATCTCGAGATGCCGAAAAGTTGGCCAACTCCAGAATCACCTACGCGAATGTCGAGGCCGAGACCGGATGGATGCCAGAAGCGTCTTTATCGAGGGCTTGAGCAAGGCCAAGTTATTCACGATCCGCTCGAACGTGGGACCACCGCCGACGAGCCGACGCGTGGCGTCGTTGGTGGCGCCCACGCCATCTAGCGGGATGCGCACATTGGTCACGCGACAGCGCAGCAGCAGGTCGACCACGTCTTCTGAAAGCAGATGACCAGCCACTCGCATGAAAGCTTCCTCATCCGCCCCTTGCGTGCCGGCCTCGTCCGAATGCCAAGGTCGCGCTTGTACACGCTCATCTGAACCTTCGCGTCCGGGGTGTCATCGCACCAGATCAGCTCATCATGGTAATAGGGCTCCTCGCCAGGCTCGTCCGCATAGGCGGGAGATTCGAGAACGATCCGCTCGGTATCCTCTGGCACCTCTTCCCCAAGAATCCCTGCCGATTCGTCACCGTGCCGAAGCGCAATGAACCCAAGCGCCGATCGCTCGGCCAGGAGAAGGGCATCCGCCTTCTGGAGGAGATTGACAAGACGGAGGCCGAGGAATACGAGGTCCTAAGAGAGAGTGAGCAGCGCCGAGAGGTTCGGGAGAAACGCGGCTACGAGCGGGGCCACGCTGCCGTTCTGAACCCAAACCCGCCACCAGAGGCTCCGCCCAGCTCCTCATCGATCAGGTTCTCGCTACACTCAGCCCTCCTCCTCGATTTCGGTTGTACGAATTATCCCACGCCCCTTGGGCACAACATTAACAGCTGGCTGAATCCGCCCTCGCAGCGGCACCCTGGACCGGGCCTCGCGTTGTGGAGCTCCCTGACCTCGGCGTCACAAATGATGCGGCGGAACCGACCCCCCACGCCGACGACGATTCGGCGGAACGCCCCTCACGCCAACGTCAGTTCGGCGGAATCGACGTTCGCGTGGCAAGGTTCCCCGGGATTGACGTTCCTGTGGCAGGATTCCTCCGGATCGACGTTCCCGTGGCCACACCGACGTCAGTTCGGCGGAATCGACGTTCCTGTGGCCACACCGACGGCGATTCGGCGGAATCGGCGTTCCCGTGGCCACACCGACGTCAATCCGGGGGCAAAAATCCTCGCTGACGTCAATCCGGAGGAACGTGGGCCACGCCAACGCAAAAGTGGCGGACACCCCCGCATCACAACGGAGACATCCTCACCGTCGGCGTAGTAATGCGCCCAGAACCACATGCACACCCGCGAGGCTCAGGCGTCGATGCGGACGTGAAGGAGCATGAGGAAAGCCGCTGCCTAACCTCACGATACGCCAAACGGCCACACGTCTAAAATACCGGGAAGAGCAAGACGTGGACTTGGGAGGAAGAAGGCTTGGCAAACGCACTCACCATATGCAGGATCGCGCTCAGCATAGCGCTGCTGGTGCCGGCCGCGTTCTCGCCGGCGTTCCTCATGGCCTATGCACTCGCCGGGGTCACGGATATGCTCGACGGCTACGTGGCGAGAAGGACGGGAACGGAAGACGAGCTTGGCGCAAAGCTCGACAGTATCGCGGACCTCATCCTAGCCGTCGTCTGCCTGGCAAGGGTTCTGCCTGCCATCGCCGTGCCCACCTGGTTGTGGATATGGGTGGGGGCGATATTCCTTGTGAAGGCAGCGAACGTTATCAGCGGCCTCGTGGTCGAGACGGCGAACAAGGTCGCGGGGCTCGTAGCCTTCCTCGTCCCCTTCGCCATCCCGCTCTTCGGCATCGCCGCACCCGCGATAATCGCTTGCGCCATTGCGACGTTCGCCGCGGTCCAGGAGGGCCATCTCATAAGGACGGGGCGCTGAACAAACAGGGTCAGGAGCTTGGCGGAAAGAAGCTTCCTCTTCTGGGCGAACTCGGCGTAGTAGGCGTTTGTGAGCACGATGCTCCCAAGTCGCGTGACTGAGCCATGAATCTTTCCCATGGTCTCCTGGCCTTGGACACCGCGCGCCTCGGCCGGATTCGCGTTTCGTGCGACGGATTCGGTCGGATTCGCGTTTCGTGCGTCTCTCTCGGCCGGATTTGCGTTTCGTGCGCGCTGACAACCCGCACGAAAGCAAATCACGACCGAAAACCCCGCACGAAACGCAAACTTGCACGAAAAGCGCCGCACCAAACGCAATCTCAGCCGATCGCCCCCGCACCAAACGCGATCCCATCCGATTGCCCCCGCACGAAACGCAATCTCAGCCGATCACCCCCGCACCAAACGCAATCTCAGCCGATCGCCCCCGCACCAAACGCGATCCCATCCGATCGCCCCCGCACCAAACGCAATCCCAGCCGACCGTCAATCGAAAAACCGCAGTTCTTACAGGTAGGGGCGGCAAGAATCGAGAAAGGAACGCGAGATGACCGCCACGAACACCAGCAGCACCGATTGGACCGCCTCACAGCAGGCCGACGACACAGCCTAGACGTACGAGCAACCCATTGGGCTCCAAAAGCCTACCTAGTACCAGTCATGCTTCTCTGCCCTGTCGAGCGCGGCGATGCGCGTCATCTCCTCATCAGTAAGCGAAAAACCGTGTGTGTTCAGGTCTTCGGCGATGTGCTCCGGATTGGAGGATCCTGGGATGACGACTATGCCGCGCTGCCGGTTCCAGCGCAGGATCACCTGCGGCACCGATACGCCATGCGCTTGGGCAATAGAGGTGAGCTCCGGGTCTGCAAGCAACTCGGCATTGTAGCCGCGTCC
The DNA here is from genome assembly GCA_900318935.1 of uncultured Actinomycetes bacterium. Taxonomy (GTDB): domain Bacteria; phylum Actinomycetota; class Coriobacteriia; order Coriobacteriales; family Atopobiaceae; genus RUG440. The sequence continues at coordinate 6,351 of ONMP01000161.1, forward strand.
GCCCAGCGGGTACCAGCCCTCGACCACGATGCCGAGATCCTGGATGTAGGGAACAACGTCTTGCTCTTGATAATAAGGATGAATCTCGTTCTGCACGAGGGCAGGCACGGTTTCCACCTGTGGCAAGAATGACTCGAGCTCCTCTATGTACCAATTGGAAAGGCCAATCGAGCGTACCTTACCCGCAGCGGCCGCGCGCTCCATAGCGCGGTAGGCTTCGACATCGCCCGTGCCGGGATGGTGCAGCAGCATGAGGTCGATGTAGTCGATACCCAGCTTCTCCAGGGCCTGATCTATCGCCGCATCCGGCTCTGCAAACTGGTTTGGATAGAGCTTCGTGGTAACGAACAACTCTTCGCGCGGCACACCACAGGTCCTCACGCCCTCGCCCACGGCGTCCTCGTTGTGATACATGTACGCCGTGTCGATGAGCCTCCCGCCCGCCGCCGCGAGCGCGTGGATGGAACCTACGCACGTGTCGTAGTCGAGGGCATACGTGCCAAGCCCCTGAGTCGGCATCTCGTAGCCGCTGTTCAAAGTGACGGCCTTCGGCGTTTCCGCAGACGTCCCATCCCCCTTGGCGTCGCGGCCTTGCTCCGCGGCAGGTGTGTGGCCGGTCTCTGAGGGGTCGCTCCCAACGGCGCTGGTCTGGGATGAGCCGCCCTGTGCGGCACACCCAGAAAACGCCAGTGCGACCGAGGCCGCCAGCCCCAGCCGCACGAAGGAACGCCTGCCTAATGAGGTGCTCATCCCGTTGTCTCTACAGGTACTGCCGATAGAAGCCCTCGAGCTTGTCCCACGGAATGACCTTGTTCTCTCCACCGTCGTAGAGGTCGGTATGGGAGGCGCCGGGGATGATGAGCAGCTCCTTGTTGTCGGCATAGGCGTTGCCATCGACCATGTTCGCATAGGCGTCGCGACCGAAGTAGCAGCTGTGGGCTGCGTCTCCGTGCATGACGAGCACGGCCGAGCGAATCTCGTTGGAGTAGCGCAGGATAGGCTGGTTCATGAAGGACTGGCAGCCGATGACGTTCCAGCCGCCGTTGGAGTTGAGCGAGCGGGGATGGTAGCCGCGCGGCGTCTTGTAGTAGTCGTAGTAGTCGGCTACGAAGAAGGGCGCGTCTTCGGGCAGCGGGTCAACCACGCCGCCGCCGAGCGCATATTCGCCGGCCTGCAGGTCCGCAAGGCGCTGTGCGCACATTGCCTCGCGCTTCGCGTGACGCGCCTCTTCGCTGTCCTCGGCGTCGAAATAGCCGTTCGCGTTCACGCGGGTCATATCGTACATGGTGGAGGCCACCGTTGCCTTCACGCGCGTGTCGAGCGCCGCAGTGTTGAGCGCCATGCCGCCCCAGCCACAGATGCCGCAGATACCAATGCGCTCGGCATCCACGTCCTCGCGCAGGCTCAAGAAGTCCACCGCCGCCATGAAGTCCTCGGTGTTGATGTCAGGAGAGGCCATGTAGCGGGGCTGGCCGCCGCTCTCGCCCGTAAAGCTCGGGTCGAAGGCGAGCGTCACGAACCCGCGCTCGGCGAGCGTCTGTGCGTAGAGCCCAGAGCACTGCTCCTTCACCGCGCCGAAAGGCCCGCACACGGCGATGGCGGCGAGCTTACCCTCGGCGTCCCTAGGCGTGTACAGATCAGCCGCCAGCGTAATGCCATAGCGGTTGGGGAAGGTGACCTTCTCATGGCTCACGAGGTCACTCTTGGGGAAGGTCTTGTCCCATTCGGTAACGAGCGGAAGGTTCTCGGTCTGGATCATGGCACGCTCCTTCGGTCGCGTTTTTGCTTGCCCATATTGTCCCGCGTCGCACCGTATCACGCTAATGGTAATATCTTATTTCGTGAAATAACCAATACGACTATCAGGGGGCGACGTCCATGGAAATCCGCACGCTGCGTTACTTCCTAGCCGTGGCGCAGGAGGAGAACATGACCCGTGCCGCAGCACGGTTGCACCTGACACAGCCGACGCTCTCCAAGGCGCTCAAGTCGCTTGAGACCGAGCTTGATGCGCGCCTCTTCGTCCGTCACAGCTTTAGCATCGAGCTCACCGACGAGGGGCGCCTGCTACGCGACCGTGCACGAGACTTGGTGGGGCTCGCCGACAAGATCGAGGGCGAGTTCCGCTCGATAGACGGCCAACTTGCCGGTGAGCTGCGCTTGGGCATGGCGGAGTCGTATCAGATACGCCTTGTCGCGCAGGAACTGCGAAAGCTCAAGGAATCGTGCCCCGGGCTGCGCTACCACGTGACGAGCGGCGACACCGAGCAGGTGACTGAGCGGCTCGACCGGGGCTTGCTCGACTTCGCAGTGCTCTGCGAGCAGCCCGACGGGCAGCGCTACGACTGGTTCGAACTGCCCGAGCGTGACTTGTGGGGTGTCGTGATGCAAAACGACCATCCGCTTGCGCGGCACGCAACGGTCACGCCGCCCGACCTCGTGGGCGAGCCTCTCTTCGTGTCCGAGCAGGGGTGGCGAGGAGACATCGCACAGTGGGCGGGCGGCTACTTTGACGGGCTTCGCCTGGAGGGCTCCTTCAGGTTGTCATACAATGCGTCGGTGTTCGCACGCGAGGGCCTGGGGCTGCTGCTCACCTTTGATCGGCTCGTGAACACCTCACCGGAAAGCGGCCTCACATTCCGCCCTCTTGAGCCACCCGTCGAAGTGACACTCTACCTCGCGTGGGGCAAACGGCAGCTCATGACCCCCATCGCAAAGAGGTTTGTCGAGCAGGTACGAAAGTCCTTTGAGCGCTAGCCTGCCTCATGACAAACCTCCCGCTTTCCGCGATTCCCGCTTGTCCTAGTTGGCCACATCTATGATTGTACTTGTTTGACCCATCAAGAAAGCGAGTGTTGCATTACTTTATCGTGGCTTCGCCCGACGTGTCCGCTACGGATTACATGACCCATGCATTAGATGTCATGCAGGCACAGACTCGAAAAAATGCTAAGCCGCCTGTCATGTGTCATGTTTATAATGCGTAATCAGCGTGTGCTCAGGTAAAGGAGGTCGTATGTACGAGTCACGAAAGAGATGGAGCAGAGGCATTGTCTCGCTTCTGATGGCGATAACAATGATCGTTGGCCTGGCGCCGGCGAAACCAGCCCGCGCCGAGGATGACGTGCCCATATGGGCGCGCGACACGGGGGAGCAGGTCGGAACGGTGTTCGAGGCCCAGGCGGACCTTCCGGCGTCGTTTGACCTGAGGCAAGCCTTTCCGGGCAACGTGAATCCCGTAAAGTGTCAGAGTCCCTACTCGACGTGCTGGGCCTTTGGCGGTATCGCGGCCGCTGAGACGAGCATCGCCGCCGACTTCAAGATGCCCGTAGACCTCTCCGAGAGGCACCTCGTATGGTTTGCCCTGCATCCCGTCACCGACCTGGACGCGCCGCCGTCGCAGGCGGGCGAAGGCCTATATGTGTTTGGCGAGGACCCGGAGACGAACCGCAACGCTGCGTTCATCGCGTCGAACCCCATACTTGCGACCTCGCTCTTCTCCACGGGCGTCGGACCGGTGCTCGAGGAGGATTTCCCATATCGCGGCAAGACCGGAATGACAACCTACGAGTACTATCTAGGGCACAAAGACGAGTGGTGCGCCGATGCGAGGAAGCGCCTTATAGATGATTATATTGACGACGACGATGACGATGAGGACGAGGACGACGAGGACACTGAGGTCGAAAAGGACGAAGCGAACGCTGAGGAGAAACTGCTTAAGAAGATACAGGAGACTACGGACTTCACCACCGTCGAGGACTACATCAACTCGCTCTACCAGAAGACGATTGATGGCCTGAAAGACGGCAGCATGGTCAACTCCTACAGCGAGAAGGACGACTGGACCATCGACCCCGTAGACGAGAACGGCGAGTCAAACAGGAACGTCTTTGCCGGCTACACAATACGTGACGGCAACCTGCTGCCCTCGCCCATCACAAAGGACGCGCAGGAGGTCGTCTCCCTCAACGAGGCGGGCATGCAGGCGATGAAGCAGGAGCTCATGCGCGGTCGCGCAGTCTCCGTTTGCATATGCGCGGACCAGTCGGCCCCCAACCAGGCGGGCGAGGCCAGGTACACGAACAAAAAAACGTGGGCGGCCTATGTATACGACAACAGGTCCTCGAATCACCAGGTCGCTATTGTGGGCTGGGACGACAACTACGCCGTGAGCAACTTCAACCAGGGCGTGGACGGGGATGGCCTCTCGAAGGCCCCACCGGCCGCCGGTGCCTGGATCGTGAGGAACAGCTGGGGCCGCAAGGACGGCGTCGAGACGAAGCATAGCGAGGAGTACGGGGATCAGGTCCTCGGCAAGAACGATTGGGGCGTGGACGGCTCCGGGTACTTCTACGTCTCGTATTACGATAAGACGCTGTCAAATCCCGAGACGATGACCTTCGGCATGGACCTAGCCGGCAGGGAGTTCCATACGTATGCGTACGATTATCTGCCGGCCTACGACTATTTCTTAATCCTCGAAGGCAAGGGCGACAACGTGCTGTCATCCGCGAACGTCTTCACGGCGGCATCCGACGAGAAGATCACATCGGTCTCCACGCGCACGGACGAGGTGAACTCGCGCGTGACCTTCGCAATCTACCTGCTCACCGACGAGTCCAAGGACCCCACGGACGGCACGCTCGTGGGGCAGCTGTCGCGCACCTACGGCTACGCTGGCTTCCACCGCGCGGACCTGGAGAATCCCATCAGGCTCAAGGAGGGCGAGCGATTCTCCGTGGTGTCCACAGTGTCCTACGTGAACGGAGACGGGGTCACCGTCTATGAGACCGTGGCAAACAAGGCCATAAGCCAAGAGCTCGCCGAACCACTCAGGGGGACACCAGGCCAGCGCAACCAGTACGGCAAGGCCGTCGTAAACAGGGGCGAGAGCTACATATACGAGGGCGGCGCCTGGAAGGACTGGGCGGACAAGCGCGAAGAGACGAACGTCAAAACAAATGCCTTTGGATGCGTCATAGACAACTTCTCCATCAAGGCCTACGCCCTGCCGTTAAGCGGCGCGACCTACGCCTGCACTGAGGGCGACGGAGCTACCTGGACGAAGGGTGCCTCCGAGGGACTGACATTCGCGTTCGAGGAAACCACGACGTATGGCCGACCTCGATTCATCCGCGCTACGCTCGACGACGGCGATGTCGACCCGGCGGCCTGCGTCGTCGGCGACGCCGACGTGACGGTGACGCTTTCGGCCGACCTCCTCTCCGGGCTCTCCGAGGGCGCCCACACGCTCGTCGCCCACTTCGAGGACGGCGACCCGGTGACGGTGACGTTCACGGTCGCAGCGGCGGGACAGCCCGGGGAGGACGAACCCGGAGACGACAAGCCGGCGGAGGAGGACGACAAGCCGATCGACGAACCCAGCGACAACACGGGGGCCAATCCCGGCAACACGGACAACAAGCCCAGCGGCAACACGGACAACAAGCCCAGCGGCAACACAGGCACCAATTCCGGCAACAACGCGGGCGGCTCGGGCAGCGGCTCAAGCGGCAGTTCCGGTAGCAGTTCAGGACGCAGCCCGGTCAGTAGTTCAAGCAGCAACCCGGTCAGAAGTTCAAGCAGCAGCTCAAGCGGCAGTTCGGGCAGCAGCACCCTCGCGCGCACGGGCGATGGGATGAGTCCCGAGACGGCCATCCTCACGCTGGGGTCCGCTCTCATGCTGCTCACGTCCGGGCTGGCTCTCCGTCGGCGTCGGGAAGGTCGATAGGGCAGCTGCTACGACTGAGCACTCACAACACGCGACAGCGCAAAGCGTCGGGCGGGACCTAGATGGGTCCCGCCCTTTTTCGAAACTGCTCCACTGCCATTTTTGGCCTCGGCGTGGTTCGAGCGAACGGTCGCCGAAACGAACGTTACTATTACCTCATCATTGGCAAAAACTCTTCCAACGGCTTATCATGAGAAGGTAT
>ONMP01000141.1 GCA_900318935.1 uncultured Actinomycetes bacterium
CGGCCCCTCGACTCAGTGCGGACGAACGATGTTCGCGAAGCATATGGAAAACCCCACAAAGAGGGCAGAAGGCACGCGATCCTCGAACCTATAGACAGTTGCGACGGGCTCTTCTTCGAAATAATATGCAATGACCTGCTTCTTTTTCGGGTCGCAGATCCAGTACTCGCGAACCCCGGCATCCCGATAAAGCTGGAGCTTAGAGATGTAATCCATTCCGGAGTTACTCGGCGAGGTAACCTCTGCGATGAAGTCAGGCGCGCCCTCGCACCCGCGCTCACTGAGCTTGGAAGGATCGCACACAACGGATATGTCGGGTTCGACGAAGGTCGTGTCATCCGCAAAGAGGTTCACGGCGAAGGGGCCGGGATAAACCTCGCATGATCCACCGTGCTCATCGATGAAGTCTCCGAGGCGCCTCCCGAGTTCGTATACGATTCTCTGGTGCGTCCTACTCGGCGAGGCCAAGTTCCACAGCTCGCCGTCAATGAGCTCGGCACGCACACCATCAGGCAAGTTCCAGTAGTCATCCGCCGTATATGAAGGCTTAAGCAAAGGCATGCGAATCCTCCTCCTACAGGATTTGTCTGTCTTCATAGTACACGAGGACTGCGGGGACGGGGTCGTTTGTCCGCGGGAAAGGGGATGTCCCTAAGAGCATGTCCATAAGGGTGTATCCTTTTGTGCACATTACTGTTAACCACTCCTAACGAAGAGGAACTCCCATGAGCACCTGGACTCTCGACGACTTCGCACAGCTCATCGACCACACCAACCTCCATGCCGATGCCACGCACGCAGACATGGACGTTCTCTGCGACGAAGCGACCCGGCACCACTTCCGCATGGTTGCCATCAACCAAGTGCAGGTGGCGTATTGTGCCGAGCGCCTCGCAGGCACCGACGTTCATGTCGGCGCGGCAATCGCTTTCCCCCTCGGACAGACCACAATCGCGGCAAAGGTCGCCGAGACACGTGATGCCCTCGCAAACGGCGCCACCGAGATCGACTACGTCGTGAACCTCACGCAAGTTCGCGAACACAACTGGAGCTACGTCGCCGACGAGATGCGCCAAATCGTGGCCGCATGCAACGAGGCCGGCGTCCCATCCAAGGTCATCTTTGAGAACTGCTACCTCAGCGACGCCGAGAAAATCGAGCTCTGCCGCATCGCGCGCGAGGTGCGCCCCACTTTCGTCAAGACCTCCACGGGCTTCGGTACGGGCGGCGCCACCGTTCATGACGTCGAGCTCATGCACGAGCACGTGGCAGGCGAGGTGCTCGTCAAGGCAGCCGGCGGCATCCGCGACGCCAAGACCTTCCTCGCGATGGTTCGAGCTGGAGCCCGGCGCATCGGCACTTCAGCTGGCGTAGCCATCATCGAGGAACTGGCACAGCGCATCCCCAGCGGAGGTTCCATCGAACTGTGACGCAGCCGGCGCTGGCTTACGCGGCGGGCTCCCCATTGCGAATGAAACGACGCAGCGCATCCACGTCGCCGTCAAACCGATAGGCCTGCATGCCCGCCCGCCGTGCGCCCACGACGTTGCGCTCAACGTCATCCACAAAGAGGCACTCTGACGGGACGAGGCCATAGCGCTCACAAAGCAGCAGGTAGATGGCGGCATCGGGCTTGACCACATGCTCGAAGCACGACACAAGCACCCCGTCGAAGCACTCGAAGGCCGGGATGCGCTCGCAGTATTTCTTGAAGGACGGGCTGGCGTTCGAGAGCAGATACACACCGTACCCGGCTTCCTTGAGCTCGCGCACCAGTTCTCCCGTGGCGGGCATCGGTTCAAAGACCTCGTGCCAGCGCAGCGCAAAAACCTCGGCCAATTCGTGCAGACGTTCGGGCAATCTGAGCTGGGCAGTCCATGCGACCGTCTCCTCGCTCACGGCACCGGCGTCCGCCCACCCCCACTCTCGCGAGTCAAAGACGGTGCGCGCAAGTAGGGCCGCATCGTCGGGATCGTCGCAGAGCGCATGAGCAATCTTTGCCGGATTCCAGTCCATGAGCACACCGCCCATGTCAAACACAACGTTTCGGATATTATCCATGTCCACTCCCAAGCTTCTTCGCGTCCACCATACATTCTAGGTTAGCGCAGTGGGACGCGGGCTGTGTTGCCAGTGAAAGATTGGTTAGCGCATCGCGACGCGGGGCTGTGTTACCAGTGAAAGACGTTCCGCCGGGAGTCAATGCCGTTTCGCTATCCTCTAACATCACGACCACACAACCGAGGAGGCATGTAATGAGAGTCGCAATCGCAGGATATGGCAACCTTGGACGCGGCGTCGAGGCTGCCGTCACGAACGCACCCGACATGGATCTCGTGGGCATCTTTACGAGGCGCAATCCGGCAGACGTCAAGGTCGCCACCGACACGCCCGTCTACGCATGGGCAGACCTTCCCTCCTTCGCGGACAAGGTCGACGTCATGGTGCTCTGCGGCGGCAGCGCCACTGACCTGCCCAACCAGACACCAGAGCTGGCCCAGCTGTTCACCGTCGTGGACAGCTTCGACACGCACGCACACATCCCCGACCACTTTGCCAACGTTGATGCGGCAGCCCGCGCAGCCGGTACGCTCGGCGTCATCTCGTGCGGCTGGGACCCGGGCCTCTTCTCGCTCGCACGTCTTTATGCCAGCGCGGTTCTGCCCAACGGCGCCGACTACACATTCTGGGGCCGAGGGGTGAGCCAGGGACACTCCGACGCCATCCGTCGCATCCCCGGCGTGGCCGACGCACGCCAGTACACGGTCCCCGTACCCGCCGCCGTTGAGGCCGCCCGCTCCGGCCAGAACCCCGAGCTCACCACCCGCGAGAAGCACACGCGCGAGTGCTTCGTGGTCGCCGAGGAAGGCGCGGACCTCGCCGCTATCGAAGAGGCCATCGTCACGATGCCGAACTACTTCTCGGACTACGACACCACCGTGACGTTCATTTCGCAAGAAGAGCTCGACGCCAATCACAAGGGCCTGCCCCACGGCGGTACCGTAATTCGCAGCGGCCGCACCGGCCTTGACGACGAGTTCGGCGACACGATTGAGTTCTCGCTCTCCCTCGATTCGAACCCATACTTCACGGGTAGCGTGCTCGCGAGCGTCGCCCGTGCAGCATACCGCATGCATGAGGACGGCCAGACTGGCGCCCGAACGATGTTTGACATTCCGCCCGCACTGCTCAGCCCGCTCTCGGCTGAAGAGCTGCGCGCTCACCTGATGTGATTGCTCACGCGAGGCACCCGACACAAGGAGCCAATCATGATATATGACAACCTTTCAGTCAACGACGCCGGGCACCTCGCCATCGCGGGAATTGACGCTTGCGAGCTCGCCGCCGAGTACGGCACACCACTCTACGTGCTTGACGAGGACCGCGTGCGCAAGAACTGCCGTACCTATGTCGAGGCCATGCAGAAGTACCTACCCGACGGCTCGGCGCCTCTCTTTGCCAGCAAGGCTCTCTGCTTCAAGGGCATCTACCCCGTCATCGAGTCAGAGGGCATGGGGGCCGACGTGGTCTCTGGCGGCGAGGTGGCAACGGCCCTCGCAGCGGGCTTTCCTGCCGAGCGTCTTTGCTTCCACGGCTCAAACAAGACCGATGCCGAGATCGCCTACGGCGTGGCACGGCGCGTGGGCTGCTTTGCGGTGGACAACCTCAACGAACTCGCAGTTCTCGGTCGCGAGGCGAAGGCGCAGGGCATCACGCAACGCATTCTCCTGCGCGTGACGGTAGGTCTCGACCCCCACACCTTCGCTGCTGTCAAGACGGGCAAGGTCGACTCGCAGTTCGGCGTACCCATCGAGACGGGGCAGGCCCTCGTCTTCGCCAAGGCCGCCCTCGCCACCGAGGGTGTCGAGGTCGTCGGCTTCCACAGCCACATCGGCAGTCAGATCTTTGAACCGGATTCGTTCTGCGACCAGGTAGACCGCCTGCTCGCCTTTGCCTGCGACGTGCGCGACGAGTTGGGCTACGTCGCCAAGGTCTTCAACCTCGGCGGCGGCTTCGGCGTGCCCTATGTGGAGAGCGACCCACAGATGGACATCGCCGCGAACATAGCCGCCATCGCCTCGCACCTCGAAGCCGGCTGCGAGCGTGCGGGCTATCCCATGCCCCGCGTTCTGCTCGAGCCTGGCCGCTCCATCGTCGCCGATGCAGGCGTCACGCTCTACACCACCGGCGGGACCAAGACCGTCGAGGGTTACCGCAGCTACGTGATGGTGGATGGCGGCATGACGGACAACCCGCGCTATGCTCTTTACAAGAGCGCCTACACAATCGTCAACGCAAGCCGCGCCGCGGATCCCGCAGACTTCGCCTGCACCGTCGCGGGCCGTTGCTGTGAGAGCGGCGATCGCATCGCCGAAGACATCTGCGTCGCCAAGCCCGAGCGCGGCGACATCATTGCGGTTCTTGGCACCGGTGCGTATAACTACGCGATGTCAAGCAACTACAACCGCGTACCGCGCCCGGCCCTCGTCATGCTCTCCGGTGGCACAGCACGCCTCGCCGTGCGTCGCCAGACCGTAGAGGACCTCCTCGCCCTAGAACTGTAGCAGCGTGACCGCTAGCCCACAGCGGGATCGTGGTCAAAACTGACCACGATCCCGCTGTGGGCTAGCGGTCACCCGACCTTCTACTTGCGAAGTCTATACGCTAAGTGGATAATAGCCCCTGAGGAGGCGAGGGGCATGCGTAAGAAGTTCATCTCTTTTTTGCTTGGCGGCAACTACGCTTTGAACCAAGATGAGATTAGCCGACAAAATCGCCTCGCAATCCGCTACTTCGCCATCGCAGGCATACCCGTAGCCCTCGCCAACGCCATATCCCAACTGATCGTGCGCAGCCTCGCGGCGCTCGGCACGACCGATATGCTCCTGATCTGCTACTTCGTGCTCCTCTTCCTCGCCGACCGCTTTGTCATCCCAAAGAACTGCAAGCGTTCTACGCTGCTGGTGTACCTGCTCGAGGCGCCGGTTATGATCATCTCGATCCTGCTGGGCACCGTCTGGGATCCCACGCACCAGGCAGTCACCTTCCCGATGTTCATGTCGATCATACCGATCTTTATCCTCGACACCCCGCTGCGCGTGATGGGCGTAAGCCTCGCTTGGAATGTCCTCTTTATGGCTCTCGTTACAACCACCAAGGACCCGGCATTTGTGGGCACGGACTTCATACATGCTGCCGAATTCTACTTCGTGTCCGTTGCCGTTACCTGCACCGTACTTAGGCTGAGATTTGAGGTCATGCACAATCTTGATCGCGCGACCTACCATCTCGAGCACGACCTGATAACCAACACGCGCAACCGTCTCTGCCTCGAGGCGCACGCCGACCAGTACTTGAACAAAGACCTCATTCTGGCAGTGGGCAACGTAGACTATCTGGAGCTCGTCAACGACTTCTATGGCACCGACGCCGGTGACGAGGTCTTTGGCCGCTTTGCCACCATTTGCAAGGACGTGTTTGAGGAGAGGCATGTATACCGCTACGAAAGCGGAGGCCTCCTCTGCATCACGCCAGGAGGCACGAACAAGTCAGCTGGCATGACTAGCATCGACACCTGCATGAGGCGCATGTCAGATGCCCAGTTCCATCACGTCCACATCTCTACGACGTGTTCGTTTGGATACGTCACCGGTTCGCCCGAGAATCCTGACCAGCTCGCCTCGATGATTCAGCTCGCGACCATCTACATGCGTCAGGCAAAGCGCCAAGGCAAGGGGACAATCGTTGGCAGCGCGTTCAGCGAAGAGGCACTGCACGACGGGAAAGTCCTGTCAAACACGGGCATGCACGCTCGCTCCTACGAGGTTAACCAGCTCACTGGCCTGCCCACCCTGCCCTTCTTTGTCGCACGCTCCGAAGAGATGCTGCACACAGTCGTCGACCACAGTCGACCCATCATGATAGGCGCATTCAAGATTGCGGAGTTCCGATCGTTCAACGATGCGCATGGCTACGAAGAGGGCGATCGCCTCATCCGCCAGCTCGGCCAACTGCTCCAAGAGGCCCTCCCCAACCGGCAGGTATGCTACGTCACCGGCAGTCGATTCGTGGTGATGTGCTACAGAGACCAGATCGACCAAGCCATGGAATCAATTCAAGAAGGCCTCAACGCCTTCCTGCCCAGGGAAACCCCACAAGTTCGCGCTGGCTTTGCGGAGTACCGTGACGGCGATTCGATCATCGTGCTGGTAGACAAGGCGCGCGTTGCTCGGCAGCACATAAAAGGGCAGAACGGTGCAGCATATCGAATCTATGACCGACAGCTCGACGAACAGCTCCGCCTTGACAAGTACCTCGTGAATCACCTCGACCAGGCCATAGAAGAAGGCTGGCTGCAGGTATACTACCAGCCGATCATACGCAGCTCAGATGGACGCCTCTGCAACCTTGAGGCTCTTTCTCGCTGGATTGACCCGACCTATGGCATGCTACTGCCCGGACGCTTCATCAGCGTGCTCGAAAGAGAACACCTCGTCTACAAGCTCAGTCTTCACGTCATCCGCCAAGTCCTTGCCGACATCAAGCGCATGCATAAGATGGGCATGCCAGAGATTTCCGTGTCAGTCAACCTCTCTCGCACGGACTTCAGCGCTTGCAACATGCCCAACGAGATTAACTCGCTCGTGTTGACGTCAGGCCTGCGACCAAACGTGCTCAATATCGAGATTACCGAGAGCGCCTTCGCGGAGAGCGAGGAGCAGCTACGTTCCGAGGTGAACCATCTGCGTAACCTCGGTTTCGCCGTGTGGATGGATGACTTCGGCAGCGAGTATTCCACGCTCAACCTGCTCGAAGACCTTCATTTTGACCTCGTGAAGCTCGACATGCGCTTCATGCGCAACTTCGTCACCAACGGGCGCAACGCCGTGATCGTTTCTTCGATCATCAAGATGTGCCAGGAGCTTGGAATGGACACACTCGCGGAGGGCGTCGAAGAGGAAATCCAAGCTGAGATGCTGCGCGAGATGGGAAGCGGTCGCCTCCAGGGTTTCCTGTACTCGCGACCGCTTCCCCTTGACGAGGTGCTTGACCTCGCACGAATTAACGCTTGGATTTAGATTTCCTCGTAGCCGTAGTCTTCCACGTATTCGTCTTCGCCTGTACCATAATCCTCGTAGGCCGCTTCATCATCCTCTGTCGCCGTGGTGTTCGTCGTGGTCGCACCTGCGGTTCCGGTAGTGGTCGTCTGCGTCGGCAGCTCAATCGGGCCCTCCCACAGCGGGTCGTGCTCTGGCGTCGAGAAGTCGAGGTTGTCGTAGCCAATCTGCTTGCGCAGCAGTTCGTAGCGCGGGTTGCCCCAACGATAGTCCTCATGCGGGTTCGAGAGGTTCGTGCGCACGACGCAGTTGGGATGCAGCTCCTGATAGCGTGCGAACTGCTCATCGGGCACGGAGTTGGGATAGCCGCACCAGAAGCGCTCTAGGTCGATGTCATAGAGGCAGGTGATATCGGAGAGGCCGGGGTTGTTCGACGCGTTGAGATGCTTGAGCTCATGGCAGTTGGCAAGGGCCGAGATGTCATCGACATAGTTGGAGAAGATCTCCAGGAACTCGAGGTGCGGGCAGTTCGCGAGCGGCGAGATGTCGGTGATGTTGCCGAGGATGCAGATGAACACCTCGAGGTCAGGCATATAGCTCACGAACCAGATGTC
>ONMP01000348.1 GCA_900318935.1 uncultured Actinomycetes bacterium
CGCGCGCGGGAAGCGGGCCTGATCGAGACCCGCGCGGTGTAGTATTGCGTTTGTGAACGCGCGTGTCACGTCCTTCGACTCCTGTCTCCCAAAGATCCAGAGAAACGCGTCGTTGAAGAGCGGTGATATGCGTAGCTCTCCCTCCGACTCGTCTCTCTGTGGCTGGGCTTGTGGGTCAGTCGTAGCCGTTACGCTGCTCGCGTATGTTTTACCCTCACTCGTGTCCCTCATGCTGCCTCCCATCCTCAAGGTTTTCGTGGGAGGTTTGACACTAGCGCGCCTATGTTGCACGAATTCCCCCGCTAGCTGACAGCAATTTCCCCGTTTTTTGCACTCTCGCAGGTAGATAGGGGTGTTTCGGTTTGCATGTTATTGAGCTTAGAATTATCTGAAGTTTGTTCTTGTCTCACGATGCAATACTGCCACCCGGCATGAAGCTGGATGGCATGTCTTTGGTTGGTGGTATAAGTCCAGATCCAGTACTCACCAAGTATTTCATTGCACCTCTGCATGGGCCTTTTGCCCATTGAGGCATACTAGAAAATCAGGTTGAGCAGCAGCGTGGCCACTACGATGCCCACGGCTGGTGGGTCGATGTGCGTCGAGCAGTCCTCGTTGAAGTATTTGGCAAACACGAGGTAGATGTGGTTGGAGATAAGGGCAAAGAGGCAGGCAATGGGGATGCTGCCACCGGTGAGTCCGAGAGCCGTGCCTACGACGGCCGTGATCTGATGCGTGGTGGGCACCTTTTGGCCGTCACCTGCATAGCCAAAGAGGAGCAGTGCAGCAGAGATGGAGAAGCCCACACCGTAGAACTCAGGCCCAGCCTCACGTAGGATGAAGCCAAACACGGCGGCGACGGCCAGACAGTTGATGGTCTGGAACACCCAGTACTGCCAGCCCTGCTCGCGGTAGTAGTCCGTCGCGTCGGGCGCCCACTTGCGTCCGTTGCTGAGCGTCAGGCGTACGATGACGCCCAAGATAATGATGGCCGACGCACCGGCATCGGTGGGGAGCCCGATGTGGGTAAAGAACGAGAACATGAGGTAGCCGAGCGCTGCCGCCACGCCGCCTACCAGCATGATGCTCGTATCGTGCAAAAAGATGAGCGAGCGTGTGATGTCCCAGCCTTTGAGCTGGTCGGGATACTTGCGCGCTGCGACGGCGGTCGCCACAGCCGAGCCGTTGAAGATGATGGCCGGTAGCAGCAGCATGTTGAGCACCGTGTCGCCCAGAATCGTTGGCTCAACGCCGGCAGCTTTGAGCGCGTACACGACGATGCCGGCAAAGCCCGTGCAGATGAAGGTCTGGATGCCTCCGAACATAGCTCCTAGAATTCCCACGCCAAAGGCAAACACCAGCAAGAACGGATCGAAGAACATACCAACCTCCTCACGCCATAAATACATTACTGAGTTTGCCATACATGACTGTCGCATACGATGGAGTGCACAGAGTCAATCGCCAAATGGTTGTCCCTTAACAAAGAATCTCTGCACATCTTGGCGCAAGTCGCGTATCATAGCAAAGCTACGCATATGTCGCGCGGGACGGAGAGGTACCGCGCGCGAAGGGAGGTATCGTGGGCAAACAGCTCTTGTCGGGCAACGAGGCCATCGCGCAGGGGGCGTGGGAGGCCGGGGTCAAGGTGGGTGCGGCGTATCCGGGCACACCTTCGACCGAGACGCTCGAAAACCTTGTAAAGAAGCCAGACGTCTACTGCGAGTGGGCGCCCAACGAGAAGGTCGCGCTTGAGGTTGGCCTAGGAGCCGCCATGGGTGGCGTGCGCAGTCTCGTCACCATGAAGCACGTGGGAGTCAACGTCGCTGCGGACCCGCTCATGAGTGCGGCGAACACTGGAGTCAACGCTGGCCTCGTCCTGCTTGCGGCTGACGATCCGAGTTGCTACAGCAGCCAGAACGAGCAGGACAGCCGCCATTATGCGGCCTTCGGACGCATTCCCTGCTTGGATCCGTCCGATAGCCAAGAGGCCTACGAGATGGCCCAGGCCGCGTTTGAGATTTCCGAGCGCTTTGACACGCTGGTGATACTGCACGAGACCATGCGCATCGCCCACACAAAGACCCTCGTCGAGGTTGAGGGCGAGCGCGTGGAGGTCGAGCCGCGTGCCTATGAAAGCCGTCCCGAGAAGTTCGTTATGATGCCCGCGAATGCCGTGCGGCGTACGCTTGCGGCGAACGATCGCGAGGATGAGCTCATCGCGTGGGCTGAGCAGACTGAGCTCAACCGCA
>ONMP01000209.1 GCA_900318935.1 uncultured Actinomycetes bacterium
GGGCCGATGTGTCTGTAAAGCTCGGTCATGAAGGACTGGCAGAAGCGCATGATCTCCATGTTGGACTTGCCCTTGGGATCAAAGTCAGCGCCGCCCTTACCGCCGCCCATGGGGAGGGTAGTCAGGCTGTTCTTGAAGGTCTGCTCAAAGCCCAGGAACTTGAGCATGCCCAGCGTGACGGTCGGGTTGAAGCGGATGCCACCCTTGTAGGGGCCGATGGCGGAGTTGAACTGCACGCGGTAGCCGCGGTTGACCTGGATCTTGCCCTCGTCATCGATCCAAGGAACGCGGAAGATGATCACGCGCTCGGGCTCGACGAGGCGCTCGAGCAGGGCGGCCTCCTCATACTCGGGATGAGCGTCGAGAGCGGGCTGGATGGTCTCGAGGACCTCGGTGGCCGCCTGGATGAACTGGGGCTGCTCAGGATAGCGCTCCTTGAGCTCGGCGAGAACGCGCTCGGAATACGTCATTGTATCCTCCAAACTTCGTACATGCTTACGAGCTTCCAGTTTCATAGGATAGTTGAGTCCCGCAATTCAAAGGACCGCCTCGCAGGGCTGTAACGTTCTCTTCGTTCGAGCGTAATTTATTCGACACATGCGCACGACGCGCTTGCACGAAGCGCTCGTTCTCGCCTATACTAATCGGGCGACCGGGGTGTGGCGCAGTTTGGTAGCGCATCTGCTTTGGGAGCAGAGGGTCGCTGGTTCGAATCCAGTCACCCCGACCATATGCGGGTGTAGTTCAATGGTAGAACTTCAGCCTTCCAAGCTGACCACGCGGGTTCGATTCCCGTCACCCGCTCCAGTGTATTCCGCAACGGCTTCCCTTGGAGGCCGTTTTTTCGTGACCTCAATCCCGCTGTGGGATCGAGGTCACAGCGGGATTGCGGGTTGGTGAGAGAGAGGGAACGCATGGGACTGACGCTCGACGACGCTCGCGCGGTACTCAAGGACCGTTTCGGCTACGACGACTTTCGGCCAGGTCAGGAGCATGTGATCGAGGCGATTCTTCGTGGCCAAGACGCCCTCGCCATCATGCCGACAGGCGCGGGCAAGTCGGTGTGCTACCAAGTGCCCGCCGTGCTGATGGGAGGGCTCACCATCGTCGTTTCGCCGCTCATCTCGCTCATGGACGACCAGGTGCGTTCGTTGCGCGAGGTAGGCATCCGGGGGTCTTACTTCAATTCCACGCTCAAACCCCGCGTGCGGCCTGAGGTGCTGCGTCGCGCGGCTGCCGGACGGTACGACCTCATGTATGTCGCGCCGGAACGCCTTACCGACCCGATGTTTCGCGAATTCGCCGCGGGCATACACATCCCGCTTTTCGCCGTGGACGAAGCGCATTGCGTCAGCCAATGGGGTCAAGACTTCCGGCCCGCCTACCGACAGATTGCCTCGTTCGTTGACTTCCTCCCGAAACGTCCCGTGGTGGCCGCTCTTACCGCGACTGCTACGAACCGCGTGCGCCGCGACGTCGAGGAATTTCTTGCCCTTCGCAATCCGCTCGTGCAGATTAGCGGCTTCGACCGCCCCAACCTTCGACTGGCGACCCACAAGCTTACGCCCGCACAGCGCAAGGATTGGCTTGTCAGCTACGTGCGCCGACATGCCGGCGAATCTGGCATCGTGTACGCCATGACGCGCAAGCGGGTGGAGGAGCTGTGTAACACGTTGCTTAAAAAGGGGTACACCGCGGCATGCTACCATGGCGGCATGCCCAACGACCAACGCGCCGACGCCCAGGCACGATTTGCGACAGATGACGTGCAGGTGATGGTGGCGACCAACGCCTTTGGCATGGGTATCGATAAGTCCAACGTGCGTTACGTGGTCAACGACGGCCTACCGCTATCGCTCGAGGAGTACTACCAGGAGGCGGGTCGAGCGGGCCGTGACGGCGAGCCAGCGGAGTGTCATCTGCTCTGGAGTCAGGGTGACATCCGAACCGCACATTTTCTCATCGAGCGCAACGAGCTGCCCGCAGATGCCGACCCATCGGCGCATGACCAGCTCCTAGAGAGTCGCAACCGACTGCTGGGCGACATGATTGGCTATGCCATGAGCAGCTATTGCCTTCGCCGCCGAATACTGCGCCACTTCGGACAGAGCCTCGTTGGAGTGCCGGAGAACTGTGAGGCGTGCTCTGTCTGCGGCTGGGAAGAGGAGCGCAAGGAGAGTGTGGTGGGCAGCTTCGATCCCGACGAGGAGTACGCGACGCATGGTCGCATGAGCAGAAAGACAACTCGCCTCACGCAGGGCAGCCCTGACACGGCCGGTCAAAAGACTGCCGTGACAAGCGATGAGACGTCCCTAGCCGACGAGGAACTCTTTGCTCGTCTGAGGTCTCTGCGTAAACGGCTCGCTCAGGAGCGAGGATTGCCCGCATATATGGTATTCTCCGATGCTACGTTGCGTTCCATGGTGCGTCTGAGACCACGCACAAAGGACCAGATGCTCGAAGTGTCGGGCGTTGGGGCCAAGAAGCTCGAGACGTACGGGGAGGAGTTCCTGCATGAGATTTGGCCGGAATGAAAACGTTTCCGAAGGGCTTGTCCGCAAGGTTGGTCGAGCTGCGGCAGTCGGCATCTGCACTGTCTCGCTGATTACTGGCTCACCAGCTTTTGCCGCTCCCGCTAAGGCACAGACGTCAGCGGAGGCCCGCGCAAAGGCAAAAGCGGAAAACGCGCGGCTCGACGAGCTCGTCGGACAGCTAGATGCGGGCAGGGCAGAGGTCGATGACCTCGAAAAACAGATTCGTGAGCTTGCGGAGCAGTCCATCGCCGTACAGGGAGACCTCATCGAAGACCGTTCACAGCTCAGTACCATGGTCGAGACCGAATACCGCTGGGGTGGGATGCCGAGCCTCTGGAACATCGCGCTCTCCAGTGAGACCTTCGACGACTTCATATCGCGCCTCTATTACGCAAACAAGGTCACGCAGTGGAAGGCTGATTGCGTAGATCAGTTAGACGAGGACAAGCGCAACCTCGACGATCGCATGAACCAGATCGAGGTGGCGCGAAACGACCGAAAGGCGGCGCTCGAAGGACTTGAGCAGACTTGCGGCGAGCTCAGGGAGTCCGTCAGTGCTCTGCTCGAGATGGCTGAGGGCTTAGAGGCTGAGGAACGCGCAGCCGAGCAAGCACGATTAGCCGAGATCGCGCGTCAGGCTGCCATCCAGGAAGAACGAGCGGCCAAGAAGCGCCAGCAAGCAAAGGCTGAATCGCAGGTCCGGGATCTCGCTTTGAGGGCAGCAACGGATGCCACATCCCTTGAGGCGGAGGCTGAGGAAGACGAAGCTCGTGCCGCGGCAGCAAAGATTGCCGCGCAGGAGGCTAAGGACGGGGAGGAAGCGGCCTCGCCGAACAAGGCCGACACGGAGAAGCCCAGCGGAGAGGAGCCTGCCCAGAGCGGCGACACGTCTGACGAGGACGTCGACGAAGACGGTGCTTCGAGTGAGGAAAGCGCAGACGAAGCAACGAATACCGAGACAGATGCTTCACAACCGGAAGATGCGAATGGGACCGAAGGGGCCGACACGGAGAAAGAGTCCACGGACGGGGAAGAGGCCTCCACAGAAGAGGAAGCGAATGGCGAGGAAGACGAAAGCGACCCCGAGACCGCAGCACCAGCCGAGGCACTTCCTGAGCCTAATCCGGAGCCAGAACCTGAGCCTGCAGCTGAACCAGAACCTGAGCCGGAAGCAGACACAGAGTACTCAGCGAGCGATGCCGGTAACTGGATTTCCTGCATCGCATCAGCCTACAGCATCGCCGACAACACTCCTCCCGGATCGACTGCCACGGCCTCGGGCATTCCTCTTGACGAGTCCGTCCCTACGGTCGCCATGCCAATCTCCAGCAACCCGGCGCAGTTCTACGGTAGCATGATACAAATCGAGTACAACGGCATGACGGTCATTGCGACGGTCACCGACTGTGGCGGCATGGGGGGCGGCAGCCGTGGACTCGACCTCACGCCAGCCGTGTTCCGCGCCTTCGGTGCGGGCAGCTGCGACGAGTGGGGCTTGCGCGAGGTACGCTATCGCTTCTTGTAATGGATAGAGTGGGGTATGCCATGAGCTTTGAAATGCCAACGTACATCGAACCCGACTTTTCGCTTCCGGAGTTCGTGTCGTCTCCAGACGCACGTTGGGAGCAAGTCGCAATTGACGGGGTAGCCCCACGCGGCTATCACAGTACATCGATGTACCCCGAGTATTTCAAGGTGAGTGGCACATGGCAGCTGGCCTGCGAGAGTCGCATGGACTCTTCCGTTGTGCTTCGCAAAGACGGACGTCTCGACGTGGTGGAGAACCGCAATCTGCGAGCTGGTGACCTCGTGTGCCTCGGACGCACTGAGGACGGCTCGGAAGGCATTTACGTGCATGTCGACGGCTTTGTGGCGCCAGGATCAAAGCGCGCTGCAGACAAGTTCGTCTTTCGCCAGGGACGCAGTCGCGAGACGGCCTTTGCCCGCGACTATGACCGGCTCTTTGAATTGCTGCGGTACGAGCGCGAGCATGGCAAAGTCGTGTGGGTCATGGGTCCGGCTTTTGCCTTCGACCATGACGCTCGATTCGCCATGCAGCGCATGGTAGAGGCCGGATATGTGGATGGTGTCATGGCTGGTAACGCACTGGCTACCCACGACCTTGAGGCGGGGCTTCTCCATACGGCGCTCGGGCAGGACATTTACACGCAGGAGTCGGTGCCCAACGGCCACTACAACCATCTCGATGTCCTCAATGAGGTGCGGCGGAGCGGCTCGATTAAGCAGTTCGTCGATGACCATGGTATCGAGGACGGTATTATGTACAGCCTCGTGAAGCGGGACGTGCCCTTCGTCCTCACGAGCTCGATTCGCGATGATGGGCCGCTGCCCGAGGTTATCGGCGACGCATATGTCGGACAGCTTGCCATGCGTGACATGGTGCGCGATGCGACCACGGTGATCTGCCTCGCTACGATGCTGCATACCATCGCGACTGGAAACATGGTGCCTTCGTATCGCGTACTTGCCGATGGCACGGTGCGTGGGTCTGCCCCGATTCGAACGAGAGGGACGGCCCCTTTTTTCGAGCCTATCACACTACAGCTTGGATCCGAAGTTGAGGTATTCTGCGAGGCTCAGCTCATGGAGCGTGTCGTCGAGGCGATGCCACACGCCATCGGTGCCGAGGTAGCCGTAGGCGTTGATTGCCTGAGTAGTGAGCCTGCTCCCCAGAAGCGCTTGCTGATACTCGCTTAGAGGCGCCCCCACTGCATCAAGTGTCATGGCCCCGAGCAAATCGGCGCTTGTCGACCCACCGTCGAGCTGTGCATCGATTCCTCCTGCCACATCATAGTTTGCCCACATCACGTAGCTTGTGTTGTGAATCCTCTCCGAGTGCACAAGCTCGTCTTCGTCGGTAAAAAGCAGGTCATTGACCGCCTGCGAGAACCACGGGTGATGATCGCCGTACATCACCACAATCGTTGGCTCGCTCGTCTCCTTGAGGGCTTGCATGAGTCTCTCGAGCGCCCGGTCGGACTCGTCGATGCATGCCAGGAACTCGTTGAGCTGGAATGTGTAGTCCGCGCTCAGGCCGTCGATGCGATAGTTGCGCAGGAGCTCCTCAGGTATGCTTCCTGTATCGTAGCCGCTGTGGTTTTGCATCGTGACGTCAAAGACAAATACGGGCTCGTCTGTTGTCCGGATGAGTTCGAGCGTGCGGTCGTACGTCGCCCAGTCAGAGGTGTGCGTGTGAAACTCCTCCGCCCCCTCAAAGTCCTCGTCTACGAGAAACTCATTGAAGCCAAGCTGCTCGTAGGCACGGTCGCGGTTCCAGTTGGAGGCTAGGTTGGGATGCATGCCTATGGTGCGATAGCCCTGTTCGTTGAGTTGCTTGGGTATGCTGGGAACACCGGAAAGGTCATACATGGCAAAGGGATATTTGGCCGTACCGATGAAGGCAAGTGATCCATTGGTCAGGAATTCGAACTCGGTGTTGCAGGTTCCCCCGCCAAAGACCGACACTGCCAGGTCTCCGCGTGCGAGCGCCTCTGGTATGCCCTCATGCCAGAACGCGGGACCGGTGTAGCCGTTGCGCAGGCCATCGAAGTTCGAGAGGTCGCAGAAAGTCTCGTTTTGGATGATTACGATGTTGGGGCGCTGGGAGGTGAACTGTGCCTCTCGGGCACTCCTACCCTCGCTCATGCCAGTATGCTCGAGATAGCGAGTAGCAAGAGCCGCTTGAGCTTCTTGGGCAGTTTTTTCGCTGTAACCATTGGGCGTGCGTATATCTAGGTCCTGCCACGCATAGATGAAAGAGGGCAGGAAGCCTTGC
>ONMP01000142.1 GCA_900318935.1 uncultured Actinomycetes bacterium
GACACGTCGCACACCAAGTTCCGTGTCCATCCACTCACGTTACAGCCAATCGTGGAAAACTCCGTCAAGCACGGTTTGGATCCTGACGGTGAGCCGCTGCATATTTACATCAAGACAAGGGAGACCAGCAGCGGCAGTCAGATTATCGTAGAGGATAACGGCCCCGGCTTTGAGGTCGTCAACGACGGCGACCCACACATCGCCCTAACGAACATCAGGCAGCGACTGGAGATGATGTGCAATGGCTCGCTCTCCGTCACGACCCGCGCCGGAGGCGGCACCGTAGTAAAGGTGACGATACCGAAACACCATCAGGCGCGCGTCAGCAGGCACACGCTTTCCACATGATAGGTCTGAGGAAAGAGGTCCACCGGCGTGATGCGTGTGGGCTTGAACGTGCCGTTGGCGACGAATCGTGCGAGATCGCGGGCAAGTGTGGCGGGATCGCAGCTCACATATGCGATTGCACGTGCAGATTGCGCACAAAGCTTGTCCACGACATCTGTGGCAAGACCTGCGCGAGGCGGATCGACCACGATCAGATCAGCTTCTCCGTCGGGAAACTCGCGGCCGGCGTCACCACCAATGGGCTCGACGTTCGCGAGACCTGCCGCATCGACGTTGCGGCGCAAATCGCGTACCGCAGGACCTGCAGCCTCGACAGCGCTTACCCATACCGCACGTCGGGCAATGGGCAAGGTGAACGTGCCGGCTCCGCAATAGAGGTCCATGACCTCGTCGCTGTTCGTCGGTTCCAAGCCCTCCAACACCAGCTCCACCAGCCGCTCGGCACCCTGAGTATTCACCTGAAAGAACGACGGCGCCGAGAGCATCATCGTCTCGTCCCCTAGCCGCTCGCGCCAGTGACCGCGTCCGGAAAGCACCTCAACGCCCGAGACTTTACGCGCCTTAGAGGGGCCCTTCACGAGTACACGCACGACCGAGCTTGCCTTTGTGGCATCCGCCAAGACCTTCGCCACCTGAGCACGGGGAAACGAGCCAGGCTTGGACCACAAGGCAATCTCGACGTCTCTGGTACGGCTTGACGCGCGTATACCTACCCGCTCGAGCCCGATATCATGTGAACCAAGCGCATAGCCAAGCGCACCGGCAACTGATTTCACAAGCTTGGCGTGCTTCTTGTCGAGCAAAGCGCAGGAATCGACCTTCATGACGGCGAGGGCGCTATCGCTAGGAGAGGCCGCGTGCATCCCGAGAATGGCTTGTCTGCCCCTGCGCTCGAACGCAAGCTCTACCTTGTTGCGATATCCCCAGGAACGTCCTGGATCCTCGCATGGACCCACCAGCCCTTCGGCCATGTCGGGATCCATGTGACCCACACGGCGCAGAGCATCGACCACATGCGCCCGCTTTGCACTAAGCTGAGCAGGCCTAGCCAAAGATGCCCATGGACAGCCGCCGCACACCTGAGCGTAGGGACAGACGGGTGTCACGCGATCGGGCGAGGGTTCCAGAACCTTCGTCGTGACCGCCCGCGAGAAGCTGCCCGTCTCGCTCGTTATACGCGCTTCCACAACGTCTCCCGTCACAGCACCAGAGACAAAGACGGTCTTTCCCGACTCGTCATGGGCAATGGCATCCGCCCCGTACGCCATACGCTCGACGCGCAGGCACACAGACGGGGCACCAGGAGATTCTTGAAACCCGGCACTCATGCGTCGTACCTGTCGCGAGGAAGAGGCGTGCGCCCATCCATCGACCTCCGAGGCCTCCGACCGCTCGCATCGGATCCCTGACTGATGGCGCTGCGCATATCGTAGGGGTGCGCAATGCCTTTGAGGATGAAGTCGCTCTCGCCAGCATACGTCTGGATGCGTACGTCCGCATAGTCAAAGAGTCTCCCAAGGACCGAAGGGTCTACCATGACGTCCGCCACGTTGGAGAGGTCGCAGACTTGGTCGCGGATGTCCACGATGCCCTTGCGCGCATAGAGGCGCTTGTTTGTGACGATCACATCCGTGTCAAGATTTGCAATGATGCGTGGCACGCGCGACGCCAAAGCAATCACAACAAAAACCGCCAGCAGGATTAATCCCACCGTGGAGTTCTTGAAACCCACCCACGCGCATACGAGGGCGACGATGCCCAGCAGCACGAAAGGTATACCACCGAGCACGACGGGCACCCACGACTCCTTCGCGTGAAACACCTCGTGCTCGTCGGGGCTATCGAACTGAATGCCGCGCAGCTTTCTTTTCGCCATCGCGGACCTCCTTACCTCGTGTCGCCAAAAAGACGTATAGAATCGTCTGTGTAGATGGTACCTCAGAGAAGGGAGTTTTGTCATGGATACATCGGAGCGCGCGGAGAAGGCGAGAGCTAACTTCTTGCAGGGCTACAACTGCGCCCAAGCTGTCCTCCTGTCCTTTGACGACGTCTTGGAGGCACAAGGACTCGACGCTCAAGCCCTTACGAGACTCGCCTCCCCCTTCGGCGGCGGGATGGGACGGATGCGTGAGGTATGCGGTGCCGTCAGCGGCATGCTCATGGTACTGGGTCTTGTGGAGGGTTACGATGACCCACGCGCCTTCGCGGCAAAGAAGGAACTCTACGCGACCGTCCAAGAGCTTGCAGGCAAATTCCGCGAGGAAAACGGCTCAATCGTATGCCGGGAGCTCTTGGGGCTTCCCAAAGGCCCAGACGACGCTACTCCGGAGCAACGCACGCAGGGCTACTACCGCAAGCGTCCCTGTCAGGAGCTTTGCGCCTGCGCCGCACGCATACTCGCCGAGCATATTGCCTGATTTGCCCTGTTTTTTGAAAAATGGGGTAGCGCAAGCAAACGCAAGGGTGTACAAAGGTATACGTAGAGCGGGTGGGGAGCCCGCGACGATGGGCATTCGAGCACACGCTTGGGTGCCACGGAACGCAGGGCAGACGCTCTGCACGAGTGAGAGGAAGCATCATGAAGGTTACGGTTAACGACGAGTGCATCGGTTGCGGTCTGTGCGAGTCCACCGCCGCTGACGTGTTCGCAATCAACGACGACGGCGTTGCCGAGGTCATCGTGGACGACGCCGCCGACTTCGAGGACGACGTGCAGGAAGCCATCGACAACTGCCCCGTCTCCGCCATCGAGGCCGAGTAACACAACGCCACTTGCAACGCGTTACTCAAAGGGAGTCACTTCGGTGGCTCCCTTCTTTTAGGTACTGGGGGGACAGTCCCCCCAGTACCTTTGCGCCAACACGTCGAAGGGAGAGATCCATGATACTGGCATCGGCATCACCGCGCCGCAGAGAGCTGCTCGAACGAGCTGGCTTCCAGCTGACGATAGAACCTGCGGATGTGGACGAGACACGTCTTCCGCAAGAAGGCCCCCAAGACCTTGTGCTCAGGTTGGCGACCTCAAAAGCTCTAGCGTGTTTGGAGCTGCATCCATATCTCGGCAGGGATGATGTCATACTTGCAGCCGACACCATCGTCTGGCTTGGTGACACCGTGCTAGGCAAGCCCGTCGACGAGGAAGACGCATGTCGCATGCTTCATGCGCTTTCTGGCAAGACCCACCACGTCTCCACCGGTGTCTGCCTGCTCACGGAAACAGGCAGCATCCACGAGCGGGCTTTCGTCGAGACCACCGACGTCACGTTCAAGTCGCTCACCGACGAGGAGATCAATGCCTACGTCGCCTCTGGCGAGCCTCTCGACAAGGCTGGGGCTTACGGCATCCAAGGAGGAGCCGGCGCGTTCGTATGCCAGCTGGACGGCGACTATGACAACGTGGTGGGTCTTCCCATCGCACATGTGCTTGACGAACTCATGCAGATGGGAATAGGCCCTACCCCAACAAGCATAACTCGTATACCAGGAATCCTCTCCGCGCATGACACCGATACCGTCGGTGGCACGGGCTGCACCGTCATAATCTGCCCTAATGGTGCGACAGGAGCGGTGGACGTGCGTGGTGGTGCCCCTGCCACGCGCGAGACCG
Source organism: uncultured Actinomycetes bacterium (assembly GCA_900318935.1). Classification (GTDB taxonomy): domain Bacteria; phylum Actinomycetota; class Coriobacteriia; order Coriobacteriales; family Atopobiaceae; genus RUG440. The sequence goes on from ONMP01000142.1 coordinate 3,956, forward strand.
ACCTTTTGCGCCCCGAGGAGACCCGGCAGGGAATCGGCCTCGACGTGGGCGTGACACGCGTACCCATCGTGAGCGGAGCGTGCCTCTTTGACCTCATGATGGGTAACCCAGCGGTCCGTCCCACACTGGAAAGCGGCATCCGCGCCACACAGGCAGCACTCTCGGAACGTGATGTCTTAGCACCGCTGCGCACTCCCCTCGCGCGCGGTAACGTCGGCGCAGGCACCGGATGCAGCGTGGGCAAGTTCGCAGAGCCCAGCCGCGCCATGAAATCGGGTCTCGGAGAGGCCGTAGAGGCAAGCGGCAGATTAGTCTGTGGAGCCGTCGCCGCCGTTAACGCCTGCGGGGACGTGGTCGATCCCGATACGGGAGAGCCCATCGCAGGTCTTCTCTCAGCTGATGGCAACCGCATCGAGGACAGCGCGCAACTGCTTCGCAACCTCGCGGCCACGATGCCACTTGAGCGCACAAACACCACCATATCGTGCGTTGTCACCAATGCACGTCTCACGAAGGCGGAGGCGACCAAGGTGGCTCAGATGGCAGCAGACGCCTACGCGCATGCCCTACGGCCAGCTCATTCCACCAACGATGGAGACACCATCTTTGTGATGGCCACAGGGGAGGTCACGGCACCGGTTGACGCCGTCGGAACGCTCGCCACGCGCGCCTTGGAACGCGCCATCGCAGACGGCGCCCGACAGGCGACATCTGCCTTCGGGCTCATTTCGGCACATGAGCTTGCCCGTTAGTCTTTGAAGAGGCGCGTGAGAAAGACTCGCGCTCACGCGCCGAATTTAGTTGAATTTGAAGAGCTTCTGGGCGGCGCGATAAATTCCTATGGTCACGCGCTCGCCCACGGGTCCTCTGAAGTTCATAAACGTTCCCACGACACCGTGGCGCGCACGATTGTACATGCGCATGTCGTAGCGCTGGAAATCATGCCAGAAGTCATCGAGATTCTTGCGCGCCTCCGGCTCGGGCGACATCTTTGATATGACGGAGCAGACCGAGAGCATGAGCGTGAGGTGACCCAACATGTAGCGCCGCAGCTGCTTGACAGACACGTCATCATACAGGTGATAGGCATGCATCATGGCGTAGGTGACCCGGAACTGCTGGTCGATGCGTCCAATCTGCACGTCGAGATTGACGGACTGATCGTCCCGTCCGATGAAGTAACGATAGAGGTTCACGTCAAGGTAGTACAGCGTCTTGCAGTGCGGCAGCGGCACGTAGGCATAGATATTGTCCACATAGAAGGTATGGGCAGGCAGGTCGAGACCGCACTCGCGCAGTACCTCGGTCCGATAGCAGAGTGCGTGCATCATCATGTACTGAGATATGTTGAAGTGGCCTATCTGCGACCAGCCAATCACCTTGCCCTTGGGAAGAGCAAACCCGTAGTCGATGACGCGCTGCTTTCCATCCTCGCTGTGCTCAAAGACGTAGTTGGTGACCACGAGGTCAATGGGCATCTCGAAGGCTACGAATGAGCGCAACAGGTCGAGCAGCACACCGAGTGCCTCAGCGTCAACCCAGTCGTCAGAATCCACGACCTTGAAGTATGAACCCTTGGCATGCTCGATGGCACTCATCACTGCTCGTCCGTGTCCACCGTTTTCCTGATGATGCACCTCCACGATGTCGGGGTAGCGCGCCTGCCACTCGAGCGCCTTTTCGAGGGTGTTGTCCTTTGTGGAGCCATCGTCCACCACAACCACCTGAACGTCAGTGGCACACTCACTTCCCTCCACGATCGAGGAAATGCAATTGTCCATGTATTCCGCTGAGTTGTAGCAAGGTATGCCAAAGGTTATAGTCTTGCGTGTCATCGCCCGTTCGCTCCTCTATGCGACGGAAGCGCGCCGAGCGCATGACACACGTCCCAGCGCATCCGCCCCTTATCGTTGATTGATAATCTCGTTCGAGAGTGCCAGCGCCGAGGCGACGACGCCGTCCATGTCATAATAGCGATACTCTGCCAGTCGACCAACCACATGGAAGTTGAGGACATTCGCCACGCGATCACGATACTTCTGATAAAGCGCGATGTTGTCTGGTTCGTTGATCACGTAGTATGGCGTTTGCCCGCTGCCCGGCTCATAGGGCTTGGAGTACTCACGCATGATGGTGGTCTTTCCAGGGACCACTTGCCCGGTCATGTTTTTGAACTCGGTGATTCGCGTGAAGTCCTCGCTCACCGTATAGTTGACAGTGCCGACAGGCTGGAACTGGTCTTGGTCGAGCGTCTCGAACTGCATGTCGAGCGTGCGATACGGCAGGGCACCCAAATCCATGTGGAAGAGCTCGTCCAAGGCACCAGTGTAGATAATCTCGCCACCATACGGCGCATCGCACACCTTCACGCTCGTACCCTCGATCACGAGCAAATCACGCGCATCGCAGTTGAGGAAGACATCGATGAGGTCATGGTTGAGCATCTGCTCAAAGAGATCCGTGTAACCCTTGTCAGGCATGCCCTGATGTGGAACCTGCGGGAAGTAGCGGTCATCGTCACCCACAAAGACCGGCACGCGACCCATGACGGCAGGATCAATCTGATCGGGCGTCTTGCCCCACTGCTTCATGGTGTAGTGAAGGAAGACGTTCTCGTATACATAGTCCGCGACCTCGGCAAGCTCAGGATCGTTGCGATCGCGCAGCTCGAGGATGGGCACACGACGATTCTCACCAAATGCTTGGACAAGCTTCTGGTATAGATGCTCGCCCTTCTCCTCGCCAAACGCCAGCTTGAGGGACTGGTGGTTAAACGGCACGGGCATCAGCGTGCCATGAACGTTTGCGAGCACCTTATGCTGGTAGTCAGTGAAGTCAGTGAAGCGTGAGAGGAACTGATGGACGTGCTCGTCAGTGGTGTGATAGATGTGCGGGCCATACTTGTGGACGAGGATTCCCGCCTCGTCCTCATAATCGTACGCATTGCCTGCTATGTGGTCACGCTTTTCGAGCACCGCCACGCGATAGTTGCATCCCTCAGCCAACATGCGCGCGCACACTGCACCCGCATAGCCCGCACCAACCACGATGGCGTCATACCTGCTGGGGGTAAAGTCGCCCGGAAGGTCGCTTGCAATGCCCATGACAAACCTCTGACTTTCTTTCTGTGACGTCGGATAGGGCAGGTGCGTTTGAGTTATGTCATGCCCGAAACCGAAACCGGCTGGAAATAAGAAAAATTCTATCACGTATGGCAAGGCGCGCGGCAATTCCACCAAACGCCCAACGTTAGCGCCCCACCCCGTAATTTCCATACTGGGCGTGCCGCTTGGGGACAAAAGCAATCTGACGCTTAGTCGCTCTCGACTCGCTGACGTTCCACGAGCTTGGCAAACGGTCCGCCCCGCGCAACCAGCTCGTCGTAGGAACCTTCCTCCACAATGTGGCCACCGTCAAGCATAATGATGCGATCACATGCACGAATCGTGGAGAGCCGATGGGCTATCACGAGACGGGTGCAATTCAAATCCTCGAGCGCATCACTGACGTGCCGCTGCGCGACGTTATCCAAGGCAGAGGTCGCCTCGTCAAGCATGAGGATGCGAGGTTTCCCACAGACTGCGCGCGCAATCATCAGCCGTTGCCTCTGACCACCCGAGAAGCCTCCTCCACCTTCGCTCACGATGGTATGCATGCCCATGGGCATCGCGCGGATATCGTCTGCAATCGAGGCAAGTTCTGCCGCTTCCCATGCATCATCGAGCGTGGCACGCGGACTCGAGACTATGATATTGGCGAGCAGGTCTCCGACAAAGAGCGTACCGTTCTGCATGACCACACCTATGCTACGCCTGAGCGAGCGTACGTCAACATCCGCCAAATCATGAACCCCATAATGGATGGAGCCCCATGTCGGTCGCTCGAACCCGAGCAACAGGCGCATGAGCGTGGATTTGCCACAACCAGTGCTCCCGACTATGGCGACGTACTCGCCGGGCCTCACCGAAAGAGACACGTTATCGAGGATGAGAGGCAAATCCTTGTCATAGCGGAACGAAAGATTGCGGACCTCAATCGAGCCATCAATCGAGTCGACTTGTTTCTTGTTACCAAGCGACTCGGGCTCAGCCGCTAGTATTGGCTCGAGCAACTCGAGCCTCGGCAGAATCGTAGAGATCGTCGGCGCATTGGCCGCAATGGCGCCAACCGCGCCAGATACAGCCCCAAAGGCATAGTTGAAAGCCATGAAATCATCAGTGGCAACACTTGAACTCACAGCAATGCTATAGATGAAGATAGTGCCTATGGAGGCAATCAGCGGAATCGTGAGAGGTGATGAAAGCAAGAGGGGCGGCCTGCCATACCTTGCTCGAGTTACGTCAGCATATCTGTCCGCCCAGTATGCAAACGCACGCGATTCGGCTCCGGAGACCTTGATCTTTTGGATGCCATGAAGCACCTCGGGCGTCACTCCCGACAGCTTCGCATTTGCGACCATCTCACGATGGTTATACCGCTCTGCCACCTTTAGGGCAACCACAGTCACCAGTATCTCTATCAGAAAGGTCACCAGCGTGGGAATTGCCAAACTTGGCGCGTAAAGCAATATCTGCAGGACGTACAGGAGCGACATAAGGCCCGTAAGGCACAGCTCAAACATTGTCATCGAGAGTACGCTAATGAGGGGCGATATGCCAAGCATACGCTGCGTGATGTCACCCGGTGACCACCCCTTAAAAAACGACGTGTTCAAAAGCATAATACGCGCGTAAACGGCCGCCTCGGTCGGTAGCTTAAGCCTTGCGGCTATTCTCGCGTTGAGCATAGAACTCGAAAGCTTAAAGAGCGTCTGGGAGACCGTCATGCCCAAAAACAGGACTGCAATCGGCATGATGAGGGCGACGGATTGCGAGGGAATGACGGTCGAAAAGAGGAGCTTGGTTCCAACGGTCGGAGCCATGCCTGCAAGCGTTGCCACCAGCGTGGCCAAGATAATGATTACGCAATCGTACGCTCCAAGTGAGCTCAGGATAAACGAGACAGCGCCCCTTATCGTTATCGATTCTTGAGGAAGAGGTCGATAGAAGCACAGCGCGTTCTCTTCGAGTCCCGCTGACGTGTTCTTGTTAATATAGACCTTCTTGTGCGTGGCAGGGTCCACGTACGCGTACCCGCGTATGCCAGCTTGAAGGAGGGCGACCGGAACACCCTCGCCCTTGAGCCTACCCAAATACGCTCCGGTCGCGCTTTTCCACCATGGACCGACAAGCCGCACGGACCGGGTCATGACGCCCGTCGTACGTAAGGTATAGTCGAGACGCTCAGAAGGATCCGTAATCCCCTCCGGTATCTCACCGGGCTTAAGCCCATAACGTGTCATGATCTGTTCGATTGCGGCATCTATGGCCGACAACTCGTCCACACCGAATTGAGAGAAGGCATTTGTGTGCATCGCAACAGATGCCGCAAGCTTCGCATAGGCTTCCTCGAGTTCCTCTTCGTCGAGAATCCTCCGATCGTTTACCTGCTTCTCAAACCATCCCAACGAGCGTTCACCCCCTTAGTCGCTCTTAATCAGCCTTGCGTAGGCACCGCCCATCGAAAGAAGTTCCCTATGGGTCCCCCGCTCTACTACCCCACCGTTCTCAAGCACTATGATCTCGTCGCAATCCCTGATAGTGGACAGCCGGTGTGCGACCACGATACAGGTTATTTCGCGATTGCGAATTGCCTCAACCACATGAGCTTCCGTGCGCGCGTCAAGCGCACTCGTCGCCTCATCGAGCACGAGCACCGTAGGCTCAGACGCCAAGGCACGCGCAATCTCCAAGCGCTGCAACTGTCCACCCGAAAAGTTTTGGCCACGCTGCATGATGCGTCCGTTGTACCTCGCTTCGCGTGCCAGGATGTCCTCGTGAATATCGGCATCACGGGCCGCCATGATGACCTCATAGTCCTTGATGGAGCGATCCCAGAGCCTGATGTTTTGGTCGATGGTATCCTCAAACACCACGATGTCTTGGTCGACTACCGCAAGCGACCCACGCAAGAGATCGGGCTCGATCTCTCGCAGAGGTACACCATCGAAGCGGATCTGCCCCTCCCAGGGTTCGCACAAACCGCTCACGAGCTTGGCAATCGTTGATTTTCCTGAACCGGAGACGCCGACAAGCGCAACCCACTGACCCGGCCTCACGGAAAGCGAGAAGTCCTTGATGAGGGGAGGCTCCAAAGGCGAGTATCCGAAGGACACGTGGTCGAGCTCCACCGCACCTTTGAGCTTGGTTGTGACCTCGCCCGAGCGCACTTTGTCCTCCGGAACATCTGCCGGATACTCGAGCACATCCTCTATGCGCTCCATGTCCGATCGTATTTCCTGAATCTGCTGGCCCAAGCCAACTATCTGGTTGACCGGTGCAAGGAAGTTGAAGAAGAACCCCTGAAACGCCAGCAGCATACCTGCAGTTAGCTCGCCCGTCATGATGAGGAATGTGCCCAACAGCAGAATGCAGATGTTTCCCAGTTGTGCCAGAAACTGGGGCACGACACCAAACGTCACGTTCACCTTGGAGAAGCGTGCGTCAGCATCGCCGAGCACAGCCTGATATCCTGCCCAACGCTCAAAGTAGCCCCGCTCAGCACCAGATGCCTTGATGGTCTCTATGGACTCGATCCCCCCCATTGTGGCAGCTACGTACATACTAGTGTCGCGTACCTTCTGGCGTGTGAGGTTCAACCGTGTCTTTGAGGCGAAGTAGGCAGCGACCGCGTTGAGTGTCACCGATATGATAGCCACCAGCGTGAGCTTCCAGCTGTATGCCAACATGACGACGAGATAGACCACGAGCAGCAATGCGTTGATAATAGCAGGAGCGAGTTGCTCCACAAGAGCGGACGCGATGTCCTCGTTGGAGGACTGTCGCTGCTGCAGATCTCCGACACTTCGTTGCTGGTAGAAACCAACGGGAAGATGAAGCATATGCCACATGAAGCGCGACGAGCTGACCACCGCAAACTTGCCGCGCACGCGATTGATGAAATAGGCACGGGCCAATGACGTCACGAGCTGCATCACCACGATGGCTGACATGATGGACACGATCGCGGGAAGCCAATCGGGGCTCTCACCCGAGAGGATGTGATCGAGGAAGACGCTCGAGACGGAGGAGTAGATGAGAGCAGTCAGCGAGACGACCGCACAGCATAGGGCGACAAACACGAGGGCGCTGGTCATTCCACGGAGCCGTTCCTTCGCAAAGGCCAGTGTGCTCTTTGGCTCGCCTCCCCGCTCGAACGCCTCAGTAGGCTTCATACGCAACACGATGCCAGTGAACGATCGGTCGAGCTCCTCTAACGTCACCCGCACCGCACCCCGCGCAGGGTCGTTGATGTAGGCGTACTTACCCTTAAAGCCGCAGAGCACGACAAAGTGGTTGAATTCCCAGTACAGGATGCTGGGAAGCTCGTCGTTTGTCTGAAGGGATTCCAGCGAGCAACTCCATGCGTCTGCATCCATGCCATACCCGCGAGCCGCCTTGAGTATATT
>ONMP01000143.1 GCA_900318935.1 uncultured Actinomycetes bacterium
GGTGGTGGTCGATGATTTCCATGATTTCGGCCTCGTTGATGCCATCGACGGTCTGCGACAGCTCGGCGTGGTCGACAAGAATGACGTGCTTCTTGTGGTAGCTCAGCATGTTTGCCGAGCCGACAACGCCCATGTAATTGCCCGTCTCGTCGAGCACGGGGAAGAATCGATGCTGCGTGCGGGCCATCACGCGCTGGGCGTCTTCAATGGCGGTGTTGACCGAGAAGTATTCGATTTTTTCCTCGGGAATCATCTTTGCCCGCACGGGGATGGCCATCGTGATGAGGCGCGATGCGGCGTAGGTGTCATACGGCGTGATGATGATTGCGCAGCCGCGCTCCTCGGCGAGGTTGCGGATGACACCTGTGATATTCGCCCCGCAGCAGACAACGAGGCAGCCCGCGCCTGCCTCGAGGGCGAAGCGCTGCGTCTCGTAGCGGTTGGTCACAAGGACGGTGTCGCCGGGCGTGATGTTGCCGTCCATCATCTCGGGCGTGGTGCCGATGAGCAGCTTGCCGCGATCGATGACGGTGTTTGGGTTACCGATGACCATCTTGCCGTTGAGGGTGTCGAGGACGTTCCGGTAGCTCGTGCGCGCTTTGGCAAGGACGAAGGTGTCAAGAATGTCCATGTTTGCGTTGGCGATGTCCTTGACGGCGATGAGACCCTGTAGGTCACCGTTGCGGTCGGTGATGCAGAGCGTACCGTGTACGGTATCGCGCATGAGGTTCCACGCGACATGAAGGCTCGTCTCGCGTGGTATGCCTTGGAGCGGTGTGATCTCGAGGTCCTTGATTTGAGGCGCGACGCTCGTGATGAGGCGCGGCTCGCTGAAGCCGAAGTGGCGCAGCACAAAAGCGGTCTCGCGATTGATGGTGCCGGCGCGTCGGGCCTCGTAGGAGGTCTCACTTCCGGCGATCTGATTCTTGAGGTATGCGTACGAAATCGCCGCACAAATGCTGTCGGTGTCGGGATTGAGGTGACCGATCACGTTGACCTTGCGTATGGCGTCTGGCGACATGGCGCTCTCCTTACGTAGGGGATGCTTTACTGTAAGGGAACAAGGGTCAGACATGCGCGGGCTTTCGGTGGACGGCACTCCTTCGCTTAACGTCGAAACCGCCACATCGCTACACTGGTGCAGGTTCGTTTGCAATGGGGGTGTAGTATGAACAAGCCTGTCTTGGGGATTTTGGGGGGTGTCGGACCATTGGCCACGGCGCTGCTCATGCGCATGATCATCGAAAAGACCCCAGCGCGCACCGATCAGGAACACATCCCGATGATTGTGTTCAACGACCCGCAGATTCCCGATCGTACGGCTCACATCCTTGACCGCACACAGCCAAATCCTCTGCCCGAGATGGCCAAGGTGGCCCGCTGGCTTCAGAACGCAGGTGCAGACTACATTGCCATTGCCTGCAACACGGCGCATTTCTACTATGACGGCATTGCCGCTGCCGTCAGCATTCCCGTGCTCAACATCATGGAGGAGACAGTGCGAGAGGTTTGTGACGTTTCGCATGGTGATGTCCCCGACATTAGGCGCGTCGGTCTCATGGCAACGGAGGGCACCGTGGCGTCGGGAGTCTTTGAGGCTTACTTTGCTGAGCGAGGTGTGGAAGTCGTGGCTCCTGGACGTGCGGACCAGAGGTTGCTCAACGAGCTAATCTACGGACGGGTCAAGGCAAATGAGCCCTACGACGTGAACGACTTGCTCTTCGTCGCGCGCCGTCTGCGGGGCCGTGGCTGCGATGCGGTCGTGGTGGGCTGCACCGAGCTCTCGGTGATACACCATGACGTGCCGGTCAATGAGCGCTCCTCATGGCTTCATGACTCGCTTGACATTCTTGCTGGGCGCTGCGTTGACGTGGCGCGTCGTGGGACGCTCCTGAGGACCGTTCAGTAGGCCGTCTGTCTTCTCGATGAAAAGGTAAAAAAGCGCCCGGAGACGCGAGGCCTCCGGGCTGGGGAAAGGGATGTGCCCTTACGTGTACGTTACTGCTCGACTGGCTTCTTGAGGAAGGAGAGGAGCAGGGCGCCCACGACGGAGCCAGCTGCGATGGCAACGAGCCACATAATGGGGTTGCCGATGACGGCGATGACCCAAGCGCCGCCGTGAGGTGCGGGGCTGTAGCAGCCAAAGAGGGCGGACAGGCCACCGGCGATGGCGGAGCCAACCACGCAGGTCGGGATGATGTGGCCGGGGTCAGCGGCCGCGAAGGGGATGGCGCCCTCGGAGATGAAGGACAGGCCCATGATGTAGTTGACGAGACCCGCGTCGCGATCCTGCTTGGTCCACTTGTCCTTAAAGAAGGTCGTGGAGAGGGCGATCACGAGAGGCGGTACCATGCCGCCAGCCATGCAGGCGGCCATGACCTGCTGGCCTGCGCCACCGAGGGCGGCGTCAGCGAGCAGACCAGTTGAGAAGACGTAGGAAGCCTTGTTGAACGGGCCACCGAAGTCGATGGACATCATGCCGCCTACGACTGCGCCAAGCAGGACGATGTTGGCACCCTGCATCGAGCCGAGCCAACCGTTGATGGCGCCGTTGATGGCACCAAAGATCGGGTTGAGCAGGTACATGACAGCGCCCGTGGCGAGAATGCCCAGAAGCGGGTACAGCAGGATGGGCTTGATGCCCTCAAGCGCTTCTGGGAGATTGTCACAGAGCTTCTCGATGTAGAGGGTCAGATAGCCTGCGAGGAAGCCAGCGCCCAGTGCGGCGAGGAAGCCGCCGGAGACACATACGCTTGAGTCGAATTCAGGAGCGGTGGCGAGGAACGCCATGTTGATACCGGACTTTGCCATGAGGCCGCCTACGACACCGGGGGCGAGGCCGGGACGGTCAGCGATGGACATGGCGATGTAGCCTGCGAGGATCGGCAGCATCATGCCGAAGGCCTCTTCGCCGATCTTCTTGAAGAAGGCCGCAACGGCGGTGGAGGAGCCATAGGCACCAGTGCCGGCCGCGCCCATGTCTACGAGGAACGCGAGAGCGGTGATGATGCCGCCGCCAATGACGAAGGGCAGCATGTGGCTGACGCCGTTCATGAGGTGCTTGTAAATCTGGCCACCGATGGACTCGGTCTCGCCAGCGCCAGCGTCGGCAGACCCGACGGTGCCCTCCTGGACGGGGGCCTCATGGTTCAGGATGATGTTGATGAGGCGCTCAGGATCGTTGATGCCGGCGCTCACGTTGGTGGAATAGACCTGCTTGCCAGCGAAGCGCGCGCGGTCGACGTTCTTGTCGGCGGCAATGATGATGCCCTCGCAGTTGGCGATCTCGGCGGCAGTGAGGATGTTCTTGGCGCCTGCGGAGCCCTGGGTCTCGGCCTTGAGGACGATGCCCATCTCGGCGGCCTTCTTCTCGAGGTTCTCGGCTGCCATGTAGGTGTGGGCGATGCCGGTGGGGCAGGCGGTGATGGCCAGAATCTTGGGATAGTTGCCGGCGCTGGCCTGAGCGGCCTGCTCGGCCTGCTTTGCGGAGGCCTCTGCCTCACGCTCGGCCTCTGCGTCGTCGATGACCTTGAGGAAGGCCTGCGGGGTCTTGGCGCCGCGCAGAGCGTTGGCGAACTCCTCATGCATGAGCATGGCCGAGAGGTTCGCGAGCATCTCGAGGTGGGTGTTTGCCTCGCCGTCCGGCGCGGCGATCATAAAGATGAGGTCAGCCTTCTCACCGTCGGGGGCATTCCAGTCTACGCCACCGGGCACGGTCATGGCGGCCAGGCCGGGCTGCTTGACAGCGGAGACCTTGGCGTGGGGGATGGCGATGCCGTCGCCAACTGCGGTGGAGAACTCCTTCTCGCGTGCGAGAATACCTTCCTTGTAGCCTTTCGTGTCCGCGATGTTGCCAGAGGCGTCCTGCAACGCGACCAGCTGATCGATGGCATCCATCTGGTTGGAGGCGCTTGCCCCTACCTTGATACCCTCGACTTTGAGTAGATCGGTAATCTTCACGTCGTACTCCTTCCTTTCCTATCCATTCCTTCCCGTATGTCCAAACCGGCGTGCCGGTCGTGGATCCTCATTGCTGACTCGATTCCCACTGTGGGAAAGGTGTCAAAGGTGTTACAGCGTGGCGAGCAGGGCCTCGACCTCGGGGCGCGTCGCCAGGTCGGGCGAGAACGCACTCGCCGATCCGGTGCAGAGGCCCATGCGGAAGGCCTGCGCATAGTCGCCCGTCTCGATAGCGCCTGCCACGAAGCCGGCGACCATGGAGTCGCCCGCGCCGACGGAGTTGACGACGGTACCCTTGGGAGCCTCGCTCTTTACGACCTCGCCATCCTCGCTGACGAAGACCGCGCCTTCGCCGGCCATGGAGATGAGCACGTTGCGCGCACCCTGCTCCTGGAGCTTCTTTGCGTACGGGACGACCTCGTCCTTGGTCTTGAGCGTCACGCCAAAGATGTCGCCAAGCTCGTGGTTGTTTGGCTTGATGACGAACGGGTGATAGGGCAGTACGCGTGTAAGCAGGTCGCGCTCGGCATCGACCGCGATGTTGATTCCGCGTCCGTCAAGGCGGCCCATGATGCGCTCGTACATGTCGCCGGGGAGCGTTGAGGGAACCGAGCCCGCGATGACGAGGTAGTCGCCCTCCTTGAGTGCGTCGAGCTTCGCGTAGAGCGCCTCAATGTCGGCGTCGGCGATCTGGGGTCCGAGGCCGTTGATCTCGGACTCCTCGTTGGACTTGACCTTGACGTTGATGCGGCTCATGCCCTCGGCGACCTCGATGAAGTCGCAGGTGACGCCGTACTTCTCCATGCTCGCGGCAATCTCGCGGCCAGTGAAGCCAGCCGTGAAGCCGAGGGCGGTGTTGTCATGCCCGAGGTTCTTGAGCACGATAGAGACGTTGATGCCCTTGCCGCCGGGGAGGATGTTCTCGTAATAAACGCGATTCACCTGCCCGAGTTTGAGGTCCTTGACCCGGACGATGTAGTCCAAGGACGGGTTGAACGTAACGGTGTAGATCATAGCTCCTCCACTTCCACGACATTACCTGCACTCTTATATGCGCCTTCGCCGCTTGGCAGATGGTCAGTGATGACCGTCGCGTCCATGAAGTCGGCGAAGGTGATAAGCGAAATCTTGGAAAACTTGCTCGAATCAGCCACGACGTATGGCTTCACGGTGTGCTCGAGTGACATCTGCTTGACGGCTGCCTCACTGAACTCGGGAGTTGTGAAACCTGTCTCGAGACTGATGCCGTTCGTACCCCAGAAGCCGAGGGTGAAGTGATAGCGCCGGATGGCATTGACCGTCTCGGCGCCCACGAGGACCTCGGTGACGGGTTTGATCTCGCCGCCGGGAACAAGCGTGTGGCATCCCTTGGCCAAGAGGTGCTGCGCATGGGGAATCGAATTCGTCAGATAGCTGGCGCGCGTCTCAGTGATGGCCTCCACGAGGCACTCGGTAGTCGTACCGCCGTCGATGAACACGAAGTCGTTCGGCGTAATGAGTGAGGCGGCATAGGCGGCGATGGCACGCTTCTCGGCCGTATGAAGGGTTTGACGCCCGGCCAAGGGGAGGTCTGCGACCACATAGTCATCGCGGACTCGCACGGCGCCGCCGTGGACCTTGTACAGCTTGCCCTTCTTGTCGAGCTTGTGCAGGTCGCGGCGGATGGTGGACTCAGAGGCATCGAGAGCGTCCATGAGCTCGGGAATGGAGATAGCGCCATGCTCGTTGACGAGTTCGATGATGCGCGCGAGGCGCTTCTCTGCCAGCACGTCCCCTCCTCGCGACTACGTCAGATTACCTAAAACAGATGTTACCACATGGAAATATCGGACTCAATCAAAATCGGTCAATTGCAATCATGCGTATGCTGGGTGGTGCGTGTGACCACAATCCCACAGCGGGATCGTGGTCAGATCATCTCGTAGTGGGCGCGCGCGAGGGCGGTGAAGATGGGCTCGAGCTCGGCAATCTGTGCCGGGGCCGTGGTCATGACAGCGACCGCATACGCTCCCTCCGGAGCATAGACGATGCCGGCCTCTACGGTCGCGGGCTCCGAAAAGAAGTCGCCAAAGTAATCGAACCAGCCCATCTTGCTCTGCGTTTTGACCTTCGTACCCAGGGCGTTGCGCATCGCAGAGACCTCTCGGGCTTCGAGAAGACTGCCCAAATGCTGCGCGAAGGGCGTATCGGTCTGCAGGTAGTCGCAGATATGCAGCCACATGGCGAGGAGCTGGTCGGTGTTGAGGTGAGGATAGTTCCAGATGAGCATCTCGCCGTACGAGCTGTACTCGCCTGGCGCTACGCCCGCTTCCTGCAGCCAAGTCGAGAATACTTCCATGCCATAACGTTCGTGTAGGTCGCGATATGCCTCATCACTCGACTCGAGAATCGTTTCCTCTGCGAGAGGACGCACTTCTTCGTAGGAGGTCTCGCCCTTCTCGAGCAACAGCTCGTATACGGCGCAGGTGTAGGGGGCCTTGATGCTGCTGGCCGGATATTGCGGGCGTCCGCTGTCGTAGGTGAGGGTATTGCCCGTGGTGAGGTCGCGCACGGCGAACGACACCTTGTCGCCCGTGTCCTCGAATTCGCCAATCGCTTGCGTGAGGACGCCGAAGGCATTGCTTGCACTGACGGCTTCGGCCGATGTCCCTTCGAAGGGGTGGGCTATCTCGCGCGGTTCGACGTACTCGTCGTTCTCTGGGCGGGGCTTGGCTGGTGTTTCGTCGGTGGGTTTGGGCTGGACAGTGGTTTCGGTGTAATGCGGTACGGGTATGGTCGCGGCAAAGAGGATGGCGGTGAGGGCGAATGCCGCTGCCGCATAGGCAAAGATGGGAGATTGTACGAGCGAGCGCAGCGCAAACAACGACTCGTCGCGTCGGCGGTGTGGGCGACGACGGGTATGCTTTGTCGGTTTGCTCGTCGCTTGGGTCTGAGACGCCTTAACCGTGGGGGCTTCTTCTGGCCGCGTCCTCTCTGAGTGCGTTGCCTCTGTGGGCGTACTCTGTGCAGTTGCTGCCTCGGCAAGCCACTGCTCCGTAGACGCTGGCCTGAAGTGACGACCTCGCAGCGGCGGGGCCTCTTCTCTGATTTCATCGTCGTGTCTGACATTTGGCTGGTTCACGATTTGCCTCCTGTCTGCTCTGTAGCCCACACATTGTACGCTTGATGGACGCAAAATGCTCTGCGACAATATGGAGACATTGACCAGCAAGGATTTGCCAGATCGATTTGATGGGAGTGTCATGGCAGAGTTCATCTATCAAATGTACAAGGTGCGCAAGGCTCACGGCGACAAGGTCATCCTCGATGATGTGACGATGGGGTTCTTTCCCGGGGCAAAGATCGGTGTCGTGGGACCGAACGGTATGGGCAAGTCCACCCTGCTCAAGATTATGGCCGGCATGGAGGACATTTCCAATGGCGACGCGATGCTCAGTCCCGGATACACCGTGGGCCTGCTCCAACAAGAGCCGCCGCTTGAAGAGGACAAGACCGTTCGCGAAAACATCGAGCTGGCCTTTGGCGACATCCTCGCAAAGATCGCACGCTTCAACGCCATCAGCGAGGAGATGGCCGATCCCGATGCTGACTTTGATGCCCTCATGACCGAGATGGGTCAGCTCCAAGACGAGATCGATGCCGCCAACGGCTGGGA
>ONMP01000218.1 GCA_900318935.1 uncultured Actinomycetes bacterium
TGCCTAGTGGGTCTGGGATACCGCGCGCTTGGCGGGCTTTTCAATTGCTGGGCCATCACGGCCCCGCATGTCGCGCACCCACGGCCTCGTCCTACGTGTCCTCATGTGCCCAATTGTAGTGACCCATAAACACGGGCCGGCCATGCCGTGCGGCTAGACGTGCTGTTCGCATGGATGCGTTTGGGCCAACTTTCGACCTACAAGGTTGACCAGAGGTTGACCCAAAGGTTGACCAAAAGAAAACAGGCCAGGGCATATAGCCTCTGACCTGCGGAAATTCTGGTGCGCCGTGAGGGATTCGAACCCCCGACCTCATGATTCGTAGTCAACTGAGGGACAGACGTGCCTTTTGACTGGAAAGACAGGCACTAGATCCTCTTCCCAACAATTGGGGCGGCGTCACGCGAACCGTGCATGAACGCAATCACTGAGACGACCTCGCGCTCGTCGTCAACGAGATAGAAGAGCTCGTATCCTCTTGCCATGCAACGACGGACCTGCATCCCGGCAGACTCGCTCACGTCGAGGTCGACGCCGAACAGGCGGGGATTGTCGGCTAGCAGCCCGAGCACCTCCTCGTAGCGGTCGAGCAGGGACATGGCGGCGCCGGGGGCGCCGAGGACGTTCACGAGGTAGTCGACTGCCCTGTCGAGGTCCCGCTCGGCCGGGCCCGCGACCTGGACCCTATAGGCCATACTTGCTCCCGAGCGACGAGACGGCCTCGAAGGCGTCGCGGCACTCGCCCCGTGCGACCGCGTCGATGCCCTCCTGCACAAGTGCGATGGTGCGGCCAGCTCGAGCCTGGGCCTCCATCTCCTCGAAGACCTCGGCGCTCATAATGACCATGTCGGCATAGCCGTTCTTCGTCACGTGCACCGGCTCTCCGGACTCGTGGCAAAGCCGGGAAATCCTCGCGGAGTCCTTGAGCGCCTTGACGGGAACCATCTGCATAGTCCTCTCCTTTCATATATGCCCAAATTATACCAATATTATGGGATAAATGAGATATGATATTCTTGTAACCTGCAACAGCCACTACCAGTCTTCTCGAGGACGCCAACATGAGTCTCGCGGCTTCCAACCTGGGACGCATGATCTTCAGCTTTCCCGGCACCGCCTACGGCTTCGTCAGCATGATGACGGGCGCCATGAGGGGATAGGAGCTCCATGCCGCTGTCCGTTATACAGGGGATACTCATATCCTTCGCGGGCACCAGCCTCGGCGCCCGATGGCCTTCCTGCTCAAGGGGCCAGATCTCGCGGCGCGCGCAGCGCTCACTCACTCACTCACGGGCTATCCTGTCCTCTGCTTGTGGAGCGTGACAGTGAAGGTGCTTCCGTGTTCCGGCTCGCTCACGAGCTCCACCACGCCGTTGGCCCGCTCGACGGCGTGACGCACGAGCGAGAGTCCCAGGCCCGTGCCACCACTCTCGCGTGAACGTGCCGTGTCCACACGGTAGAACCGCTCGAAAACGCGCTCTTGGTCGATATAGGCAATGCCGATGCCCGTATCGTGCACGCTCAGAATCACATCGTCGTCTTTGGCTACAAGCGACACGTCAACTGACCCACGCTCTGTATAGGCTAGCGCGTTGGCAATGAGGTTGTCGCACACCAGCGTGGCGTCAGTTGCCGAGATGGCCGCGTGCGTGCCGGATGGAAGCCCGTCATGCAGCGTGAGTCGAAGACCTGCCTCCTCGGCTCGTGCCCGATGCGCCTCTACCGACGTCGCAGCCACGGCACCGATGTCGCATGAGACTCCCGTCGCGGGCGCACGGCCTCTATCCTCCAGACGGGAGAGATCCATAAGGTCGCCCACAAGGATTTGCAGACGTTCCGACTCGCTTTCAAGCCTGCTGCAAAGAGCCTCGACCATGTTAAAGTCTCTGTCGGCCGATGCCTGCCCAATGGAATCGGCCAGCAGGCGAATGCCTGCAACGGGAGTCTTGAGCTCATGGCTCGCGTTGGCCACAAAGTCGGTGCGTACGCTCTCGAGCTTTCTTACGGGACCCCGCGCACGCCGGAAGGAAAACCATGCAGCGGCCAGGGCGACGATAAGGGCACAGGCTAATAGCCCGAGGCTCGTCCACAGGTAGTTGGTCTTTAGAGCGTTTACCTGCTCCATAGTGCGCGATACGCGCACTACCGCCAGCTCGTCTTGGTAGGTGCAGGAGACCGCCACGTACAGGTACTCGGTGCCATCCGTCTCGGATACGCGTCGGTCGCTTCCTTCCTCGCCCAAGATGGCTTCCATGAATTCGGGACGGTTTGCGTGGTTTTGCATGGCCGCATCGTCCTCGATGCTCTCGGCAAGTACCGTGCCGTCGGACGCTATGAGCGTCAGGCGCAGATCGTCTGTGGCGGCAATGCGTCCGAGCACGTCCGAGGCGGGAAGATCGCTCGTCTGTAGTGCGACGGCGGCTGCGTTGGCAACCGATGCCATGCCTTCCTTCATACGCTGCTCTATAAGACTGCCGATTGGCACGAGGATGGAGTAGCCCCACACCGCAACCAACACGGCGGCAACCAACACGTACCCGCCAAACATCCAGCGTCGCCAACCATGGACGCGACCAGTCTCAGTCATCGTGCGTCCTCGTTACGTGCGTTGCCTCCAGGCACCGTGCTTTCTGTGCACACCGCCTCAAACCTATATCCCATTCCGCGCTCGGTGTGGATGTAGGTCCAGCCATCAGTGTCGATTGCTCGACGCAGGCGACGCACATGCGTGTCGAGCGTACGCGAAGTGGGCAAAAACACCTCGCCCCACACGCGCTCCGAAAGCCACTGCCTCGTGCACAAAGACCCCTCGCGACTTGCAAGCGCAACGAGCAGCGCGTATTCCTTGCTCCGCAGACGCAAGGGCTTTCCCTCCACTAAAACTCGGGCTGCGTCTGTGTCGATGCGCAGCGCACCCGACTCTATGATTGCTGGCAGTTTGTCCCTCGTGCGTATCCTGCGCAGGTGAGCGCGCACGCGGGCAAGGAGTTCGGCCGTGGAGAAGGGCTTGGTAACGTAGTCGTCGGCGCCAGCGTCGAGCCCGGCGATCTTGTCTTCCTCTTGATCGAGCGCGGTGAGCATGATGATGGGGGTGTCGAACCCCTCCGCACGCAGCGCACGGGCAACATCCAAGCCTGATCGACGAGGGAGCATTACGTCCAACAGCACGAGATCGGGATCGCACCTGCGAGCGGCATCGAGCCCTGCCTCTCCGTCGCCGGCGACGCTTACCCCGCAGCCCGCACGTGTGAGGGCAAACTCAAGCGCCATCTGAATGGTGCGATCGTCTTCGATAAGAAGAATGCTCGGCATGCGGAGTCCCTTCCTCTTGCGCTTCGTTTTGACTGGCCCAATGCTCTTTGATTTTAAATTCGCGATATGGAGCGTGTGTAGCTGCTGACAAGAGTTCACGTTGGTGTCACGTCGGTTCACATCGCGTTGTCATTGCGGAGGTGGCTCGCTGCCTAGTATGGGTCAAGGGGATGCCAGTCATCCAGTTTGTCCGTCCAGGCGAGAGGAACCTTCCATGGAGTCGTTTGCTAGTCTCATACAAAGCATGCTCGCAAATCCACTGCTGGCTCTGAGCATGCTGCTGGTTGCGGGGACCATCTTCGTGAACGGGGCCACCGACGCGGCAAACGCAATCGCCGAGGCGGTGGGAACAAGGTCCATAACGTTTAGGGGTGCCGTTTGCATGGCGGCGGCCTGCAACTTTGTCGGTCTTGTTGGATCCGCCGTTGTCTCCACCGCTGTTGCCGCCACCATTGAGAACATGGTGGACTTTGGCGGGGACTCCCGCGCTGCCCTTATTGCCCTTTGCGCGGCAATGGTTGGAATCGTGGTGTGGGCATCCGTGGCGTGGGTGTTTGGCATTCCCACGAGCGAAAGCCATGCGCTCATCGCTGGTCTCACTGGCGCTGCCATAGCGTTGCAGGGTGGCATTGGTGGAGTCAACTGGGCGGAGTGGCAAAAGGTCCTGTGGGGGCTCGTCCTCTCTACGGCGGCGGGATTTGCCATGGGGTTTGGCCTCACAAAGCTCATTCGCGAGCTGTGGGCATTTGCCGAACCGAGGCGTGCCAATAGGCTCTTCGGAGGGTTGCAGGTCGTCGGTGCAGGGTTTGGCGCACTGATGCACGGGGCACAGGACGGCCAGAAGTTCCTTGCGACCGCGATGCTCGCCAGCCAGCTCGCCACCGGCCTGAAGGTGAGCGAAGATGTCGGCTATCCCCTTTGGCTTATGCTCGCATGCGCACTTCTCATGGCTGCGGGCACGGCGGTCGGGGGACCAAAGATCGTGCGTACTGTGGGTTCCGACATGGTGCAGATGGAGCGATACCAAGGCGCGGCGGCTTCGCTCACGGCGGGTGTCAGCCTGCTCGCTGCGACGCTTGGGGGCCTGCCCGTCTCTACCACGCACACCAAGACTGCCTCCATCATGGGCGCTGGAGCTGCAAAGAACCCCCGCTCTGTGAATTGGCGCATAGCGAAAGACATGCTCTTGGCGTGGCTGCTCACCTTTCCGGGTTGTGGTCTTATTGGCTACGTGCTCGCTCGCGTGTTCCTTGCCACAATGGCGTAGACCGTACCAAACCGAAAAAAACGTCCATTGGCGAATCCGAGAGTTTTCGGATTGAGTGGCGGTCTTTCGATTTGGGATGGGTGCCTGGGCAAGCGGGACCCTCGCGATTACGGAAGGCGGGGGGCACCCGCTCCGGTCGTGCGTGTCCTGCA
>ONMP01000146.1 GCA_900318935.1 uncultured Actinomycetes bacterium
TGTGGGAGTTCCTCGACCGTCTGATCGCCGTGGCAATCCCGCGCATCCGCGACTTCCGCGGCATCTCGCCGAAGAGCTTTGACGGCCGCGGCAACTTCTCGATGGGCGTCACCGAGCAGCTCATCTTCCCCGAGATCGACTACGACAAGATCGATCGCACCCGTGGCATGGACATCACCATCGTCACCACCGCAAACACCAACGAGGAGGGCAAGGCCCTGCTCGACGCATTCCACTTCCCGTTCAAGGCTGAGTAGACTGCTATATGACGCACCGGGGGGGGGGACTCCCCTCGGTGCTTTTCACGCCGTTAGGAGTCCTGGTTTGTCAGGACTTGAGCAATAAAGGAGGAGTTTTGGCTAAGACATCGATGATCGTCAAGGCAGCGCGTGAGCCGAAGTTTTCGACGCGCACGCAGAACCGTTGCCAGCGGTGTGGGCGTCCCCACTCCGTGTACCGCAAGTTCGGTCTGTGCCGCGTTTGCTTCCGCGAACTCGCGAGCAGGGGCGAGCTTCCGGGCGTCCGCAAGGCCAGCTGGTAGGCGCTGGGCAACCGGGCTCTCGCGTACAGGCGCATCCGTCAAGGGCGGAAGCGAACCATTCGCGTAGGTTCATCAGTAACGAAGGAGACAGTAAATGAAGATAACCGACCCTATTTCGGACATGCTCACGCGCATCCGCAACGGCAACAGCGCCAACAAGGCGGAGGTCTCTATGCCCTCTACCAAGGTGCTCGTCGAGGTGGCGCGTGTTATTTGTGAGGAGGGGTACATCGAGGGCTACAGCGTCGAGGACACCACGCCCCAAAAGACCCTCCATGTGACGCTCAAGTACGGCGAGAAGCGCGCCAAGATCATTCGCGGCATCAAGCGCATCTCCAAGCCGGGTCGTCGCATCTACGCCAAGGCCAACGAGCTGCCCCGCGTGCTCGGTGGTCTGGGCATCGCCGTTATTTCGACCTCCAAGGGCATGATGTGCGACCGTGACGCCCGCAAGCTCGGCGTCGGCGGCGAGGTCATCTGCTACGTCTGGTAATTCTTCGCAGGAAAGTTAGGAGGAGACAATGTCTCGTATTGGTAAGCACCCAGTCCAGATTCCTGCCGGAGTAACCGCGACGGTCGAGGGCAACACCGTGCAGGTCAAGGGACCCAAGGGCGAGCTTGAGCGCAGCTTCTCTTCGCTGCTCGAGCTGGTCTACGAAAACGATGCCATCACGGTCAAGATTCCGCGCACGCCCGAGACGGCAGACCTCAGCCACGAGGACTTCAAGCGCACCAAGGCATACAAGGCGGCTAACGCCATGCAGGGCCTCACCCGCACCCTCATCGCAAACATGGTTGAGGGCGTGAGCCAAGGCTTCAGCAAGCGCCTCGAGATGACGGGCGTCGGCTACCGCGCGACTCTCAAGGGCACGGACCTGGACCTTTCGCTCGGATACTCTCATCCCGTGATCTACAAGGCTCCCGAGGGCATTAGCTTTGAGGTGCCTGACAACACCCACATCGTTGTCAACGGCATCAGCAAGGAGCAGGTTGGTCAGGTCGCGGCAGAGATTCGCGCCAAGCGTCCGCCAGAGCCGTACAAGGGCAAGGGCATCCACTACCAGGGCGAGCACATCCGCCGCAAGCTCGGCAAGGCCGCCAAGTAGTAGGAATAGCAGCGTAAAGTCCACCACCCCGTCAGGTGATGGCATTCGAAGGAGTAGGAATGAACAAACAGCAGAAGAAGAGGGCTGGTCTGCACCGTCGCGCCCGCGCCGTGCGCCCCAAGGTCTACGGTACGGCCGATCGTCCGCGCCTCACCGTGCATCGCACCAACGCCCACATCTACGCCCAGGTCATCGACGACGCCGATGCAAAGACCATCTGCGCCGCCTCCACCCTGAGCCCCGAGTTCCGTGCCACGGGCAAGGTCGGGTCAAACAAGGAGGCTGCGGAGTTCGTGGGCAAGCTCATTGGCGAGCGTGCGCTCGAGAAGGGCGTTACGGCCGTGCGCTTCGACCGCAGCGGCTTCCTGTATCATGGCCGCATCAAGGCCCTTGCGGACGGTGCCCGTGCAGCGGGCCTGAAGTTCTAGGAGGATAGACATGCCACGTGAACAGCGTAGAAACGACAGGCGCCAGCAGCAGGAGTCCGAGTTCCAGGAGCGCGTAGTCTACATCCACCGCGTGTCCAAGGTCGTTAAGGGCGGTCGCCGCATGTCGCTCGTGGCCCTCGTGGTCGTCGGCGATGGCAAGGGTACCGTCGGCATCGGCATGGGCAAGTCCACCGAAGTCCCTCTGGCCATCCAGAAGGGCGTCGACGACGCAAAGAAGAACCTCTTCAAGGTGCCGGTCACCGAGGCTGGTACGATTCCCCACGAGGTCGAGGGTCACTTTGGCGCAGGCCGCGTTCTTATCAAGCCGGCCATCGAGGGTACCGGCGTTATCGCTGGCGGCCCCGTGCGTCCCCTCTTCGAGCTTGCGGGCATCACCAACGTGCTGTCCAAGTCCTTGGGCACCAGCAACGCGCTCAACATCATCAAGGCGGCCGCCGACGGCCTCCAGCAGCTCTCCAGCCCCGAAGAGGCGGCTGCGCGTCGCGGCATGACCGTTGCCGAGATGTTCGTAGGGAAGGAGAACTAGCGATGGCAGACAAGCTCAGGATCAAGCTCGTCCGTAGCTGCGGACCCGCCGTCAAGAAGGACCAGACGGCCACGTGCCGTGCGCTTGGCCTTCGCAAGATTAACGCCGTGGTCGAGCAGCCGGACAACCCCAGCATCCGCGGCATGATCTTTAAGGTCAAGCACCTGGTGGAAGTTGAAGAGATATAGGAGTCGCCCAACATGCAGCTTAACGATCTTCGTCCCGCGCCGGGCTCCACAAAGGCGCGCAAGCGTATCGGTCGAGGCAACTCGTCCGGACATGGCACCACAGCCGGTCGCGGCACCAAGGGCCAGCTTTCCCGTTCGGGTGGCGGCAAGGGTGCCGGCTTCGAGGGTGGCCAGCAGCCGCTCGCCATGCGTCTGCCCAAGCTCCCCGGCTTCATTCATCACGGTCGCGTGGAGTACACGCCCGTCAACGTCTCTCGTCTCGAGGCCCTCTATGAGGCCGGCGACGTCGTCGACGGCGAGTCCCTCATGGCCAAGGGCGTCATCAAGCACGACTACATCCCCGTCAAGGTCCTCGGCGACGGCGACATCACCAAGGCTCTCACGGTGCGCGTAGACAAGGTCTCCGCCACTGCCCAGTCCAAGATTGAGGCTGCCGGAGGGAAGGTCGAGTCCGCGTGCTAAGGGGAGTCGCCAACATATTCAAGGTCAGGGAGCTGAGGGAGAAGTTCCTCATCACTTGCGGTCTACTTCTCATTTACCGCTTTGGTGCTCACTTGCCGATACCTGGCATTCCTTTTAAGGGCATGCTCGACGCCTTCGAGTCGCAGTCCGCCACCAACGGCGCCCTTGCAGTGCTCAACCTTTTCTCTGGTGGTGCACTCTCGAGGCTGTCGGTCTTTGCCTTGGGCATCATGCCTTACATCACGGCCCAGATTATCTTCCAGATGATGCAGACTGTCATCCCGAGCCTTCAGGCTATGGCTCAGGAAGGCGAGTCTGGTCAGCGCAAGATCACGCAGTACACCCGTTATCTGACGGTAGTGCTCGCACTGATCAACGCTATCGGCTATCTGTTCCTCTTCAAGAGTAGCGCGTATGGCTTGGACTTCTCTGGTCTGCCGTTCCCACCCATCATTGAGGACTTCATCATCGTGGGCTGCCTGCTCACCGGCGCCATCATCATCATGTGGCTTGGCGAAGTCCTGACACAGCGCGGCATCGGCAACGGTATGTCGCTCATCATCTTCGTCAACATCATGAGCGGTCTGCCCACCTCGCTGATTCAGTCGGTGCAGGGCAACGAGCACGGCATGCTCATCACCATCATCACAGTGATCGTCATTCTCGTGATCATCCCGATTATCGTATATGTCGAGCGTGGTCAGCGTCGCATCCCCATCCAATACGCCAAGCGCGTGGTGGGTCGCCGCATCATGGGTGGTCAGGCCACGTATCTGCCGATCAAGGTCAACACGGCCGGCGTCGTGCCGATCATCTTCGCGAGCTCCATCCTCTACTTCCCAGCACAGATTGCGGTCTTCTTCCCTAACGTGCAGTGGATGCAGGATTTCGCAAACGCTATCTCGAGTGGTTGGATTAACTGGGTACTGAGCGTGTTCCTCATCGTCTTCTTCGCGTATTTCTACACCGCCATGGTGTTCAATCCAGAGGAGACGGCTGACCAGCTCCGCAAGGCCGGCGGCTTCATCCCGGGTGTACGTCCTGGCAAGGCCACGGCTGAGTTCATTCAGAACGTCCTCAACCACATCACACTTCCGGGTGCCGTATTTATGGCCATTATCGCCGTGGTACCCTCCATCATCTTCTCCTTCACGGGCAATTCGCTCATTCAGTCCTTCGGTGGCACTTCCATCCTCATCATGGTCGGCGTTGCCATGGACACGATCTCGCAGCTTGAGGCTCAGCTCAAGATGCACAACTACGAGGGCTTCTTTAAGTAAGCCTGAGTCAGAAGCGTCACGCAAGGCGGTTCGTCCATCCGGGCGGGCCGCCTTTTTCCTATCATCGAGCGCTTGGGGTCATGCGCGGAATCCATATTTCCTCGGAGGTCGGCGCCACAATATCGCTTGAGTTCTCGAACGCAAGCGGCATGTATGGCAAGGAGAAGCGTAGCTTGCCACGTGCGATGGGCTCGGCAAGCTGCAAATCGATTACTCGTGAGCGTGCGGATGAGCACTCCTTCAGAGTCTTGCCCAGTCGTTGGGCGATGGCGGCCGTTGTTGCTGTGCTTGATGTGTCGGCGACATCGCACATGGCCTTAAGGTATTCGATGGTGCCTGGTCGTACCCCGCGCAGGAGGTTAAAGAGAACATTCTCTTGGTACTCTGGCAGTGCGCGCGATTCCGCCTCGCGAATCATTGTCTCGTCAAGATTTACTATTTCTCTCGCGAGCCCGGAAGTAGCTTCGACAGCGACCTCGTAGGCGCTGCTTCCCACGAGCTGAAGCAGGTAGGGGTGTCCGGCGCTGAATGCGGCCAGCTCGTCAATGGACTGCTGGTTGACGACAAGTTCTGGCACGTTTGCAAATGTGCCTCGCAGGAGATCTATCGTATCGGTCTTTCCGAGCATCCCGAGCCGAAGTCGCCGCATGCGCTGTACGAAGGTGCAACCGGGGTAATGGCGTATCTTCTGATATGCGGTGGGAAGGCCTGCTATGACGAACGCGATGCTATGGCCTTGCGTCTTTGCGGCTTGGACGGCGTGGCAGATTTCCTCCATCTCGGTCTCGGGGATCTTTTGGATCTCGTCGATGGCAAGGAAGAGTCCCGCGGAGAGCCTTGCCTTGGAGAGTCTGCGCACTAGTGTCGACGCGACGCTCGGACGATCGTGCTCTTGCTTCGCGTCAGAGGCACCCGAAATCGTCGCACTGACGCCAGGCAACGCGATTGAGGGCTTGATGGTGAAATCTTGGGATAGCCCCGTAGTGCCATCTGCGTACAGACGAAGCGAAGTAAGGGCGTCTTGATAAGTCGTCTCTAATACGGTCCAATGTCGCTGACGGGCGAGGAGGGCGTACTGGTGCAGGAGCGAGGTTTTGCCACAGCCACGTGTGCCCGTCATAAAGAGGAATCGGTTCGCAGAGTCCGGGTTGTCGAGTGCTGATTCCATGAGGTCGAGCTCGGAGCTTCTGCCGTAGAAGCGTTCGGGACGAATGCTGAACGAGGGGGAAAATGGGTTCTCGTGCATTGTCGGCTCCTAGGTGTGATAGCGTGCTACTCTGCTTCTATTCTAAGCTAATAGCATTGTACCCAATTCTCGTATTCTAAAGTAACGCAGTATTCTAAAGTTAACGCTTGTTGCGGGATACTCCTGTCGAAGGGGGAGTATTCCCCGAGCAGCACACCCGTTGCTTGGCAAGCCGGGGATGTGTACAAAAGAGGCTACTCAGGGCTTAGGCTTCCAGTTGGGGTCTACCACGTGAGTACAGTCCGCCAAGTATCCACGGTTCCCAATCTCGCACATGACGGCGTCCATCGCGCGGACGGCGTACTCGATATCGGAGATAAAGACGCGCACCGATGCCTTGGTACCAAAGGCAGTCGAGCCTATGAACTGCACCTGCGGTGGGTACTGCGGCTCGATCCAGCCGTTCTTTGAGAGTATGTTGGCGGCGAGCGTCTCGATGTCGGTTTTGACGAGTTGGAGGTTGACTCCTGGGGCGATGTCGCACTCGAACATATGGCGGCAGGCCATCTTGCCGGTCATGCGCATGAAGTTGTCGCTCATAAGCTTCGAGTTGGGTATGATGTGCGGAATTCCATCGCGGTCACGGATGGTGATCTGGTGCCAGTCAATGTCCATCACCTCGCCGCGGTGTTCGCCCATCATCACTTGGTCTCCCAGCGAGACGATGTCGCCGAGCACGACGAGCACGCCGGCGACGACACTCTTGATGAGGTCTTGTAGGCCGAGCGAGACGATGAGCGTGGTGACGCCGAGCGCCTGCATGGCGCCTCCCATATGCAGGTGAAAGACGTTCTCGCCGAGGAAGAACACCACGACGATGCCGATGGCTACACGCAGGATGTTGACGAGCAGCGAGAGTTCGCCCACAGGCGAGTCGACAAGTCGCTTGAGCAGCGCCTTCCTGAGCAAGTGATTCACGATGAGGGCAACGCTCAAGGTAACAGTTGTGATGAGGATGTCTGCGGGTATCTCTCCGATGAGGGCAATCAGCGGGTCAAACATGGGCGCTCCTTTGCGGGCACGATGGGACCTTGTTTCATGGTACAACAGCGCCAACGAAAACGAACCGCCTTTGCAGCTGCTTTTGATACCGCTGCCCTTGCGTGAGGCTACCCGCAGAGGCCTACGCTAGCGAATAAGGAAGACGAGCAGCGTGATGGCAAGGAGAACGAGACCGATAACGACGACGATTCTTCCGACGCGCCGAACGTCGTCTCTGTTCGCGACGGAGTGTTGTGCGGCGTAGGGCAACAAGTTCACGTCGCCTGTCTTTACGAGGGCGAGGCCGTAAAGCAAAAGGCACAGGCCAAAGATCATAAACAGCGTGTTTGCGTGCCGAACGTCATCCATATCCCACCACCAACCCTTCCGCCTGTAGCGTACCACAAGAGATGCGCAAAGCGAGTGGCGCCCTCCACACCTCATTGACGCAATGTTGAAAACTTCATTTCTGCTCTTGCGTATGCATTCGTATGTATAAAACAGCCTACATCATGATTGCATTCTGAAAGATGTGCCGCAAATGGTAGCAAATCGTTGGCGAATGGTTTCCGTAGACTTTCAGCCCAAGTGAGGAGGCGTCATCCTGCCTGTTCAGGGCATGTTCCCCGTTCGCTCAATTGTTCGGGGCGATTATTCATGGAATCGTATACGATTCGGAAGTCGCGCTCATTACCATCAAGTCATGAGATACTTTTGCGGACATGTTGAGG
>ONMP01000092.1 GCA_900318935.1 uncultured Actinomycetes bacterium
AGCGCTTTTCAATGACCATGACGGTCGTGACGAGGCCTTCCTCGAGCGTTGGGCGACGGTGGTTGCGCTAGGCTATGAAGGGCTGCATATAGCAGATCTCGCAGCGTGTCAGCCTCATGTTCTGCACGCGCTTGTCGTCGCGGGTTCTCCTGAGCCGAGCTCGTCGGAGCTGGTGGCACGTCTGGCCAACGAGGCGAACTACGTGGTGGCGGCCGATGCTGGCGTAGACGTGCTCAGGGCGGCAGGCGTCACGCCCGATGCTTTTTGTGGTGACGCCGACTCAGCGAGCGCCGAGGCCCGCGTCTGGGCGGAGACAACTGCAGACGACATCGAACGTTATCCGAGCGAGAAGGACGATACCGACCTCGGACTTGCCATCGACCGCGCCCGTGAGGAAGCCGAACGCCGTGGCGCGTGCCTGCGCCTGACAGTGACCTGTGCGGCAGGAGGCAGACCCGACCATATGCTCGGAGTCTGGGGTGTGCTCGCACGCCATGCCGACGCCGCACCGCGCATGGTGGAAGATGGCTTCGAGTGTCGAATCCTCTCGCGCGAGGGCGAGCCCACATGGCAACGTCCTGGCAAGGTGGGGGATACGGTCTCGGCCATAGCGCTTCTGGGCGAGGCTCAGGTGAGCGAGACCGGCTTTCGCTGGGAGCTCGATCACGCGACTCTGGCACCCCTCTCCGACCTCGGCATTTCGAACAAGGTCACGTGCGACGAGTGTGCTGTGACCTGCCACTCTGGTATCCTCGCGGTGTTTGCGGTGTAGCAGAGGGCTTGGAATGCGCAGCCAGCGGCCAGCAGCCACGGCAGCAGCCGACGACCAACAATCACGGATTTCCTGTGGGGAGTGTCTTGCGATGGAAAGTTCGTCACATGCGCCATATCTTGTGCTATAGTCAACGCGTTTTGTGAGTAGTGCGCCTACGGCCACATCGTCGCCAAGGCGCCGCCAATGGAGGTTCTGTCATGTCCAAAGTCTGTGAGATTTGCGGCAAGCACCCCGTTGCCGGACGTTCTATCGCCCACTCGTTCCGCACGGTCAACCGCAAGTTCCGCCCCAACATTCAGCGCGTCACCATCGTGCAGGACGGGCGCAAGCGCAAGATGAACGTTTGCACGCGTTGCCTGAAGAAGGGCAACCTCGCGCGCAGCTAGCCTGTGGGCCATAGCGGGCATACCATGAGACGGCCGCCCCTGGGTGGCCGTCTTGCATGTTCTTGTTGTCTCCCCACAAACGGCTGATGCTGCTATAATCACAACGAATCATCAATCGAAAGGGGTCTTCCATGGCAAGGACCGTTCCTGGAACGCTTAGGGTCTCGAACGACGTAATTGCAGACCTTGCGGGGTATGCCGCCTTGGAATGCTACGGCGTGGTGGGCATGGCGCTCACGGACGAAGAGCAGGGCGTCGCACGTCTGCTGCCTATCCATCGTCTGCGCAAGGGCATAGAGGTCTCTTTGGAGAGGGGCACCATTGTGGTGGACCTTCATGTCGTGCTCGAGCAAGGGGTGAACATGTCGTCGGTAGCCGCGAACCTCGTGAGCACCGTCAAATTCATCCTCAACCAGATCGCGGAACTCACCAACGTCGAGGTACGCGTCCATGTGGAGGGCGTGCGAACGCACTAGCGTCGTGCGCCGCTCATCTGTACGTCTTCTAGGAACCGAGGTCCCAGAGCCATGATATCGACTGTCATCCGTACCTGCTTCCCCATCGCAGCCGCTGTGCTACAGGAGAAAGCCGACGAGATTAACAAGCTCAACGTGTTTCCCGTACCTGACGGAGACACGGGCACAAACATGTCGCTCACCTTGGCGACCGTGGTCCATGAGGTGGAGTCCCTGCCCGACAGCGCATCCATGGAGGATGTCGCTCAGGCCATTACCCACGGATCGCTCATGGGCGCTCGAGGCAACTCCGGTGTCATTACCAGCCAGATCCTGCGCGGCGTGGCCGAGGGGCTCGTGCCCGTCAAGGGCGAGCATGCGATGCCGTCAGAGGTGGCGTCTGCCCTCCGCAACGGAGTCACGGTTGCGTTCAAGGCGGTGCGCAAGCCGGTCGAAGGCACGATTCTCACCGTGTTGCGCGATGTCTCCGTCAAGGCTGACCAGTTGGCAAAGACACGCGACATGACCTTGGACGATATGCTCGATCAGATTGTGGTTGAGGCATATGAGTCGGTCGCTCGCACGCCAGACCTGTTGCCCGTCCTCAAGGAGAACGGCGTTGTGGACTCAGGCGCCTATGGTCTGGCCACTTTCATCGAGGCGTTCGTCAACGCCTATCGGGGTCGCAGTGATGAGCTTACGGATTTCCAGACCACAGTGAGCACGGGTGACGCAAAGTCGCAGGTCGCGAATGTCGTGGACATCGAGATCAACGACGACTGGGCGGGATCGGAGTTCCGCTACTGCACTGAGTTCCTCTTTCATGCCGACTCGCCTCGCTTCGACGAAGAGGCGTGCTTGCGCTACTTCGCATCGATGGGCGACTGTGAGCTACTCGTGGGCAGCAACCCCGACTACAAGTGCCATGTCCACACGAACCGTCCGGACCGTGTGATTCGTCACATGCTGCATCGTGGACAGGTGTGGAACGTCTTTGTACACAATATGGACCTCGAGGCGCAGGAGCGTACCGAGGGCATCCGTGCTGATAAGGCGGCGGGCGCGCCCCGCAAGCCGCTCGGGTTCGTAGCCGTGGCGGCAGGTTCTGGTGAGGCTGACATCCTCACCTCGCTTGGAGTCGATGTCGTCGTGCAGGGCGGGCAGACCATGAATCCCTCCACGGCAGACATCCTCGCGGCCATCGAATCCTGCAACGCCGACGAGGTCATCGTCCTGCCTGACAACGGAAACATCCGCATGGCAGCCGAAGCTGCGGCGAGCACCTGCGAATCGTGCAAAGCGTACGTGGTGGTGACGCATTCGGTACTCCAAGCCTTTGCTGCGATGCTCGTGGTGGAGACAGAGGAGGGGGCTGAGGCTAACGTTGAAGCCATGGCTGAGGCCATCGAGGGTGTTCGCGATGGTGAGGTTACCACAGCCGTACGCGACTCCCAGGCGGCAGATGGCTCACCCATCCACGCGGGCGACGTCATGGGCATTCAGGACGGAAAGATTAGCATCGTAGGTTCCGACGTCACCGATGTCACGTTGCAGCTCATCGATCTCATGCAGGCCGAGGAGGAGGGTGACACGCTCACGATCCTTGCTGGTAGCGAGCTTGACGACGATGCGTTCGAGGCCCTGCAGGAAGCCATCGCCGAGGCGCAGCCCGACCTGGAGATTGACGCGCACAGAGGCGAGCAGCCGCTGTATCCGGTCGTCTTCTCCATAGAATAGCCACATCGGTCGTGCGGGTGCGAGCGTGACGAGTATCAGCGAAGCGGCGAGCAGGATACAGAGGACCTGTCAGCTTGCTGACAGCTCGAGTCGGTTGCGCTATGTGACGGGTAAACGTGCCGAGGCTCTGCGAAGGCTCGGCATGTTTCGTGTACGCGACGTCCTTCTTCACCTACCAAATCGCTACCTCGACTTCACCCGCGTAGTGCCCATTGGGTTCTGCGACGTGGGCGCTGATGTGACGGTGGTGGGACGCATCGACAGGGTCGAGCTCAAGCGTCCGAAGCCTCGCATGCAATTAGTGGAGGTCTGTGTTGTCGATGACACGGGCGTCCTCGTGGCGACGTTCTTTCGGCAGCCGTGGCTGGCCGAGCAGATGCATCCGGGCGATATGGTGGCGCTATCGGGCAAGGTGACCTTTGCCTATGGCTTTCGACAGATGCGGCCGACCTTTCATGAGGTACTTGGCGCCGGCGATGGCACAAGCTACGCACGAGTGTTGCCAGTTCATCCGGTAGGGGAGGGTGTCACCGCCTCATGGATGCGTCGCATCATCGCCGCCGCGCTTGCCGACGTTGGTGACGTGTGTGACCCCTTGCCGGCGGAACTTGTTGCCAGGCGTGGCCTCATGACCTTCGCGCGTGCTCTGCGAGAGGTGCACTTCCCATCCTCGGTAGCCTCGGCCGAAGAGGCGCGGCGAAGGCTCGCTTACGACGAGCTGCTGACGCTGCAGCTCACCCTGCTCACGCGTCAGCGCATGGATCTCGCGGGCATACGTCCCACGACGCATGTGACGAATGGCCCGCATCTGGCTGCGTTGCTGGCCGCATTGCCGTTCGCTTTGTCTGACGAACAGAAGCTTGCGCTCAAAGAGATACTGGCAGATATGGGTGCCGCGCACGTGATGAACCGCTTGCTCTTGGGTGACGTGGGCACGGGCAAGACCGTCATCGCAGCAGCTGCCATCGCTGCCACAGCCGACACGGGCACGCAAGCAGCCATGATGGCGCCGACCTCGGTGCTCGCCCGTCAATACGCAGAGGGGGTCGGTCCCCTGCTTGACGCGGCGGGAATCGCATGGGCACTCGTCACGGGGGCGACGTCTGCCTCCGAGCGGCGGGCCGCCGCCGAATCGCTGCGAGCGGGAACCCTCACCTGCGTCTTTGGCACGACAGCATTGCTATCCGGCGACTTGGAGTTCAACCATCTGAGCCTCGTCGTCATCGATGAACAGCATCGCTTCGGCGTGAGCCAGCGCGCCGCATTGCGTGGCAAAGGCGCGGCAGCCGACTTGATTGCCATGACGGCGACGCCCATACCGCGCACGCTCGCGCTGACGCTCTATGGCGACATGTCCTGCTCGCGCATTCGGCACCGTCCCATCGCGGGCGCAGGTGTCAGCACGAAGGTGGTCGCTCCCGAGAATGCTGACCTTGCCTATGGTGCGGTCCGCGACGCAGTGGCGGCGGGACATCAGGCCTACGTCATCTGTCCGCTCGTGGATGACCGTGACGACGGCAGCGAGCTCGATGACGTGCCCGATAGCTCGAAGTCCTTGGCAAAGAGGCTCCATGCGGCGACGAGCACGCGCGACGAGCTTGCGCAAACCATGCTGAGGGGTCTTCGGCTTGACGTGCTCACGGGCAAGATGTCCGCTGACGAAAAGGACAGCGCGATGGCGCGCTTCAAGGCGGGGGAGACGGACGTGCTCGTGGCGACTACCGTTGTGGAGGTCGGCGTGGACGTGCCCAACGCCACCGTGATGATCGTCTTTGATGCTGACCGCTTCGGCTTGGCCACGTTGCATCAGCTGAGGGGTCGTGTGGGACGAGGAAGAGATGCGGGCATGGTGTACCTCGTATGCGCCGCGGGGCCAAGGTCGCCCGCACGTAAGCGCCTCGCTGCGCTTGAGGCGACCTCTGATGGTTTCGAGCTTGCCGAGATGGACCTGAGCCTTCGCCGAGAGGGCGAGGTGCTCGGGTATCGTCAACATGGTGGCGTGATGCTCTCGGTCTGCGACCTCTCAGCCGACAAGGACCTCGTGGAAGCCGCCCATGCCGACGCTCGCGAGGTGGTGGCACGCGACCCTGAGCTCGCTGCTCCTGTGAACGCACCACTAGCCGTCGAGTGTCGTCAGCGTTATGGCATCTACTTCGAGGAGGTCGAGCGGGGATGAGGATTGTGGGCGGCATGTGGCGCGGGCGTCCCATCGACGCACCGGAGGGACGTGGGACGAGGCCGACGACCGATCGCATGCGCGAGACGCTTGCGTCTATGATTCTCTCGGCCGAGGAGCTTGATCTGGGCGGCGTCTCAGTGCTTGATGCCTTTGCCGGCTCGGGGGCCGTTGGTCTGGAGCTCCTCTCGCGCGGCGCCTCGAGCTGCACCTTCTGCGAACGGGACCGAAGGGCTGCGACGTTGGTGAGGGCAAACTGTCAGCGACTCGGAGCGCATAAGGATAGCTGGCGCGTCGTCACCGGCGACGTCACGCGCACGGTCTCGCGCGGCCTTTGGGGTGCGCCTTTTCGGGTGGTGTACCTTGATCCACCCTATGCCATGGACGCAAGTGTGGTCGCGGGCTTGGTCGAGGCACTGCGGACCTCAGGCCAGCTAGAGGCGGGCTGCCTCGTGGTCTACGAACGCGCGCCTGAGGCCGAGGAACTGTCGCTGACGGGTTTCGAGAGGCTGCGCTCACGCGTCGTAGCCTCGAGCTGTGTGGATTTGCTTCGGATGCAAGGATGATGGTGATGCGAGAGACTTCCCATGTGGTAATTCCCGGTACGTACGACCCCGTGACCTTGGGGCATCTGGATGTGATCAGAAGGGCATGTAGGCTCTTTGACCGAGTGACGGTGGGTGTTGCTGCCTCGCGCTCAAAGCACGGCGTAGGCACGACATTCTCGCTGGACGAGCGCGTGCAGATGATTCGCGAGGCGGTCGTGCAATGCGAGATCGAGGACGTTGAGGTGCTTCCCTTCGAGGGACTGCTCGTTGACTTTTGCCGCGAGGCTGGTGCGGGGGCAGTGGTCAAGGGCCTACGCGCGATGACCGACTTCGAATACGAGCTGCAGCAGGCCGACCTCAACGCGCACCTCGCCCCCGACCTCGAAAGTGTCTTTGTCATGGCAAGTCCCACCTACGGTTACCTGTCGTCCTCAATCGTGCGTGAGCTTGCCTCCCTGGGATCCTCGGTGGAGGGTCTCGTCCCTCCCTGCGTGCTGGTTCGACTGGCAGAACGTTACGGATAGCGTGAAGTTCGAAAGAACGAATACCTTTTTTGCACCTTTCACAGGTCGTTTCGTCCGAAATGCCCTCCCTGTATGCCCACATACACAAAATAATCTGCTACCATGATGTATGCTATTTTGACACTGCACCCAATGGCCCGAAGCCATCAAGAAAGGAGTTCCGAATGGAGCCAGGAGAGGAAATCGAAGCCCTGGTCGACGAGCTCGAGCAGATCGTTGCCGACGCCAAGTCGTCCTTCGGTGGCGGGGGCCAGCGCAAGATCGTTGACGCACAGGAGATCTTTGAGATTCTCGACGAGATGCGCAACGTCTTTCCGCAGGAGTTCATGGACGCCCGTCGTATACTGCGCGAGGAAGGCGAGATGCTCGACCGCGCACAGAAGCAGGCGGACTCGATCATCGCCGATGCGCAGCAGCAGGCTATGGTCATAGCAAGCGATCAGGAGATCGTGCGCATCGCTCAGCAGCAGGCGGACAATATTCGTGATGCTGCGCAGCAATACGAGCGTGACACGCGCTATAACGCTGAGGAGTATGCCGATACGGTGCTTGCCCACCTAGAGGACACCCTGCGCTCCATGACGGGCACGGTGACGCGCGTGCGTCAGACGCTGAACGAGAACTCCGGCGCAAACAACCAGTCAAATAGCCTCAACTGGTAGGTGAGGCTGACTCATGGATAGTGTGATTGTCTCGCTCGACGACCGTCTGGCAAACGTGGGCGATGCCCTCGACCTTGCTGCGCATCTAGACCTCGACACGTTTTCTCTTGGGGAGCGTGAGTTTGCCTTGCCTGAAGGGGCTGACTATGACGTCGTGCTCACCAACGCGGGCGAGGGCATACTCGTCTCGGGCGTGCTGCGGGCACGCGTCAAAGCGACCTGCGACCGGTGCCTCGACGATACGGAGTTTGACGTGGCAGGTGAGGTGGACGAATACTACCTCTTCCACGAGCCGGATTCGGGCGTGCTCGAGGAGGGGGAGGAGGAAGACATTGACTTCTCCCTCGTGGGAGCTGATTCCACGATTGACCTCACGGATGCCCTGAGTTCAGCCCTCGTCATGGAGCTGCCTTATGTGGTGCTCTGCCGAGAGGACTGTGCGGGTCTGTGCCCCGTGTGTGGCGAGAACCTCAACCACGTGGACTGCGGTCACGCGGAGCAACTCGAGCGCGAGGCCGAAGAGGAGCGTATCGCGAGCAGTCCCTTTGCCGCGTTGAAAGACCTCGACCTCTCGTAGCCATTTCGTTACTCGAAGCGAGTAAGGGGCGCCCCCCGAGGATCGAGTTCTCGGGGGGCGCCTTGGTGAAGTATGCACTTAGCAGTTAGTGTGCGGCAATATAGTCAGTAACTGCCTTATAGTAATTGTAGAGGGCGCACATGGCCTCGTGGCCATGGTTTAAGGCAAAGGCTTCGCTGTTGAGTACGGCATAAGCGTAGCCCAATGGAGTTGCATTGATTTCGAAGTAAGGTTTATCCGCTTCGTTTTTTGTCTGACCGTATACACTGATTGGTTTGTCGAGATTCTGTGCACGTATGCCATCAACGCGAATGCGATAGCGACTACCCACGAGTTCTGGCTCGTACGCGCCGAATTGAATCATCCCACTGGCGTATTTACCCAGTTCCAATCGCTCAAATTCGGCATTTTCATTGGTGGTGAGCATCAGGTCGAGCGTAGTCTCGGAGTCGAGACTGAGCGTTGCTGTCACTTTGGTGACGTCCGATGAGTACAGTTGCTTGCGCAACTGATATTGAGGGTATTGAGCCAATTGCTGTAGCACGTCATCCTTGTTGTAATCCCGAGTGAATACGGTCGTCACTGCGGTGTAGTCGCTGCCCAGGGACCAGTTGTTTGTCTGCGAGAGGAACTGCTGCACGTGATAGCCGTAGTCGGCCAGCGCTTGCGCCAAGCCAAGGTCGGTGCCGGTGATTCCTCTGGCAATCCAGGCATTGATGTAGTTCTCCACCGTGATGCCTTCCTTTGTGATGGCTTTGTCCTCGCCATTCAGGCTGTAGTGGAAGGTAGCCGTCACGTTCTGGGCCATCTCGATGGAGGAAAGGGGCAGCGTGAAGCCATAGTACGTACCGGTGTTGACATCGCGGAAGTTGGGGTCGCGGGACACCTTGACCGTGCGTCCCCTACGATTGCCGTCTACCGTGAACTCCACGTAGCTGTCATCGTAGTTCGCGCCCTCGACCTCGGGCAGGTTCAGGAAGACGTTGAGGCCGATCTGTCCCGTGAGCGTGACATTGTAGGTCTTGAACTCGGGCTCGGTGGCGGGATCTCCGTATACGGCGGTGACGTTTACGTTGTCCGTGGCGACGATGGTCTCGCCTATCTCCATAAACTTGGCCTCACCATTGGCGACCTGTACGAGCCAATAGGCGAAGTCCTTACCCGCTGGGGCCGTGAAACCACATTTGGGCAGGGTGTAAGATTCGTCCTTACCGACATATACGGGATCCATGCTGCCGGTGCCACCCTCGCTCGTTTTGAAGTTGATGTCCACACGCTCGATGTGGCATGCTTTGCATGCCTTGTCGTTGTCATCCCAGTCGTGTACGGCCGTGACACGAGTCTGGACCATATTTCCGCCATTCTTTGGAAGACTGGCAGCCTTGCCGTTTATCGTTATCTGCGTGCTTTCGTCAAAGACATAGCCGAACTTTTCGTCCAAGCCGATGGACGCCGTGTATTCGGTTCCGCCTTCGATTGTTCCTACGAAGACCGGAGAATAATACGGGCTGTCGCTAGGCTCCACCCAACGGGCTCCCATGCACACCGCCGTGTCATCGATAATGTTTACGATTGGACCGTTGGTTTGGCTTGATCCGCCGTTCTCGCTAGAGGTCATGGAGACCTCGGTGCCGCAGACTGGGCTTTCGACGGTGACGTTGACCTCGGGTACGGTTTGGGTCCAGATAAGGAAAAGGTTCAGCTCATCGGGCATCGGTGTGGACGTGGTGCCCGAGTACCCCATGCCCTCCTGCCATTCCTGATAGGTGCTGTAGTCTTTGCTCAGGGTGAGCAGGCACTCGTTGCTCCACCTTTCGATGCCCACGCTACTTAGAACATCTTGCAGCTTATTAATTGCACTGTTGCGCGATTGCGCCTTGAGGACTGTGAAGCTCACGACATCATCATTGTCATCGTCGACTTTTGCGCTGTAGTTAGGATCATTCTCGTTCAATGCGGTGGTGATTTTTTGCGCAAGCTGCTCGTGGCCGTCATCAAGCGTGATGGTGGCGGGCACGCGGTTTAGGTCCTGCCTGAAGACTGCCTTGATGTTGTGGTCCCCGCCCATTGTGAACTGGTGGCCATCGCTGACTTCCGTGTCGTCGACGTAGAGCTTATCGGCCGCGAAGCCATCTTCCGTCCTCATGGACACAGTGATTTCGCAATCGTCGGAGCGGAACATGCTCTTATTACTGCTCCAATTATTATTGCTCCAATAATTCACGCTCTCGCCGGAATCGTCGGAATACTCGAGCCAGATCGAGCCGCCGTTCAGATCATCAATCACAGCACCGTTCGCATCTCGAGTTTCGAGAGTGAAGTCTAGCCTATGGAAAGTCTTCGGGGATGACTGTCCGGTTGCGATGATGTTGTCTTCTCCGTCATACGCTTTCACGCCGACGGCGTAGGTGCCCGGACCATTGCTAGCTATGATTTCTTGAAGGTCAAACCTCGGGTCGTAATACGATTTCTGCACCCAGTTGCCTACTGGACTGGGGATGCCATCAACGATGCGAAGCGCCTGAGCCTCATAGTGTCCAGCCTCATGTTGTTCATCAGGGCTGACTCCTTCGACCCGATCCCATCCGATAGTGGGCTCGCTCCTATACCACGAGAAGTTGATTCCCTTTGCCGCCTTGAATGTCGCGCTGACAGTTACCGCGCTCTCGGGCATGGTGAAGGTGTCGTAAGCGTCTATGGGCACGTCGGAGCCATCGTCGCTCTTCACGACGTACGATTCGAGCTCGAAGCCCGGATCAGGCTCCGCGTGTAAGGTCACGGCCTCGCCATTGAGAGCCTTATTCTTGTCGGCGGTCACTTGGCCATTAGTGGTGGTGTCGCAGTTGATGTCGTGGGGGGTGCCGAGGAAAACCTCTTCAGTCCA
>ONMP01000177.1:0-1328 GCA_900318935.1 uncultured Actinomycetes bacterium
AGCAAGGATTGGCGTGTCTGTGGAGGGAGTGTCCTCGGGAGTATTCACCAGCGGGTACGGCAGGTACAACAGTGGCCAGGACCCAACGGCGTATTTCTATAGCAGTGACCCGAACGCCACGGTGTCCTCCAATCTCACGGACGGCGAGGCCACGTTCTCAAGCTCCATCTCCTACATCGACGAAAACGGCGAGCTGGCGTACCGTGACGTGTGGAGTCTGCTGACGGACACTGGGGGACCTACATATGGCTGGGGGTGGTTCGTGGTCCCGAAGAACATGGAGCTTACCAACATTCTCCACTTCAAGGCGGGCAGTCACAGCATCATCCTGTGCGACGGTGCGACACTCACGTGCAAGCAGGGCATCCAGGTGGACTCCGGCGTGACCCTCACTATCTATTGCCAGCAGAAGGGAACTGGCACTTTGATAGCCAGCGGCAGGGGCGAGAACTACGCCGCCATCGGAGGAGGCACCGGGTCCAACGGCACGATTAACTTCTACGGCGGCACCATCAAGGCCACGGGTGCCAAGTACGGCGCAGGTATAGGCGGCGGCGGCAAGGGTGGCTCAGGCGGCACGATCAACATCTATCGCGGCACCATTGAGGCGACGAGCGGGGCCGAGGCCGCGGCCATCGGCGGCGGCAACGACGGCGGTAATGGCGGCAACATCAACATC
Organism: uncultured Actinomycetes bacterium; assembly: GCA_900318935.1. Classification (GTDB taxonomy): domain Bacteria; phylum Actinomycetota; class Coriobacteriia; order Coriobacteriales; family Atopobiaceae; genus RUG440. The sequence goes on from ONMP01000177.1 coordinate 680, forward strand.
TACGGGGGCACCGTCACGGCGAAGGCGACGGGCAAGTACGGTGCCGGCATCGGCGGCGGCGACGGCGGCAAGAGCGGCACCATCACCATCAAGGGAGGTACCGTTACGGCATCCGGAGCCCGATATGGTGCGGGTATCGGCAGCGGCGACGAGGCGAAGGATAACGGCACCATCACCATCACCGGCGGCGACGTCAAGGCCTACGGTGGAGACGAGGCGGCGGGCATCGGTGGCGGCAATGAGGTCACTGGAGGAACGATAAAGATTTCCGGCAAAAAGACCAAGGTGCTCGCCAAGGGTGCCTGCACCAACGACAAGCGCTACGGCGCCGGCATCGGCGGCGGCGATGAGGGAGGTGCCGGCACCATCACCATCGAGGGGGGTGCGTACGTCGAGGCGTACTCAGCAGAGAACAAGCGCGGCCACACCATCGGTCACGGCTACGACTCCTCAAACACGGGCAAGCTCACGCTCGGCACCGAGATGGCCGTCAAGAACGATGAAGGTCCCCAGTCCAAGCGCGTCGATACCTGTAGGAACTCGAAGCATGTCATCGTCTACCGATGCCAGCACGAGAAGGGGACCGTGAAGCCGACGACCGATGGCCTGAGCCATACGGTCAAGTGCTCCTATTGCATGGTCGAGGGTA
>ONMP01000177.1:1376-7666 GCA_900318935.1 uncultured Actinomycetes bacterium
CCACGACTACGATGATGACGGACAATGCTTCTGCGGCATGCATAGGTACGAGATTTCGCTTGATCCGGGCATAGGTTCCGGCACCCCTCAGACCGTCTACTCGTACCAAGGTCCCTTGCAGCCGGGAGGCGACTACATCACGCCGACTGCCAAGGATATGTCCTTCGAACCGCCGAGGCCGGGCATCACACTCCTGGGCTGGAAGACCGGGACGCTGCTGTACAAGCCGGGCACACGAATCATGGTCATGAAGCACATGACGCTTACTGCGGTTTGGGATACGCCATGGCAGAGGCTACAGAGGGGGATCGACGAGGCACCCGACGGAGGCACCGTGACGCTCTCTGGCGACGCGACGGCACTCTTTGAGGAGGATCCCATCACCGTCCCCGAGGGCAAGACCATAACGCTTGATCTCGCGGGGCACACGCTCGACCGAGGCCTCACCTATGAGAACGCACAGCGGAACGGTAGCGTCATCGAGAACTACGGCACACTCACCATCGTGGGCGGCGGCACCGTCACGGGTGGCAACCAAGTGGACGGCGGCGGCATCCACAACTGGGGTCAGCTTACGGTGAAGGACACCAAGGTGAAGGGCAACCTCTCGTCACGCAACGGGGGCGGCATCTATACATCCGGAACGGAGAGCGGCAAGGGTTCTCTGGTTCTTGAGAATGTGACTGTGGAGGACAACGCCGCGAATCAGCGAGGGGGTGGCATCTTCTGTGACGCCAAGTCGACAGAGACATTCGAGCTGACCGGGACGACAGTGTGCGGCAACGAAGCGGATACCGATGGCGGGGGAATCTATCTGGACTATATCGGTTATTTCGTCGTGACCATACGGGATAGCGTCGTATCGGGCAACGTGGCCAGGGATGGCAATGGCGGAGGCATTGACAGCCCCTCCGTGCCGGTCAGCATCTATGGGTCGACGCTGTCCGACAACGTGGCTCGCTACAGGGGGGGAGCGATATACGTTGTCGAGGACCTGCGGCTGTATGACTCGACCGTCGCAGACAACCAGGCGGATTATGGTGGTGGAGTATACTCGGCAAGACCTGGTTCCGAAGGCAGCGAGCTCGTCTTGGTGGGCACGAGAATCACGGGGAACTCGGCATCGAGCCAGGGGGGTGGTGTGTGCACCTATAGCACGAGCCTGAGGCTGGCCGGCGTCGAGGTGACGGATAACAGTTCGGGGAGCGACGGAGGCGGCATATACGCGTACTTGGCGTACGCGAACGAGAATACGATCTTGGAGAGCTACGACTCGGCACACCCGTCGGGCGAGGGGTCTCCGGACGCACCAAAGACGTTTGTCGTAAACGGCAACACCAAGTCTGGACAGGCCAATAACCTCTACCTGCGATCAAAGGTCGAGGTCAAAACGTCCCTAGGCGAGGGAAGCGTCATCGGTGTCACGACCTGGGGAAATCCGTCCGAGCAGAATCCGGTCACCGTGACCAGCAATCTCAGGAAGAGTGGCAGCGACCCCTCCGTCTTCGCGAGCGACAAAGAGGCGTATCGCTGCGGGTTAGACGCGAATGGCAACGTGCTCATTGGCATACCCGCCACGGTGAGCTTCGATGCAGGCGCGGGCTCAGGCGCGATGGAACCGTACGAGACTGTGTACAAGGGAGTCTGCGAGCTGCCCGTCTGTACGTTCGAGCCACCGACGGGATGTACGTTCATCGGATGGCGTGTCGGTGATGCCACGGAGATCGTAGCCGAAGGTACGATGGTTGACGCGACCGGCGACGTCGTAGTCACCGCCTGCTGGAACCTCCCGTGGGCAAACCTTCAGAAGCAGATCAACGAGGCGGAGGATGGCGCGACGATTAAGCTGGAGGTGGACACTAAGGCCACTCCGAGCGACGTGCCGCTTACCATACCCAAGGGCAAGACCATCACGCTCGACCTCGCGGGCCATGCAATCGACCGCAACCTCGCGAAGGAGGCCGCGCGCGAGGCGGGAAGTGCCATCGTCAACGAGGGCAAGCTCACCCTCATGGGTGGCGGCACCGTGACGGGCGGCAACACCACTGGTGACGGTGGTGGCATCCGCAACGCAGGCACGCTCGTCCTCATGGACGTGAGCATCACAGGTAATTCGGCGGCAGGCCAAGGTGGCGGCGTGCTGCAGGGTGGCCAGATGAGCGTCAACGGCTCTCCCGTGGTGATGGGCAACGACGGTGGTACGGGCGACAACGTGTATCTGCCTCGCAACAAGCTTATCGACGTCGCGGGCGAGCTCGATGAGGCGGCGCGAGTGAGCGTCACGACCGAGACGGTTCCCATCGCCACTGACCCCGTTACCTTCACGTCCGGCCTCGGAGGCAGAGACTACCTCTCGGCATTCGCGAGTGACGATCCGAGCTACGTCTGTGGTTTCGACTTGGACGGCGAGGCGCTGTTGGGACTCGAGGTCACGGTCAAATTCGACGCAAACGGCGGCAAGGGCACGATGGAAAACGTCAAGCTCGCGTGCGGCAGCTATTGGAAAACGCCCGAATGTGCGTTCAAGGGGGTCTATGGCACGAAGTTCTCGGGCTGGTTGGTGAACGGAGAGGCCCAGATTCGGAGGGCCGGACAGCGGATACTCGTGACAGGCGATAGCGTACTCACGGCGCTGTGGGACGAGGCGGGTCTCCATTTCCCCTCGTTCAGGACCACCTCGCTCGTTCTCTCCGGTCGCATAGGCGTCAACTTCTTCATGGATCTCTCGTGCCTCGAGCAATACGAGCGCGAGAAGTGCTACATGACCTTCGAGGTGAACGGCAAGGTGCAGGAGGACAGCTTCGACCCTGACTTCACGGACTGGCAGACGGGAACGTACTATGGGTTCACCTGCTACGTCAGCTCCATCCAGATGGCGGAGCCAATAGTGGCGACGCTGCACTACCGCAATGGCCGCGCGCTATCCGTGTTACACAGCGTCGAGGACTACTTCTTGACGATGATGGACAACAGCGAGTACTTCGACGAGGAGGTGATGGAGCTGGTAAAGTCGATCGCGAACTACGGCCACTACGTTCAGCCATTCCTCTCGAAGGAGAATGGGTGGGTCATTGGCAAGGGCTATGCGGAGATGAGGACGCACTACGCAGACTATTACGACTACGACGTGCTCAAGGCCGCTCTCGAGGATTATGCGCCGGTGAAGGATAGCGGGGGAACCAAGGTGGGAAAAGCTACCATCAAGCTTAGGCTGGAGTCAGGTACGGACCTCGAGCTATCCCTCTCACCCGCCGCAGGGCAGACGCTCTCGAAGGCCGACGTCACGGCGACGTTTGGCGTCGACGGCAAGGATCCCGTTATCACCTTGCTCAAAGATGGCCGCGTTTCTGTACGTGTGAGCGACATCTCGGCGGAACAGCTGGGAATGCCACTCGTGGTTTTCTCGGGCGGCAAGGAGATTCTGCGTGCAAGTGCCATCTCCTACGCAAACATCGCGTTCGAAGAGTCGCCCGAATGCAGGGATGCTGTGTGCGCCCTCTACTGCTATTACAAGGCCGTGGTCAACCTCTATGACCAACTCGAGGGATAGAGGGGTTGTGTCGTTTGCAGGTCAGCGCGAAAGGAAAGTGTTGCATGTTTTGGTCGTGGCGGCAAGTGTCGTCTCGTGCGTATGGGCATATGGTGCAGGCCTTCCCATGCCGAATTTGTTCAACGACTACCTGGACTAGATCACTGGGAGCGAATCGAGCCCGGCATTGTGCACCCGTATGTCCGGAACTAGCCATGTGGTGCCAAAAAAGCAGACGCTAGTTGACGGTTGAGCGTGATTAGGGGCGTTGGGGGAGACCGTTCTCCCAACGCCCCTATTCATTAAGAGATTGACTAATATGTTCTGCTAGAATAGTCTTCATGCGAAACTCACACAAAGAACGGAGCATCGCCATGATTGAGACCGCAAAGAGACGCATGAGGGCGTGGGTGACAGTCTTCGTTACCGTGACTCTCATCGGTACCCTGTGCCCCCTGCCGAGTGTCGCCCTCGCGCAGGACGTGACCACGCGGGACGAGGCGGTGGACGTAGCTCAGACCGAGCAAGCCTCCGCCGATGTCGCGATTGCCACGGGGGCTGCGGAGGAGCTGTCTGGCGAGGGGGATGCAGAGCCATCTGTGGAAGAGACTGGTGCTCCGGTCCAGGAGCAGACCACCCCATCTAATGATGATGCTAGTGACGCCGCAGCCAGTACGGCATCAAGCGCCGACGTGGCAGCTTCGCAGGCAGAGTTGTCCCCCGCATCGGCTCCTGCCCTGAGGGCGCAGTCAGACGGCCTGCCCTCCAAGTTCGACCTCCGCGAGCGCGGTGTCGTCACGCCTGTGAAGCAGCAGAATCCCTTTGGCAGCTGCTGGGCGTTCGCTGCCACCGCGGCCACGGAGACCTCAATCCTCTCCAAGCTGGGCCAAACCTATGCCGACACGGGTTTCGACCTCTCCGAGCGTTACCTATCCTGGTATGTCGCACGCCCCGTGACGGAGAACATCTCCAAGTCGCAGGTGGGCGAGGGCCTCAACGTGTACAACCAAGAGGCAGGCCCCAACCACATCTACAACTTCGGTGGGCGCGAGGAGTGCGCCGCGACCCTCTATGCCCAGGGCATTGGTCCCCAGTTAGAGTCGGACTATCCCTACGGAGGTGTCAACCATCGGCTTGCCTATGAGGATCTGCTCGCGGACAAAGAGGCCTATATCAAGCTCGACATGGCGGCCCTCAGGGAGTTTGACCAGTTCTCCAGTGACGAGGCTATCAGACAATATGCGGAGGCAGACTACGAATACGATCTCGACCTCTACGCAAAGTATGACGTGTACAGCCCGCTTGACGACTGGTCCGTCACGGATGCCGACGAGCCGGGTGCCGGCAAGCTTAAGGGTACTTCCTACACCCTCACTGACAACAACGTCATCACGTACTGGGTTCGTAAGGGCACTGGTGACATGGATGGCAACGAACGCTACGAGCGGGAGGGCAACGAACCGATCGTCACGTGGGAATCGAGCAACCTGTACCAGGGCAGCATCGACCAGATCAAGGCCGAGCTCTATGCAGGTCGAGGAGTTTCGGTGGACTTCAGCATCGATGACAACGTGATCAATGGCGAGACTTGGGCGATATACAACGACCATAGCCTGCGCGTCAGCCGCCACGCCGTGTGTATCGTGGGCTGGGACGACGACTATGCCGCGTCGAACTTCACGCATACGAGGACGCCGAGCGGAGAAGTGATGATTGATTCCTCGGGTCGTCAGATTTCGGACGAGAGAGCACGACAAATCACCACGCCGGCGGGTGACGGTGCCTGGATTTGCAAGAACAGCTGGGGCTCCCAGACTGACATGATCCCCGATGGTCTCACAGGCCCGAACGGCGAGGTCAAGGACGCCAATGCCAGCGAGTGGGGCATCGTGGACGAGAACGGCCAGCACACGGGATACTTCTACCTCTCGTACTATGACTACACCATCGGCGTGCCCGAGAGCTTCGACTTCGAGGTTCGCGAGAACCACGACCAGGAGAACGCGTTGCAGCTGGACTATCTGCCCGCATCCGCGGCGGAGTGGCGCAACACCACCACCGCGCCCATGTGGGAGGCAAACACCTTCAAGCTGGAGGAGGATATGCGCCTCGATGCCGTGTCCACGCGCATCAGGATGTCGGACATGGCTCCGCTCTCCGGATTCGACGTGACCTTTGACCTCTACAAGCTCAAGAAAGGCGCGACGAGACCTGATGACGGCGAGCACCTGGCCACGTGTACGCGCTCCTTCGCGAACGAGGGCTATCACCGGGCTAATCTGGACGCGCCGGTATATCTTAAGGCGGGCGACCGCCTTGGTGTCGTGGTGCAGCAGAGCCATACCTTTGGCGACGGTATCACGAAGTACTGCGTGAGCGCGCAGGAGGCCATCAGCTACCGAGAGAACCCGAGGTGGCGCCGCGACCCCTTGTGGGGTAGCCCCGTCGTCAACGAGGGCGAGAGCTTCTGGAAGGCCGAAGGCATCACCGACCAAGAGGAAGGAAACGTGGACGGTTGGCTCGACATGACCCAGCCCCTCACCTCGGCGCTCAACCAGTACCTCAACCCCGAGACGTGGTATCTCTACGAGAACGGCTATCTGGGCACGCCGCTCTGGGACTTCTTCAACATGGACAACTTCTGCATCAAGGCCTTCGGCGAGCAGTGCGCGCTCGAGCACGTGGATGCGGTGGCAGCGACCTGCGAGACGGCTGGCAACGTCGAGTATTGGCGCGATCCCCAGACCGGGGCGACCTATGC
>ONMP01000145.1 GCA_900318935.1 uncultured Actinomycetes bacterium
AGCAGCAGAGCCTCTATGATGCGCAGGTCCAGGAGTTGCGCGCCCAGCTCAGTGAGAGTCCCGGTGAGGTGTCCGGTCCCGAGCGCATGCAGGTGCTCGCCGCCCTCATGCGACTGCGGCAGACATGTTGTGATCCGAGTCTTGTCTTCGAGGACTACGAAGGCCCCTCGTGCAAGGTGGACACGATACTCACGCTCGTCGAGAGAGCATGCGACGCGGGCGAGAGAGTGCTTCTCTTCTCCCAGTTTACGAGTTTCCTGCGCATCCTTGCCGATAAGCTGAGCGAGCTGGGTGTCGGGTATCTCACGCTAACGGGTTCCACGCCAAAGAAGCGCCGCATGGAGCTGGTGGAGGAGTTCAACGCGGGTGCAGCCGAGGTGTTTCTCATCTCGCTCAAGGCGGGCGGGACGGGACTCAACCTTACCGGAGCGTCAGTCGTGATTCACGCCGACCCATGGTGGAACGCTGCCGCGCAGGACCAGGCGACCGACCGCGCCCATCGTATGGGGCAGACGCGCGATGTGACGGTATACAAGGTCATCTGTGCGGATACCCTCGAGGAACGCATTCAGGACCTGCAGCGACGCAAGGCAATGCTTGCCTCGCAGGTGGTGGGGGCACGCACGGACACGGTTTCGCTCGCCGACATTGCCGATCTGCTGGCATAGGGTATTCGCGCCAGCGCTTCATGCCTCGCATGGAAAAAGCCCGCATTCCCGTGAAGAACCATGCCAGTGGCGAACGAGGACCTATAATCGTTTGTTCAGTCGAGTTGACGAGGAGGCTTTCATGGCCAACAACAATGGCGACTTCCAGCAGAAGCTTGCCGAATGGATGAACGGTCGCAATGGCCCTGACGAGCTGGGCGTGAGCGTGACGATGCTGGCGGTCGTCATGCTGCTCCTCAACATCTTTGTCCAGACCTTCGTTCTCAGCATCATTGCCCTGCTGCTCATCGGGTACTCCGTGTGGCGGCTCTTGTCGCGCGACGTGGAATCCCGCGAGACCGAGAACGTTGTGTTTCTGGATTTCGTGAGTCCCGTTATGCCGTGGTTTCGCAATCCAGGTGGCGCGATGACGGAACTCCGGGATTACAAGCACCTAGCATGCCCCGAGTGCGGCCAGCGTGTTCGCGTTCCGCGCAAGAAGGGCAAGATTAGGATTACCTGCCCCAAGTGCCAGGCGAAGTTTGAGGCGAAGTCCTAGGGGGATGCGTGCATACAGTTTTTTTGGCGGGTGGCATCGCCTCGGGTAAGTCCACGGTGGCCCGCGAGCTCGAGCGGCGCGGAGCGCGACGCATCGACTTGGATGTCGTCTCGCGTGAGGTTTGCGAGCCGGGGTCTGCCGTTTTGGACGAGCTGGCGGATGCCTTTGGATCAGATGTGATCGAGCCTCGGACGGGCGAGCTTAGGCGTGACGTTCTTGCGAAACGTGCCTTCGTCACACAAGAGGCGACGCAGAGCTTGGAGGCCATAACGCATCCGGCGATCTTTGCTGCACTCGAGCGAAAGCTCGACGATGCCGTGCGGGCGGGGGTTGATGTCTGTGTGGTCGAGGTTCCCCTGCTTGATCGCGCGCTTGTCTTAGGGCGGCTTGCCGATGAGGTCGTTTGCGTGGTGAGTCCAACCGCCCTTCGGCGCGAGCGGGCATGTCTGCGTGGTATGGACGAGGATGACTTCGATCGGCGCGATGCCAAGCAGCCATCGCAGGAGTATCTCGTCCAGCATGCGGACACGGTGTTCGCGAACGACGGTGACCTTGAGGCGCTCATGGCACAGGTGGGCGCTTGGTGGGAGAATGTGACGGAGGAACGATAGTATGCCAGACTCAGGAAACGCTCTTTTTTGGCGTTGGTACCGAACGCTGCCAATACTATTCATGACGGCTATGCTTGCACTTACCTTGGTGGTCGAGGTGTTGCCGATTGACATGGTGCGTGGCGTGTTCTTTCCTGTGAGCTATGCAAGTAGCATTGATGAGGCTGCCGAGCGGCACGGAGTTGACCCGCATCTGGTCGCGGCGGTGATTCGATGCGAGTCCGGGTGGAGCGAGACGGCACAGAGCGGTGCTGGGGCCGTCGGTCTCATGCAGCTCATGCCTGACACGGCGAAGTCTATCGCGGGGCTGGGGTTGGTGGACACAGCGACCTATGATCCCAATCGGCTGACCGACGCGACGACGAACATCGAGTACGGCACGGCCTATCTTGCCTACCTGCAGTCGCAACTTGCGGAGCGAGACGAAGTCATCTGTGCCTACAACGCTGGTATTGGCGTGGTGCAGGGTTGGCAGGAGAACGCGGGCAACGGTTCGTTTGCAGATGCCATCGCCTATCCCGAGACACGCGAATATCTTGACAGTGTCAACGAGGCGATACGTCAATACACCAAGTACTACCCCAACGGCATGAGCGCGGTGTAACCGTGCCACTCGTATTAAGGCCCCTCATCGGGGCCTTTCGTCTTTCAATGTCAAGAATGCTTACCAATTCAGTGAGTGAGGTAGAGGAAGAGCAGGTAAAAGCCCGAAAGAGCGCAGCCCGCGATTCCTACCCAGAGCAGGATTTTCATTGCCGTACGCTGACCAAACGTGCCCGACTTCGAGGCCCATACATAGGTTGGATCTGCCGGGTCATAGTAGACCGTGAGGGGCGAACCTACGGGACTGCCAGATAGGCCGCCTATGCCTTCGGCATAGGTTGTCTCGACTTCGTACTCGACGCCGTCGAGCGTATAGCTCACCACCGGGAGGTAGTAGGTTGAGCTACGTCTGCCATGTTTGTTTTCGCGGACGAATGTCCCCGGTACGCTCTGCGTGCAGCGCGCTATCTTGCGGTTGATGATGAGGAGTGTCGGTGTGGCAATGAGTACGAGCGTGCCGCAGATGACGAGCGCGATAATGGCGGCGATTCCTAGGTTAAACATATCGACCTTCTCCTTTGCGCGGATGCCTATGTCCATGATACTCCTGTCCTAGTCAATGAAGTGCTGGGGGCATGCGACACGTTCGTATCGAGAACGCTCGTGTGCAGTTCAAGCTAACAATCGTGCGAACTACTGCCTTCTGGTTCGGATTGCGCTATGACCAGAGGAGGGTTTGCATCTCGTCTTTGGGGAGGCCGAGCACATCGGCTACCTGTTCGACGGCGACACGATCTTCGGTCCTATAAGGTTACGGCATTGCCGAACAGCGCATCCAAGTGATGCGAATGAGCGCCGCTCACTGCCAAATAGCGTCAGCTGACCTAAGCCGCAGGGGAATCAAATCGCATAAGGCGGATGTGCGCAGGTAGTCTAGAAGCATGCTCGTGAGACGGCTTGCAGGAAAGGTGAAAGATGGCCGATACTGTGCCCGAGAACGGGAGCGAGGCCGACACAACAGATGCCAAGGCGCGGGCGAGGCGCCAACGTGAGAAACGCGCGAACCTCATGGCGACCGAGAGGTTGAGGGAGAATGCTGCCGTGGTGGTTGCCGTAGGAGCAGGCGCGATCGTGTCAATCGTGAAGTTCTTTGCTGCGTACCTGACGGGCTCCTCCGCCATGCTTTCGGAGGGCATCCACTCTATGGTAGATGCCATCAACGATTCGCTCTTGCTTGTGGGCAACAAGCTCTCGAAGCGCAAGCCCGATGTGGAGCATCCCTTTGGCTATGGCTCCGAGCTGTATTTCTATAGCCTTGCAGTTGCGCTCGTCATATTCGTGCTTGGAGGTGGCTTCGTCATTTACGAAGGTATCCAGAGCGTTCTCGCTGGCGGACATCCCATTGAGAACCCACTCGTGAACTACGTGGTGCTTGTGATAGGTATCGTGTTTGAGGGCTTCTCGCTCTCGGTGGCGGTGCGCACGGTAAACAGGGAGCGCGGCGACATGCGCATCACGAAATATATCCGCGAGTCGAAGAGCCCGACGAATATCACCGTCTTTCTGGAGGACACGGCGGCGGTCGGCGGCATGCTCGTGGCGCTCGTGGGCAACATCGCGTCACAGTTGACGGGAAACTACGTTATAGACGCTTGGGCTTCCGTGGTCATCGGTGTCATCATGGCGCTCATTGCCCTCGTGCTGCTGCGCGAGACCCGCGGTCTCCTCATTGGTGAGGGCCTCACGTTGGAGGAAGTCAAAGAAGTCGTTTCCATCGTTGAAAGCGATCCGGACGTCATAAAGTGTGGACGCGTCCTTTCGCTGTACCTCGGGCCTGAGGATCTGCTTATAAATCTGGACGTGACCTTCAACGACGACTTGGCAGAGGGTGGCGTGCTCATGGCCATCGATCGCATCGAGGATGAGGTCGTCGAAGAATACTCCCAGGCAACGCGTATCTTCATCGAGGCGGAGAGTCTCAATCAGGTCAGTCGACAACGGCGTGATCGTAGGCGTTTGTTCGAGGCGTACGAGCGTGAGAAGTACTTCGCGGAACACTCTGGTGACCGACGCAGCTTCGACGAGCGAGAGGAGAGGGCGCGGGTGCATGGAGCCGAGCGACGCGCGAAGCTCGCGCATGACTACCGACAGGCGACACTTATGCCTGCAGATTCTGCATCTGATGCGGACGTCGTGCAGGTGTCTCCTTTGCAAGGAGGCAAGAAGCTGTTTGACGAGATTCCCTGCATAAAGGGTGAGCACATCGTGCTCGACAGGGTGGTCGACGAAGATGCCGATGCCTTGCGAGAATTGGCGAGTGACCCACTCGTGCAACGCTGGTTGCCGAAGTATCTCATTGAGCGGCAGCTCGAAGATGTGCATGAGACGATTCGCCTGCTTTATGGTGAGGTTTTCGAGAACAAGGAATCGCTTGTCTTGGCCATTCGCATGGGGGAGGCCGGTGAGTTGGCTGGGCTCGCGGAGTACTATGGTCTGCGCGACAGCCTGCACAAGGTGAGCATCGGTTGTCGGTTGCGCAGAGGCTGGTGGGGCCAAGGAATCGCCACCGAGGCAACGCGTCTGATGGTGGGGTACCTCTACGCCGAGACCGACGTCGAAATCGCCACTGCAAGCACGATGGTCGAGAATATCGCATCGGCGCGTGTGCTCGAAAAGGCCGACTTCATCCGGACTGCCCGTTACGTCGAGGAGGATTGGGGCTATCCAGAGCCAACCGTTGTCGACAAGTGGGTATGTTAGTCTGGTACACGTAAAGCGAGAGGAGACACCATGGACCAGACGAACATCACATACGAGCCACTCGCGGGCACGGCCGAGGCGCGCGAGCGCGTGGGTGCAGAGCTTAAGCGCTTCGGAATCAAGCGCGGCGACGACAAGCTTGAGGTCGTCTCGCCTTACGAGCCGAGTGGCGACCAACCTCAAGCCATCGCAAAGCTCGCACAGGGCGTGGAGGACGGCCTTCGCTATCAGACGCTCATGGGCGTCACGGGTTCGGGCAAGACCTTCACCATGGCAAAGACGATCGAGGCCGTGAACCGTCCTACCCTCATCATGGAGCCAAACAAGACTCTCGCCGCTCAGGTGGCGAGCGAGATGCGCGAGCTCTTTCCCAACAACTGCGTCGTGTATTTCGTGAGCTACTACGACTACTATCAGCCCGAGGCGTACGTGCCTCAGACCGACACCTATATAGAGAAAGACGCCTCCATCAATGAGGAGGTCGAGAAGCTCCGTCATCAGGCGACGAGCAGCCTGCTCTCCCGGCGCGACGTGATCGTGGTGGCCTCAGTGAGCTGTATCTACGGCATCGGTAGTCCGCAGGACTATGCGGGGCTTGCGCCAAATGTGAGCAAGGACGAACCGCTCGAGCGTGACGACCTCATTCGTGAGCTCATCGACATACAGTACGATCGCAACGACGTCGCTCTGCAGCGCGGCATGTTTCGTGTGCGAGGTGACACGGTGGACGTCTTTCCGCCGTATGCGGAGAATCCCCTGCGCATCGGGTTCTTTGGCGATGAGGTGGAACTCATTGCCGAAATCAGTTCAGTTACGGGCGAGATCATTCGCGAGTTCGACGCCATTCCCATCTGGCCGGCATCGCACTACGTCACCGAGCGTCCCAAGGTATCGCATGCTCTGCGGACCATCAGCGAGGAGCTCGAAGCGCGCGTGGCTGAACTCAAAGAGCATGACATGCTCCTCGAGGCGCAGCGTCTGGCACAGAGAACGGGCTACGACCTCGAGATGCTCGACACGATGGGCTTCTGCTCGGGCATCGAGAACTATTCGCGTCATCTGGACGGTCGCAAGCCGGGCGAGCCTCCCTACACCCTCATTGACTACTTCCCAGCTGACATGCTCTGCATCATCGACGAGAGCCACGTCACGGTACCGCAGATTCGTGGCATGCACGAGGGCGACCGCGCGCGAAAGATCACGCTCGTCGACCATGGCTTTCGTCTGCCCTCGGCACTCGACAATCGTCCCCTTCGCTTCGACGAGTTCGAGAGCCGCGTACCACAGTTCATCTACGTGAGCGCGACGCCAGGCGACTACGAGGAGCGTGTCACGCAAAACGAAGTGGAGCAGATCATCCGTCCCACAGGTCTTCTGGACCCGCTCATCGACGTGCGTCCCGTTCGCGGCCAGATTGACGACCTGCTCGCCGAGATCAAGGACCGCACCGCACGCAAGGAGCGCGTGCTCGTGACGACACTCACCAAGCGCATGGCTGAGGACCTCACTGACCACCTGCTCGACGAGGGCGTGCGCGTGAACTACATGCACTCCGACACCGCTACCCTCGAGCGTGTGAACATCATTCGCGAGCTGCGCGAGGGCAAGATTGACGTGCTCGTGGGCATCAACCTGTTGCGCGAGGGTCTTGACATTCCCGAGGTCTCGCTCGTGGCGATTCTTGACGCCGACAAGGAGGGGTTCCTGCGCAACCGTCGATCGCTCATCCAGACCATGGGTCGCGCGGCGCGCAACGTGAGTGGCGAGGTCATCATGTACGCCGACGAGGTCACCGACTCCATGCGCATCGCCATCGACGAGACGCGCCGTCGCCGTTCCATCCAGGAGGCGTTCAATGCCGAGCACGGCATCGAGCCGCAGACCGTGCGCAAGGCCATCAGCGACATCACGAGCTTCATCCAAGAAGCCGCGGCGACGCTCGATGGCAAGGAGCGCACGTCTGGTGACGGAAGTCACGGGGAGTTCTACACGCCGTCTACCGCCGAAGAAGTCGCGACCGAGCTGCAGAAGCTCCCGCGCGACGAGGTGCTGCGCATCATCGCCAGCCTCGAAGAGGAGATGGCTGCTGCGGCGGACGCGATGGACTTCGAGCGGGCCGCCAAGGCGCGCGACCAGCTCGTTGAGCTCAAGGGACTTGTGGAGGGCAAGTCAGCCGAAGACGTCATGCGCGGGCTCAAGAAGAACGCCCGCAAGGGCAGCGACTACGCGCGTCGCCGTCGCGGGCGCAAGAAGTACTGATTCGATGGGTTTGTAATCCTCGCGTCTGAGCTGCTGTGCGGGGATGTAGGTGAAACCTTAGCGGACCGCGCGCTCGGGCAGCACGCCCTCGCGGTAGGCTTCGAGCAGTTGCGTGAGGTCATCCACCCGCGCCTGTATGCGCGCTCCACGGTCGGTGTCGGCGACGCGGACGGGATGCTCGTGCATGTCGTCGATGACCTGTT
>ONMP01000149.1:0-5233 GCA_900318935.1 uncultured Actinomycetes bacterium
ATCGCCCTGAGATTTGAGCAGGATCCCCCGGATCACCTGCTCAGCCTCTTCATCCTCCAAGTGGTCATAGCCCAACAAGTGCAGGAGGCCATGCACGAGCAGCAGTCTGAACTCGTCTGCAGGTGTGCTCCCGAAGGTTGCTGCCTGACGCTCGATGTAGTTGGGGGCTAGCACAATGTCGCCCAACTCGCAGGGCTCGCCCACGGCAAGGCCTGGGTCGTCGGGACGTTCGCACTCCAGCGACACGACGTCGGTGGGACGGTCCTGCCCGCGCCATTCGCGATTGAGCTCGCGAATTCGTCCGTCCTCGACTACGGTCACTGAGACGAAGCAAGGACGCTCAATTGCTTCCTCGCGAAGCACCAGCTCGCAGATGTCGTAGATCTCTTCCTCGTCGATGGGGCATGTCACCCCCTGCTCGATGTCGAAATCGACGCTTACACTCATCGGCCACCACCCCTCCGTCGCTCGTATGCGTCTACGATGCGAGCCACGAGCGTGTGACGCACGATGTCGGTCCTTCCGAGATCGCAGAAATTAATGCCGTCGATGCCTTCGAGCACCTCGCGCGCGGATTCGAGACCTCCCGGTCCCAGGAGGTCGCGCTGCGTTGCGTCGCCTGTGATAACGAACCTCGAAGAAAATCCCAAGCGAGTAAGGAACATCTTCATTTGCTCGGGCGTGGTGTTCTGAGCCTCGTCTAGGATGACGAACGAGTCGTTGAGCGTTCGACCTCGCATGTAGGCAAGCGGAGCGACCTCGATGGTGCCGCGTTCGAGGAGCGCTCCTGCGCGCTCGGTGTCCATCATGTCGAAAAGCGCATCATAAAGCGGGCGCATGTAGGGATCGACCTTCTCCTGCAAAGTGCCAGGAAGATAGCCTAACGACTCGCCGGCCTCAACTACTGGCCGAGTGAGCACGACGCGCGCTACCTCGCGACGCCTCAGGGCGGAGACGGCCATCGCCATGGCAAGGTAGGTCTTTCCGGTGCCGGCTGGCCCGATTCCGAAAGTCACGGGATGCGTACGCATGGCCGCGACGTAGCGTGCCTGCCCGTCTGTCTTTGCACGCACGGCACGACCACGATAGGTGAGCAGCACCTCTCCCCCATCAACGTCTGACGTGACCATTCGCCCCGACCCCAAGTTGTCGATACTGCTGACAAGTAAGTCAACATCAGTTCGGGTAGGTACATCGCCCGCTTCTACCATTTGGATGAGGCGAGAGAAGGCTGTAGTGGCACCTTCAACTGCTTCCGCGCCACCTGAGATTGACACGCGGTTACCACGGACAGTGACCATCACGTCAAATGAGTCTTCGATGCAGCGCAGGTTTGCGTCGGCTGCGCCCATGACACGGGCAGGGTCTACCGACTCAGGAATCGATATGCGCACATGCGTCGGATCCAAGCGTCCCCCTTCGAAGCATATTGAATAGCAACCATCATAGCGCTCTTTCGCCGCTCGCGCTGAGGCGAAGAAGTGAAACTATGCGAGCGTGTCATTTGTGTTGCTTGGGAACGCTCCCTTTTGTGCGCATGTGTCCAACAGAGAGCATCCGCAGCAACTGTACAACCTTCAACCTAAGCATAAAGCACAAGTTCAACCTATACCTTTAGCTAAGCGTTAACTTCAGCCTTAAACCTAAACTTAAGGTTAAAGTTTAGGTTTAGTCTTACTTGAATGTATGTTCCGGGCCGCAGGCTTGGGTCAATGCTCATCTCAACGAGATGTCCTCCAACTGCACGCCCTTCCTCGATGACAAGCACATTGTCAATCGTGCCGTCAAGACGGCGAACGTAGTTATCACGCATTTCCTTGCCAAGAATTCTTAGCTGGCGTGCGCGTGAGGCAATCTCTGGTGCTGGGACCTGACAGCGTAGCTCAGCAGCTGGGGTTCCCGGTCTCTTCGAGAAGCGAAAGACATGCATCCGTGCGAACTCCATCTCGCTACAGAACGAAAGCGTACGGGCGAACTCACGCTCGTCCTCACCGGGGAATCCGGCAATCACGTCCGTCTCGATTGCGACTCCCGGAAGATAAGTGCGCGCTTTGGCCACCATGTCAGCATACTGAGCCGTAGTGTACAGTCGACCCATGCGGGATAGCGTGCTATCACAACCTGACTGGAGACAGACGTGTAGGAAGGGGGCAATACGCCCGCTAGACCCAGCCATCACGGCGAGAAGACTGTCGGTGACATCTGGTGGTTCGATTGAGGAAAGGCGTAGCCTGTCTATGCTTGTACTCTCAAGCAGATGTGCTAGTAGGGCATCAAGCCCCATCCCCTCCCCCAGCGCATCTCCTGCACCGGTGCGATAGCTGCCCAAGTTGATACCCGTGAGCACTACCTCGTGAGCACCCCGCTCGCACGCCTGAGTCACGGCCGCGACGACATCTTGGCTGGCAAGCGATCGCGAAGGGCCTCTAGCCTTCCAGACGATACAGTATGAGCAACGGTTGTCGCAGCCATCCTGGATTTTGACGCCAGGTCGCATCCGACCCGTTGGTGTCTGGGAGATGGCCAAATGTGTTGTGGAGACACGTCTGTCGTCGGCGATAGGATTGAGATTGACTGCCTCGAGCACGCGCTTCGGCACCTGATCCTTGCGGGCTTCCACCACAACGCCTGGTGCCAACCCGCATAGCTCTGCGGCAAAGAGGTTTGCCGCACACCCGCACGCAATCACCCGTGGTGACTGTGGCAAGTCTGCGGCATGTCGGACGGCCTTACGGGTCTTGGCCTGAGCTTCCCCCGTTACGGCGCAGGTATTTATAACCACGACATCGGCTTCTGCCGAATCGACGATGACACAGCCCAAGTCGATGAGCTGTGTGGCGATGAGATCCACTTCGACACGGTTTACCCTGCAGCCAAGGTTAACGATGGCGACTCGCGGCGTACGCGTGTCTCTTGTCACTTCTTGCCGCCCCTGAATGGGCGCTTGCGCGGGCGGCCCTTTGAGGTGCGAGTCTTCGTGCCCTTCTGCTGAGGCGTTGGCTGCTCGTCGTTGGTCGATTCAGACCTTGCGCCATGCGTCTCGGCTCGCAGATCACGTACTCTGCGAAGCAGGAGCTCCTCTTCGTCAGCGATGTCATCGGGGACGACAATGCGGACAACAACGACCATCCTGCCGCGAGAATTGCTGCCGAGTCGTGGCATGCCTCGCCCATCCACGAAAATCTGCTCTCCATACTGGCATCCTTTGGGGATGTGCGCTGCTACGCGCTCGCCCTCGAGGATTCCCTCAAACTCGACGTCGTATCCAAGCATTGCGTCGATGGCGTCTACCTCGACGACGTGGATGAGGTCGTCACCCTGACGCTCGAATCGCTCGTCTTCCACGACCTGAACCGTGACGACGAGGTCGCCCGAGGTGTCGCCACGCACTCCAGCCTCGCCGCGGCCATTGACTCGAATGGACTGTCCCGAGAAAATTCCTGCGGGAACATCCACCCTTACCGTTTCGTGCGAAGGTGTGCGACCCTCGCCCTGGCAGGTGTCGCAGGGGTTGTCCACGACTCGGCCTGATCCGTGACATGTGGGACAAACCGTCTGGCTCTGCATTTGGCCGAAAATCGTGCGCTGAACTTCAACGACTCGACCTGTGCCATGGCAGCGACTGCATGTCGTCTCGTGGCCGCCTTCAGCGACGCCCTTTCCGTCGCAGTCGTCACAGGGAGCCAACCTGTCGTAGGCAATCGTTTTGCTTACGCCTGAGGCTGCTTCCGCAAGTGAAATGCGTAGCGTGATGCCCATGTCACGACCACGTGTTCTGGCTGCCTGTGCTCCGCGGCCTCCACCAAAGAACGATTCAAAGATATCGCTCATGCCGCCAAAGCCACCGCCGAAGATGTCGGACATGTCCACGAAATCCGAGCCAAAACCAGCGGGACCGTTCGGATTGCCATACTGGTCGTAGTTTGCGCGCTTGCGCTCGTCTGAGAGAACCGAATAGGCCTCGTTGACCTCCTTGAAGCGTGCCTCCGCATCCGGCTCTTTGTTTACGTCGGGATGCAGCGTGCGTGCTAGCTTCAGGAACGCCCGCTTGATGGTGCGCTGATCAGCATCGCGCGCGACGCCAAGCACCTCGTAGTAGTCTCGTTGTGATTCCACGATGAAATACCTCCGATACAGGCCTTATTCGATGAGTCTGGCAGCCGTAAGGAAAACTCCTTTGTCTACGGCCCAAACTTGAAATGCATTACTTATCGTCGTCGCGCTGATAGCGAGAAGGACAGGACCAACAGGACGATGAACGCCATTGGGAAGAGGAGAATCCCTGAAGATATGACAGAGAGCAGCAAAACAATCAGAACGCCTGACATTGCGCCGCTCACGAGCTCCGCAATCGCTTGACGCCACCAGTGCGTGTTCATGTGGGCGCCGTCGCGTATCGTCATGGCAAAACCTACGGCAACCATCGCTGCCCCCACAACGGAAGTGATACGTGGCGTTCCCGTAAGCAGGCTCAATACTAGGATGGGCAATCCGACGCCTGCTAGGCGTAGGCCACTTTGTTGTTGGGGCGTCAGTCGTTCCTCGGCCACGCGGACCTCGCATACGAAGTCGCCTGACTCGCAACCGTTGGTGCCAGCGTTGCCCATGCCCTCGATGCGGACCTCGTCTCCGTCGTGGGAATCCTCGGGAATCTCCACGACCACCTCGGTGGCCGTGAGCACGCGTCCCGTGCCACCACAGCTCACGCAGGGGTCGACGACGACCTTGCCAGAACCTTCGCACTCAGGACAGGTCACCTCGAAATGCCCGAACCCGAGGATGCTGGCCAGGTCGATGTACATATGTCCAGCTCCGCCGCAAGTCGGGCAGGTCGTTGCCTCAGTGTGCTCGACGGAACCCTGCCCGTGGCATACGTCGCAGGTCGCATAGCGTTGGTACGTTACGCCACGACGTACGCCCTTCTCTGCCGCCTCGGCGTCGAGGTCCAGATGAAAGAGGATGTCGGCTCCAGCGCGAGGACGATAGCTGCGAGAGGAGGTCGTGGAACTTGACCACGTGCCGCCAAAGGGGAAACCCTCGCCGAAGGGGGAACCGCCCGGGTATCCTCCGTCGTTGCCAAATGGCGAGCCACCTGCGTATCCCCCGTTCGCGAAGGGCATGCCGGAGCGCATGGCATCATAGCGCTTGCGCTTCTGATCGTCGGAGAGCACGGCATACGCCTCGCTGATCTCCTTGAAGCGCTCCTCTGCGTCAGGCTCCTTGTTCACGTCGG
>ONMP01000149.1:5285-15914 GCA_900318935.1 uncultured Actinomycetes bacterium
TGGAATGCCTTGCGAATCTCGTCAGTGGTCGCACCTTCGTCCACTTCCAGAATCGCGTAGTAGTCCTTCTCGGTCATCGATGCCATGAAACAAGCTCCCATCGTCGGAGTGGTGGCCTCTACACACATACGAAAGGCATTGTACCCAAACAGGCTCGAAATCATACACGGAATTGGTCGCAGCGCAGGACAAATGGACGCTAGGCCAAGCTCAAGCAGCGTCCAGTCTTTCTTTGAGAGGAGCCGTCAGGGACTCGGAACTGCAAGGTCCCAGAGTGTGCCAAAGAGCTCGTTGCCGATGAGCCAGCCGTCGTGGGTGGGCATGAGACGGTCTCCATGGCGTTCGATAAGGCCACGGGAGAGTAGATCCTCGCGCGTATGCGGGGCTGCATCGAGTCGGGAGGCTTCAATCCCGTCGGTCATGCGCATGCCGAGCATGAGGTCCTCTGCCCATGCCTCACGGGCGGATAGGAACTCTACGTCGCGCTCGAGCGTAGAGAACCGCATACGTGCCGAGTCGGGCTTGCGTGGCGGGAGCCATCCAAACACACTGCATGCAGAATCGTAAGCCTCGGCATCAAGCATGCTGGCGGCACCTGGCCCAAGGCCGACGTAGGGCACGCCGGTCCAGTAGGCGATGTTGTGCGCGCACCGTTTGCCTGGCTTTGCGTAGCTCGCGACCTCATAGCGCGCGAAACCCGCAGTGACGAGGATGCGCTCGGCTGCCTCCATGCGCTCTGCCTGCACGTCCTCGTCATTCCAAGGCATAGGTTCGTTGCGATACTGATACTCCAGTGGTGTCCCCTCCTCTATGGTGAGAGGATATACGCTGAGGTGGTCGATGCCGAGATCGATGGCCTCCTCGAGGGTGCGCTGCCACGAGACATCCGTCTGGTGTGGAACTGCGCACATGAGGTCAACCGAGACGTCCAAGCCCGTCTTGACGGCAGCCGCGACCCGTTCCTTGGCCTGCCCAGCCGTGTGGATGCGTCCCAGCGCGCGAAGCTCTACGTCGTCGAGAGACTGTACGCCGATAGAGAGCCGAGTTACTCCCGCATCGACGAGTGTCGCGAGAACGTCGTTCGTGAGTGAGTCCGGGTTTGCTTCGCAGGAGAACTCTATGAGCTGGGGACAGAGCTGCCGAATGCGAGCGGCGAGGGCTCCTATCCTACGCGCGCCCAGATGCGTGGGCGTGCCACCGCCGAGATAGGCTGTCTTGCAATCGTCGAGCAGCCCGGCATTCGCACAGCATTCGAGTTCGTTGAGGCGCTCATTGAGATAAGCATCCATGAGGGGGTCGTCTGCTCGAGTCTCGCTGCTTGCGAAGTCGCAGTACGCGCACTTTCTCACACAAAACGGCACATGTACGTAGAGGGCGCCAACGCTCATTCGCACTCTTCCGATTGCACGTCCGACCCTGCGTATGCGATGGCGAGAGCACGCTCTGCCAACGAAAGAAACTCGTTGGCTTTGGAGCAGCGCACGGCCTCACCGCGAAGGCGTGCCGCTCCCGGCATGCCCTTGAAGTACCAGCCGGCGAGGCTTCGCGCGCGAGCCATGTGGGCTCCGGTCTGATCGAGCAGGCGCACGTGACGTGCGAACGCGTCAATGCGCTCTTCGTTCGTTGGCTCGTGTCCAGAAAAGACCCACGGATTTCCGTAAGTACCTCGTGCCACCATCGCGGTCGCGCAACCGGTCTCGCTCATCATGCGCAGGGCGTCAGCGTGGCTGAATACGTCACCAGAGCCAATGACGGGAATACCCACCGCCTCGGTCACGCGACGTACGCATGCCCAGTCGGCCTCGCCCCGATAGAGCTGGCTCGCATACCGCCCATGAATCGCGATGGCGGATGCGCCAGCCCGCTCGAGCGCTAGCGCAAAGGATGGCGCGACCTCCTCACCGGTGCGTCTTCCCCGGCGAATCTTTGCCGTCACGGCGACGTCGCTCCCTGCGTCGTCAAGTCCCGCACGACACGCTCGTACTATTTCGGCAGCCAGAGTCGGCTCGTCGAGCAAGGCTGCTCCCGCACCGCCCTTGGTGACCTTGGGCATGGGACAGGCCATGTTTATGTCGATGAGGGCAAGCCGGTCTCCCAGCCGACGCGCTACTGCCGCGGTAGCCTCGCGAAACTGCGAAGGGTCTGCACCAAAGAGCTGCACCGCAAGGTCGGGCTCGGCATCATTGGGTACCAAGAGGTCCCAAGTCTTGTCGCTGCCATAGTGAAGTCCCGCCACGCTTACCATCTCGCTGTAAGCCAGAGCGGCACCGTGGGAGCGGGCGATGATGCGATACGCCGCGTCACTCACTCCTGCCATCGGAGCCATGAGCAGTGCGTTGCGATACGGCCACGCAGTTCTATCCATCGTCCACCTTGAGAACGGCGAGGAAGGCCTCCTGCGGCACTTCCACGCGCCCGATGGACTTCATGCGCTTCTTGCCCTCCTTCTGCTTCTCGAGCAGCTTGCGCTTGCGCGTGATGTCGCCGCCGTAGCACTTGGCGAGAACGTCCTTGCGGTGTGCCTTGACCGTGGAGCGACTGATGATCTTGTTGCCGATGGCACCTTGGATGGGCACCTCGAACTGCTGACGCGGGATGATCTCCTTGAGCTTGTCGCAGAGTCCACGTCCCATCTGGTAGGCCTTGTCCCGATGGACGATGAAGCTGAGCGCGTCGACTTCCTCGCCTGCGAGCAGGATGTCGAGCTTCACAAGCCGAGAAGGCGCGTAGCCGCTGAACTCGTAGTCGAGCGAGGCGTAGCCCTTGGTGCGACTCTTCAGCTGATCAAAGAAGTCGAGAATCAGTTCGGCAAGCGGGATGTCGAAGTGCATCTCAACGGACTTCTCGGAGAGGTAGACCATGTCGTTGGACGTGCCGCGGTGCTCGACGAGCAGCTGCATGACGGCACCCACGTAGTCGGGCGGCACGATGACGGTGGCCTTGAGGTAGGGTTCCTCGATGCGCTCGATCTTTTCGGGATTGGGCAGGTCCTGTGGACTTGTGACCTCAATCATCTGGCCGTCAGTGAGGTAGACGTGATAGTCCACCGAGGGGCTCGTGGCGATGAGGTCGAGGTCGAACTCGCGCTCGAGGCGCTCCTTCACGACCTCCATGTGCAGGAGACCGAGGAAGCCGACACGGAAGCCGAAGCCCAAGGCGACGCTCGTCTCGGGCGTCCAGGTGAGCGACGGATCGTTGACCTTGAGCTTCTCAAGGGCGTCGCGCAGGTTCTCGTAGAGGCCCGTGAAGACCATGGGCTTGGCCTCGTGGTATCCAGGACACGGCTCCGTGCAGCGACGCGACTCGCCCGTGATGGTGTCGCCCGTCTTTACGAGAGCCGGATCCTTGAGTCCCGTCACGAGGTAGCCAACCTCGCCCATGCCAAGCAGGGGCAGTGGTTGCTCGAGAGGCCGCTTGACGCCGACTTCCTCGGCAAGGAAGCGCTGGTCCTCTGCCATCATCACCAAGCGGTCACCCGCTCGCACGCAGCCGTCAAAGACACGAATCATCGCGACTACGCCGCGGTAGGCATCGAAGTACGAGTCAAGGATGAGCGCCTTGAGCGGCGCGTCTGCGTCGCCCGTTGGCGGCGGGATGAGGTAGCAGATGCTCTCGAGTAGGTCGTGGATGCCCTCCCCCGTCTTGCCGCTGACGCAGACGGCGTCATCTGCCGGGATGGCAAGAACCTCTTCGATCTCCTCGCGTACGCGCTCGGGCTCTGCCGAGGGAAGGTCGATCTTGTTGATTGCGGGGACGATCTCGAGGTCGGCGTTCATGGCTAGAAGTGCGTTCGAGACTGTCTGCGCCTCCACGCCCTGCGTGGCATCCACTACGAGCACGGCGCCCTCGCACGCGGCGAGCGAGCGCGAGACCTCGTAGGTGAAGTCCACGTGACCCGGCGTGTCGATGAGATTGAACTGGTAGGTCTTGCCGTCGTCGGCGTCGTACATGACGCGCACGGCATTGGACTTGATGGTGATACCGCGCTCCTGCTCAATGTCCATGGAGTCAAGCATCTGCTTGTACAGGTCACGCTGCTCGACGGTATGGGTGAGCTCGAGGATGCGGTCGGAGATGGTGGACTTCCCGTGGTCGATGTGAGCCACGATGGAGAAGTTCCTGATGAGTGAGGTGTCTGTTTGCGTATTCATGGGTCACATGATAGCAAATGCACGCCGTCTGGGGTAGCGATGCCTCGCTACAAAACACTCGTTTAAGGGTAACTCACGAACCCTGTTTTATGAAGAGTGTATATGCGAGCATTTGCGTAGTAGAGTATGAGTCAAACGACCGACCGAAGGAGACCAGATCATGAAGAAGACCCTAGCCATCGCCACAGCGCTCGTCTTTGCGCTTGCAGGCTGCTCTACCGCACAAGACACGTCTACCGGAACCGCCGAGGAGCCTGCGGTTGCAGAAGCCGACAGCACGGAGTCGATTGTCGATGTCGGCACCAGCATCGAGTGGATCGCGGCAAAGGATGGCGACGAGGCGGCCAAGGGTGCCGGTTTCGAGAGGTTCGGCTCCATAGACAAGTTCACCGTCGGCGACCTCGAGTTTGCCAATCCCACGTTTGCCTATGCTGGTGGCGTCGCGCAGGCCACCTACGAGACTCCCGCCACCATGATCTACGTGCGCAAGGCGGTCGACAACTACACCACTCCCCTTTCTGACCGCAACCTCGACGAGTTCGCCGCTCACTGGCACAAGGTCTACGAGGGTACCGACGTCGCATGCTACGGGCCTGCGCAGGGCGCAATCACCGTCGCCACCTGGACCGAAGGCGATACGACGTACGCGCTGACCTTCCAAGGCTTGGGCGGCGACGAGATGTCCATGGACACCGACGACCTCAAGGCCATCGTGAAGGGATTCAACGAGGCCAACGCCGACAAGACGGCTACCCTCGAAGCCCAAAAGAAGGAGGAGGCGCGCAAGAAGGCCGAGGCAGAAAAGAAAGCCGAGGAGGAGCGCAAGAAGGCCGCCGAGGCGGCAAACCAGGCAAAGAAGGACACGCTCATCTCCGAGCGGGAAGCTGAAACCCTTGTCGAGCGCGCCTCCGGCGGCGACTGCGTCTCCATCGACCGTGTCAGCACCAACCAGTACGGAGAATGCTGGTATGCCGTGGCTGTCGATGCCAGCGGTGCCCGTTACGAGTACTACGTCAACAACGTCGACGTGTATCTGGTCCACAAGATGGAGGCCCCGAAGCAAGACAACCAGAGGCAGAGCGAAGAGCAGAAGCAGGACAAGGGCGTGCAGGCTGCGGAGCACTACGAGGGTGAGCCGGTGACCATCTTTGACAGCATCTACGCCGAATGGCACCAGATGAACGACGGCGCGTGGTACGCGACCTTCATCACCTATAACGACACCCAGATCTTTGCCCAGCCCACTCCCGCCGGCAGCGGCTGGACCTTCACTGCGTTTGCGGATGGCACAACCTACCAGGTCGTCTACAGCGAAGAGAGCTCCGATGTCGGCGAGACTGGCCCTGCAGGAGTCTCAAGCCATTGGAAGGAGCTTAACGGCGACCGTTGGTTCTAGAGACCGATGAGTTGCGCTCAGTCGTTATTCGGAAACCTCTGTTAGACCACCGTTGACATAGTTAGGCACCTAATTACAGTCCAGGCCCTCCCGTACAATTGGCGTCGCCAAACAATCCAACGAACAGGAGGGCCCATGTACGAGAGTGTACTACAGAACGCGCTACAGCTGCCCCGGCAGCTGAAGGAGGAGCTGGTCGCCGAGCTGAGGGCGGCGATCTTCGAGGAGATGGCGGCCAGGCCCGCGGAGGAGCCGTCCAGGTGCCCGAGGTGCGGGCACGCCCACGTCGTATCCAAGGGCCACGGCCGCGACGGCGGCAGGAGGTGGCTCTGCCGGGGCTGCGGCAGGACGTTCTCGGCCGGGACCGCCGGCGTGCTCGCGCTCTCCAGGCTCGGCGCCGACGCGTGGTCGGCGTACGTGGAGGGGATGGTAGAGGGGCTGTCCCTCAGGAAGCTGGCGAAGAGGTGCGGCGTGTGCCTGAAGACGTCCTGGTACATGCGCATGCGCGTGTGCTCGGTCATGGAGTCGAGGCTCGCCCCGTTCCGCTGCGACCCGGGCACCAGCGTCCAGATCGACGAGAAGTACCCGAATGAGTCGCTCAGCGGCAACCGCGACCGGGCGCGGGTGAAGATGCCCAGGGAGCCGCACGCGAACGGCCACGGCGTGACCAAGCGGGGCCTCTCCAAGCTCAAGGCCTGCGTGCTCACCGGCGTGAACGACCTCGGCGACTGCTTCTGCCGCCTCGTCGGGCGCGGGCGCGCCGGCATCGAGCAGGTGAGGGCGGGCATCGAGGGCGTCCCGCTGGCAGGCGCCGTCGTGTCCACCGACGAGCTCAGCTCCTACGTCTCCCCGCTGTCGGCGGCGGGCGCGCTCGCGCACAACCGGTTCAACTCGAAGACGGCCGGCGAGGACGAGCTGGGCATGGTCAACGCCCTGCACTCGCGCATGGAGTCGTTCCTGGCGCCCTTCAACGGGGTCTCGACCAGGAGGCTCCCGCTCTACCTCTCGTGGTTCTGCTGGGAGGAGCAGGCCAGGCGCTCGGACGCGACCAGGCTCGGGATGCTCGCCCCGCAGGTGGCCAACGGCACCACCGACCTGCGGATCCGCGCGATGTGGGACGAGCCGCAGCCCTTCTTCGACGAGTACTGGGGCGGCAGGGTCTGGGCCGACGAGATCGACCTGGACGACCTCTACGAACCCGCGTTCGTGTCAACGGTGGTCTAACAGAGGTATTCGGAAAAGACTCGAGGGCTAGAACACACGCGGTACGAGGCGCCAGGGAACGCGCGTCCTATAGGATTTGTAGCCCGCGAGTCCGCGGGCAAGCATTTCGTCCTCAAGTAGCGTGCGCACGACGATGAGCACGAGAACCACGAATGAGACGCAGGCGACTGCAGGACTTGGAAATACCAGCACCACAGCGACGCACCACATGAGTATGGCCGAATACATGGGGTGACGGACATGGGCATACGGGCCCGCGTCGCAGACCGTCTGGCCGCGCTCAGACTGAAGGCGCGAGACCGACTCTGCGTATGCGTTTGTTCTCAACGCCCAGAAGGTGAGGGCTGTGGAGGCGGCGTAGATAACCACTCCGACGATGGCTGCGGGGCCTATGGGGGTGGAAGCTGGGACGCTCTTTCCAGCCACGTAATAGATGACGAAATACGCAAGCAGCCAAAAGAGTGCCAATATGACCTTGTCCCAGACGGGCGTCACGTCCTTGGTGCTCGCTATGTCAGCGCGCCGATCCATGAGGTCGGCATTGAGTACGTAGAGCCCTGCACCACAGACTGCAGCGCCGAAGTAGGCTACGAACCAGAGCGTTGCGCATGGACCAAGTTGCCAAGACGACCCCAGCAAAAAGAGTAGCAATCCCAAGGCGCGCTCGGCCAAGAGCCTCAGTGCATAGATAGCCATTCCCTTGATACCTTTCCGAGTGACCGCTAGCCCACAGCGGGATCGTGGTCAAAATGACCACGATCCCGCTGTGGGCTAGCGGTCAATTGTCGTGACTATTTGACGGTGACCTTGGTGATGTGCGGGTTGGCACCCTCGTACCAGTAGAGGAATCCCTCGAGGTCGACGGTGTCGCCTACCTTCAGGGCTTCGACGGCCTTGTAGGCGTCGCTGTCCTTGTCGCAGAGGTAGGACTCGACGGTGAAGCTATAGGTGTTCGTGCCGTCGCTGACATTGAAATAGAGGTCGTCACCCTGCGAGCCGGAACCGTCGTAGTTGTAGAGGAACGCGACCTCATTGCCGTCAGGGTCCTCGGAGGCGGCGACGGTAAGACCGGTGAAAGCCACCTTCTGGTTCATGTAGTTGACAAGCTCGTCCGAGCCAAGCTTGTCGGTGACATCGACCGCCTCGGCCACGTAGGTGTCGCCGTCGTCCTCGATGACGAAGGAGCCGTCAATGACCTCGTCCTCGCCGTTGAAGTTGCCCTTGTAGCCGCTTACCTTCACCTTGATGCCATCGGTGAGCTTCGCGTAGTCATCCTCAGTGCAGGCGGTCTCGAAAGCGAAGTAGCCGCCGTCCTTGTCCTGCAGATAGAGGCTGGCCTTGTTTTCCCACCAAGCCTGCTTGCCCTGGACGTAGGCCTCGATGGTCACGGGGTCGTCAACCGCGGCAGCGGCATAATCGGCATAGGTCATTGCGGTTGCATCAGCAGCGGCATCCGTGGTTGCGGTCGCATCGGTGGTCTGGGCTGAAGTGTCCTCGGTGGCCGCAGGCTCGCTCGAGCCTCCGCAGGCGCCGAGCGACAGTGCGAGCAGGACGGAGAATGCGGTTGCGGGCAGCTTGCTGAACAGATTGGTCCTCATGGTAGGAATCCCCCTTTGATTGGTTATGGGCCAACGTGCGTCCCATTATAGTGCTCTGAAGAATGATAGTAGGGTCCAATCAGCCGACGGTGTGGCAGTCGGCACCCATCCTCGCATGCTGCTATGATGGTGCCGCGGAAGACTCCAAGGGAGGGTAAGGATGAGAGACCTATGGCGAAGGGGACGTGCAATTTGGGCGGATTTCTCACAGATAGGCGTCGTGACCTACGCATCGAGCATCTCCTATTTCACGTTTCTGTCACTCGTTCCCATGCTCGCCATATGCATCTCGCTCCTGTCTGTGGTCGGCATAAGCGAGCAGGATATCATTGACCTGCTCGTGATGCTCGTTCCGGATGCGCTTGACGAGCTCGTCAAGATGTTGGTCATGGACGCATTCGAACGCTCTGGCATCGCCTTCTCGCTCTCTACCATCTCGTTGCTCTGGGCAGCCTCGAAAGGCGCGAGGGCGATGCGCGTCGGCCTGAACGCCGCCTACAAGGAGCAGGAGACCAGAAGCGCGCCAGTTGTGGCAGCCATATCGATCGTAGCCGGCATCATCGTAGACCTACTCCTCGCGGTAGCCATCTATCTGGTCTTTAGCGGGAGCGTGTCGCGTACCGTCGCGGGGTTCCTGCCTGGGTTTGAGGAGCGCGACGTCATATCAATCGTTCTGGACTCGTTGGCGACTATGGCGTTGGGCACGCTGTCACTTGCCGCATGCTATGCTTTCCTGCCTGCTGGCAAGAGACGCTTCAGCACGCAGCTGCCCGGCGCCGCATGCGCGGTGCTCGCCAGTGGTGCCCTCTCGTTCGGGTTTCGCGTGTATGTAGACAACTTCAGCAACTATACCGTGCTCTACGGTGGTCTCGCGACGGTAGCGATGCTTTTGTTTTGGATGTACCTCATATCGCAAATCCTTATAGCGGGTGGTTTCCTGAACCGACTCCTTGCACGAAAGCTCGCCAGACCTTCAGGCTGATTGGCTGATCCGTTGAGTGCCGGCATGCCGCAACACGGGAGCACCCCCGGAGGTCATTCTCCGGGGGTGCTGTCATGTTGGGGCGTCAGCTTAGATTGGCCTTTTAGGTCTGACGTGAGCGGAGCTTGTCCCGTAGAGCTACGGCTCCGATGCCAATCCAAGCGATGCCGAGGCAGACGATGAGGATTATCGACGCACGGGGCAAGGGGCCAAGCGCGGATTTGTCGCCGATGGCCATGGTGCCACCTATCTGGTCGAGGTGATAGAGTGCTGACACGTCATCGAAGAGCGCGTCTAGGTAGGCGTCATCGATCTTTTCCTTGCGGCGCGACGACTTGGTGGTGTTCTCAACGAGCTGACCGGCTGCGTCACGAAGTGACGTGGAACCGTTGAAGACAGGCGTCGTGAAGGTGTTCTCGGCGTTCTCGAGCAGGACCTTGGTAGCGTCGATCTTCACCTGATAATGCAGATCGTTGTCCGTGCCCGCCGCATCGAGGTAGGCCTGGTACTCGTCGGATTCGTGCGCCTTGCTCGTCACGGGCACATATCCCTCTGTCTGGGCGTAGGCACACTGCACCTCGTTCGTGAGCAGGTACTGGGCAAAGAGCCACGATGCCATGACCTCGTCGGGATCCTCCTTGTTGAAGACGCAGACGGAGGGACCCTGGCTGATCATCTTTGGTTGCGCGGTATCGTACTGAGGCACCATGCGCACGGCTGTCTCAAATTGCACGAGCTTGTCTTCGGCGATATCGACGAGCGGTGCATCCGAGCCCATCCAGGTGGAGCCGGCCGACGAGTCGATGGCAAAGATGCACTGCCCCGCGTTAAGGAAGTTTGCCGGATAGCCGCTGATCTTGAACGTGGAGAATGCTCCGGTCTGGGCGTGGGACGCGGTCGTCTTGAGGATGGAGCGCGTGTCGTCGTTAAAGATCTCGATCTCGCCCGTGTCGGTGGAATACCCGCCTCCGCACTGCCTGAGCATCTGGATCATCATGTTGTCGGTGGACTTGTAGATGAAGGGAACCATCACCTGCTGGCCGTTGACGGCGTAAGTGCCATCCGCGTTCTTCTTCGTCGCAGCCTCGGATACCTCCCAGATGAAGTCCCAGGTGAGGACGTCAGGCAGTTTGTAGCCGAGCTTCTCGACAAAGGTCTTGTTTATGTAGCAGATCTCGGTGGAACGCATGTAGGGCAAGGCATAGTGGGAGTTGGCAAGTACGCACTCCTGCAAGAACTCGGGGACGATCTCGTCCTGCGTCGGGCCGTCGAAGGCGA
>ONMP01000219.1 GCA_900318935.1 uncultured Actinomycetes bacterium
GCGTACGCGCAAGGAGGCTCGTCAGACGGTGCGCCACGGCCACATCCAGGTCAACGGCAAACGCGTCGACATCCCTTCTTATCAGGTTAAGACCGGCGACGTCGTGTCAGTCGCTCCCAAGTTCAAGGACCTGCTTCCCATCAAGGAGGCCCTGATTCGCACTGAGCACATGGCCGTCCCCGCATGGCTTGAGGTTGACATCGAGAAGCTGCGCGGCACCGTCCTGCAGCTGCCCTCGCGCGACCAGATTGACCTCGACATCGACGCACAGCTCATCGTCGAGCTCTACTCCAAGTAGTGTAAGCAAGGACCGGTTGGAGGTATACATGTCCGAATTCATCCGCCCGCAGGTATCGGTGGAAGAGATTAGCGAAACCCTGGCTCGTGTGAGTGCCGAGCCACTCGAGCGTGGCTATGGCGACACGCTGGGCAACTCGCTGCGTCGCGTGCTTCTCTCGTCCCTCGAGGGTGCGGCAGTGCAGGCGATTCAGATTGACGGGGTTCAGCACGAGTTCACCACCGTGCCGGGCGTGTACGAGGACGTTACCGACATCGTGCTCAACGTCAAGGGCTTGGTGTTCCGTTCGATGGGCACCGGTGACGAGGCGATGGCCTCCATCAATGTGGAAGGTCCCATGACGGTTACGGGCGGCGACTTCGCTATTCCAGCAGAGTTTGAGCTGGTCAATCCTGGCCACGTGATCTGCACGCTCAGCGATGGTGCGCACCTCACGATGCATATGCGCATTGGTGTAGGTCGCGGCTACGTCTCGGGCGAGGATAACGAGCGTGACTCGGACCCCATCGGACTCATCCACGTGGACTCGCTTTATTCGCCGGTGCGCCGCTGCGCAAAGGCCGTCGAGCCTTGCCGCGTAGGTCAGCACACCGACTACGACAGGCTGGTGCTCGAGGTCGAGACCAACGGTTCGATTGCACCGCGCGACGCTGTCGTCGAGGCTGCAAACATCATCAACCAGCACATGTCGGCATTCATGAACCTCACCGAGGAGGAAGAGCCCGTCGAGGAGCCTTCCATCTTTGCAGTGGGCACTGAGGAGGACAACACCGAGCTTGACAAGCAGATCGAGGATCTCGACCTGTCTGTACGCTCGTACAACTGCCTCAAGCGCGCGGGCATTCATTCCGTGCGACAGTTGGTGGAGTTCTCCGAGAACGATCTTCTGAATATTCGCAACTTTGGCGTCAAGTCCATTGAGGAAGTCAAGGACAAGCTCGAGACCATGGGTCTCGGCCTCAAGGCCTAGGGCGTCGCAAGGTAGTGCATAGGAGCTAGAACATGAGGCACAACAAGAAGAGGGGTATGAAGCTCGGCACCGATGCGAGCCATACCAAGGCAATGAAGAAGAGCCTTGTTGCCGCCCTGCTTGCCAACGACCGCATCAAGACGATCGAGTCGCGCGCCAAGGCTATTCGCCCCGACGTCGACCGTATCGTGACGTGGGCCAAGCGTGGCGACCTTGCGGCTCGCCGCATGGCCATCGCCAAGTTGGGCGACAAGGACCTGGTGGCCGAGATCTTTGACAAGGCCGCTCAGGGCATGTGGGAAGGCCGCAATGGTGGCTACACCCGCATTATGAAGCTCGGCAACCGCAAGGGCGACAACGCAAAGATGGTCATCATCGAGATGGTCAACGAGCCGGTCGCACAGAAGACTTCGACCGTAACCAAGGTCGAGGAAACCGCAGAGGTCGCTGAGTAGCACATTAGTGCAAAGCGAAACGTAGGGACAGTCCTTGCGCAGAATGCAAGGACTGTCCCTTTTGGACTAATGGGTACTGGGGGGACAGTCCCCTCGGTACCGAGGGGACTGTCCCCCCAGTACCCATCCAAAGATCGGAGTTCGCATGGCATCGCTTGAAGACGCGGGCGACAAGACGCTCGTGCTAAAGCTGGGATATCGCGGGGCGGGATTTGCAGGTTATGCTGAGCAGGAGGGTGAGCGCACGGTCGCGGGCGAGCTGCGACGGGCATTGGAGATCCTGTTGCGTCGTCCCTGCGATTTGACCTGCGCGGGCCGTACCGACGCGGGGGTGTCTGCAATCGCACAGCATGTGAGCGTACCGCTTCTCGCGGAAGAGCTGTCGTCGTTGCAGCCACGACGTCTCTGGCGTTCGCTGGCGGCCATCACACCCGAGGACATCTCAGTGCGAGGGGTCTACCTGGCAGATGCCGGTTTCTCTGCTCGTTTCGACGCGGAAGCGCGCGCGTATCGCTATCGTATCGTGTGCGGCAACGCACAGCCCGTCTTGCTTGCAGATTGCGTCTGGTGGCTCAAGGAAGCACTCGACGTGGATGCCATGCATTCGGCCGCGCAGACGCTCGTGGGAGAGCATGATTTCACGAGTTTCTGCAAGGTGAGCTCAGCACGGCAGATATCGGAAGCAGGTCGATCGCTCAGTCGCTACCTCGAGCGGGTGGACGTACACGTCGTACAAGAGCTCGGGGAAGATGTGCTTGCCATCGATGTCGTGGGCAATGCATTCCTGCACAATATGGTGCGCATCATCGTGGGCTCGCTCGTCGAGGTGGGGCGCAAAAACAGGCCCGTCTCGTGGCTGGCAGATGCGCTTGAGAGGCGCGACAGGCGCGCGGCAGGTCCCACCGCTTCCGCTAAGGGCCTTGTGCTGAGTGACGTGCGCTATCCCGACGGCAGTATGGATCCGTGGCAGTAAAGCCACGCGGAGTAAGAGGTGAATGATGGACATGGAGCTCTTTCTTGACGTCCTCATGGATACGGTCAAGGACACCCTAACCCTCATACCGTTCCTCTTTGTGACGTATGTGGCCATGGAGGCAATCGAGCACTCAGCTGAGGGCAGGGCAGAGCGCATCATTCGCCGGGCGGGGGTTGCCGGCCCTGCGGTCGGTGGGCTGTTTGGCGCGATACCCCAGTGCGGCTTCAGCGCCATGGCGGCAACTCTCTATGCGGGTCGGATCATCACAGCAGGAACCTTGGTTGCCGTGATTCTTTCGACCTCCGACGAGCTGATTCCCGTGTTTTTCGCGCATGGGTCGCACATGGGGGAGCTGGTCTGGATAATCGTGGCAAAGGTGCTCATCGGCATGGCAGTGGGTTTTGCCGCCGACGCGGTGCTGCGGGCGCTTCATCGCACGGGAGATGGTCATCCCCACATACGGGAGCTATGTCAGCGGGCGCACTGCCATTGTGGCGACATGGACACCGTCGACAATCCCGCTGGGCACGACGTTTCTGCCCATGCGGATACCGTAGCCTCTGCTCATAGCCATAGCCATGGGCATCCGCACGAACATGCCCACGAACACACGCACGGCTCGCGTTGGTGGCACATCCTTCGCAGCGCCCTTGTTCACACCGCGCAGGTGACGGTCTTCATAGCCGTCATCACGTTCGCCTTTGGTCTCGTCATCGAGACGGCTGGCCATGATGTGATTGCCTCGGTGCTCGATGCGCAGCCGATGGTCGCCACGATGCTCTCCGCCTTGGTGGGTCTCGTGCCCAACTGTGCGGCGAGCGTGCTGATTGCGGAGCTGTACCTTGAGGGAACGCTCGGGGTAGGGCCGATGCTCGCGGGACTCTTGGTGTCAGGGGGCATGGGTCTTTTGGTGCTCTTCCGGACCAACTATGACCTGCGACAGAACGTGATCATCGCTGTATTTATTTACTTGGTGGGTGTCATCTGCGGCCTCGCCGCCACGCTCGTCATATGACATGGTGATATGCTGGATTCACGCCACATCCATACCTTGTTCACCTATGGCTGATATTGTTGCTTTGTGCGTGCGACTCTTTGGCTCTAGGAGAAACGGGTTCTTGCTGGATGGCTCAGCTGCTTCGTGGATATCCCCTAGTCTCGGTCATCCTTCCGGCATATAACGTCGAGGGATATGTACGGCGTGCTATCGAAAGTATGCAGCGCCAGTCCATGGATGACTTTGAGCTCTTGGTGGTGGATGATGGTTCCACCGATCGCACGGGCGACATCGTGCGTCAGCACACGCGTCATGATTTGCGGATCGTGGACTTTCATCCCTCAAATGGT
The DNA here is from genome assembly GCA_900318935.1 of uncultured Actinomycetes bacterium. Classification (GTDB taxonomy): domain Bacteria; phylum Actinomycetota; class Coriobacteriia; order Coriobacteriales; family Atopobiaceae; genus RUG440. The sequence goes on from ONMP01000219.1 coordinate 4,047, forward strand.
GGCGCTCCGGCGGCTCGAAACCTTGCGCTTGACCATGCGCGTGGCAAGTACGTGTACTTCATGGATGCTGACGACTGGGCTGAGCGTGACCTGCTGCAGAGTATGGTGGAGCCGGCGGAGACGAGTAGTCTACAGCTCGTGGTCGAGGGGTTCTACATCGAGACCTATTATGGTAGGGATGGCCAGCACACCACCGAGATCAAGAGTCGTCCCACGGCGATCTATCCCACCCAGCATGAGTTTCGCGTGGCGGCGGCAGAGCTTTTTGACCAGAATCTCCTGTATCCGCCGTGGAACAAGCTCTTTTTGCGCGAGCGCATCGAACAACTCGGCCTTCGTTTCCGCGACACCTTCATGGATGACTTTCCCTTCGTGCTTGACTACATTCGCGATATCGAGCGCGTCGGTGTGGTGGCTGAGCCCTACTACCATTTCATTCGACAGCGCGAGGACTCAGAGACGTCCCGCTGGCGCCCCGACATGTATGAGAAGCGCGAAGAGGAGCATGGCTGGATGCTCGACCTCTACCACCACTGGCAGCTTGATGGCGACCCCGCAAGCATGGAGATGGTGCATCGACGCTATGTTGAGCGCCTGGTGGGTTGTATCGAGAACGTCTGCAACCCTGCATGCAAACTCTCACCTGCCGAGAAGATTGAGCTCATCGACCGCAACAACGC
>ONMP01000151.1 GCA_900318935.1 uncultured Actinomycetes bacterium
AGGTGCGACCTGCCTTGATAGACTTAACGCTCAGATATACCGCCGAAAACGCATAGGTAAGCATGTACAGGAAGTAGAGCGACTCCCGATGGTAGATGCTTTGCGCGTCCACCGAAAAGACGAAGCTGCCAAAAATCGACGCCAGCTCAAGCAGAACGTTGGCGGAAAGCACGAAATAGGGCCATTGGGCGTTGCCCTCGGGAAAGACGGTGTCGGCGATGGCGACGGGAACGAAGGGTGCCGCTGAGAAGTAGAGAGCAATCAGTGTGGCGTGAAGCCATCTGAGCTGGGGATGTACCCCGCTAAGCACGTTGGTGATCCAGTCGGCGAAAGCGATGAATGCGAGGGCAACAAGGCTCATGAGGAAGACTCGCCTCGCCTTGCGACCAACTGTGCGGTTGTTTGCCACAAGGATGGAACCTGATATCAGAAAGAGAATCGTGATGGCGGTCTGACCGGTGAACTCCCGCATCAGCTCGTTCAGCTCTGGCATGGCCATCATCTCCTCTCGCTGCTGCCCGTGTGAGACGAGTATAGCAAACCTCGATAAAAGAAACAGGTCAGCACACATGCTGACCTGTTGTTTCATCTGGTCGGGGCGACTGGATTCGAACCAGCGACCCTCTGCTCCCAAAGCAGATGCGCTACCAAACTGCGCCACGCCCCGCAAACTTAGGATAGTATACTCCACTCGCTTGGCATGTTCAACAGAAAAGATAGGCCTCTCGCCGCTTCGGTGCGGCTGTGCCGCCGTGACAGAAATAGAATGGTGTTGACGGAGTTGGTCGACGGAAGGGGGAACATGCTATCGCAGGAGCTCGGCAGGACGCTCATTATCGCAAATCCCGCCGCACACAGCGGCAGGGGCGAGGGGGCGGCACTCTTTGCAACGAGGTTCTTCTCATCCTTTCGCTCCGTCACGTCGTCATGCGAGGTGCGTCTCACGGAAGCCCCCGGGGACGGATTGCAGATGGCCGCAAGCGCACGCGAGTATGACAGCGTTATCGCCTTGGGTGGTGACGGCGTTATACACGAGGTTGTCAATGGGCTGATGTCGATTCCCGACGAATCGCGCCCGCGCCTGGGCGTCATCCCGATGGGTTCTGGCAACGACTTTGCCCGTACGATAGCGATGACGAGGAACGACCCGGAGCGTTCCATATCGGAGCTGTTGCAGGGGGAGGAGTGCGCTATCGATCTGGGCAAGGTCAACGACGTGTACTTCGCGGAAACCCTCTCGTTCGGTGTGGACGCAGCTATCGCGCTCGACACCATCGAGCGTCGCGCCAACGACACGCGGCAGAAAGGCTCTGCGCTCTTTGTGACCTCGGGGCTCAAAATGGTCTCGCGCGGACTCAGCGGCTGGCCCTATCGTGCGTGGATTGACGGGGAGGAGATCGAGGGCATAAATCTTGTCTTTGCCATACAAAATGGGCCCACGTATGGAGGGGGATTCCGTATCTGCCCTGCGGCCGTGCCCAACGACGGACTCCTTGACCTCTGTTACAACACGACGCGCCCACACGTCCCGCATGCGCTTGCGCTCTTTGGCCTCATTCGTGTGGGGAGGCACACGCGCTCCCAGCGGCTCTTTTTGCGACAGGTGCGTCACGTGGAAATCGAGTTCCCCGGGGAAGAGAAGCCGCCATGTCAAGTGGATGGGGAATGTTTAGAGGCCAATCGCTACGTTATCGATGTTGTGCCGCATGTACTGCGCGTGTTGGTGCCACGTTCGCGCACATGGTAAGGAAAGGACCGAAAGGAGCGATCTCATGTATTCAGACCATGATTCGACCCCTTCCGAAAAGGCATCACTGCAACGGCAAGACCATGAACGCCGCGAGCTGAGTGCTTACGATGACCCTCTTGGGTTGGCGGAGCAGCGGCATTTGCCCGACGGCCCCCGCTTCTCGGAGCTTGATCGGCGGCACAAGGCCATCGTCGTGGCGGTACTCGCACTCGTCGGGCTTCTTTCGTTCTTCGTGATCGGCGAGTTTGCGTCCTCGCCCGAGGCGCACTCCAGCACCATAGAATCCCTCGACGAAAAGAAGGACACGGTGATGACGCTCGTGGCTGGGTCGTCGGGCACGTCTACGGCCATCACGCTGCTGCCAGGTGACGCGGGCACACCCATCGCGGAGAAGCTCGTGGACCTCAGCTCAGACTTCCTTATCGTGATAGCGGCCATCTACCTAGAGAAGTACCTGCTCACCATCATAGGGTTCCTGACCTTCAAGGTGATCGTGCCTCTGGGTTGTGCGATGCTCTGCGTTGCCGTGCTCATGCGTGGACAGCCGCGGTTGCGGGCGTGGATGGTCAACTTCGTCCTCAAGGTCAGCCTCGTGGGGATTGCCATGTACATGGTGGTTCCCGTGAGTGTCTTTGTGTCGGGCATGATCGAGCGGACGTACGAGAGCTCTCTGAATGCTACGCTCGAGAACGCGCAACAGACCGCTGAGGCCATCGAGAAGAGCGCTCAGGAGGAGAGCTCGGAGGAGACCGAGAGCAGGGGCATCATCGAGACGATTCAGGACATCCCCAGTGCCATCCAACAGATTCCAAGTGGGGTGACGGGCCTCGTGGAGGAGGCGAAGGAGGCGCTCAACAACTTCATCGAGGCACTTGCCGTCATGATTGTGACGTCGTGCATCATACCGATACTCGTGCTGCTCTTCTTTCTGTGGATCGTCAAGGCCCTGCTCGGCGTGAGCGTGGAGCTGCCGATGGGTATGCTGCGTCCTCGATCTCTCGGTGGACGCCGCTGGAAGGGTTGAGCGCGCGAAACCTTGGCATATGGAGCTCAGTCGGGCAGGAACGTCTCCAGACGGATGGCGGAGCGGTTGGCTAGCATCGCGAAGTCGGGACCAAGCCAGCGCGCGGACTCGCCAGGGCCGAGCACGAGTGGCATGCGGCTGTGGAGGGGACTCACGTCAGCGTTCGGCTCGGTCGTGACGATCGACACGCGTCCCTGGGATTGGATTCCAGCCAAGAGAAACGCGCGGTGCCCTGGATAGCTGAATCTCACCTGCGCCCCTCGACGTGGCGGGTTGCGCGTCCACGACTCATAGAACGACAGCACGGGAACGAGACAGCGCCCTTGAGCCAGCGGTTCGGCCCACATGCCGCGTCCCGCATCCATGTGCGCGAGTGCCGTCTCGATACGCGTGTTAAAGACGAGCTTGGAACGTGCGCCGGGCGGTGCGTCGAATCCCCACATGAGCTGGACGGGCCGAAGGTCGCCGTTTTCGTCGGGGGCGATCAGAGGCAGCTGCTTGCCCGGATAGGCATCGGGCACCTCTGCCGACGCATCCCGCTCGGGCATGCGGGCACGGCCCGTGCGTCGCCGTTCCTCTAGTATCTGCTCAACCTCCGAGAGCGAGAGTGGCATGACTCTGTGGCACATTCGATCACCTCGTTTCACCTGCAGGCGTTCGAGATATACAATAGGCGCGTGCGGAAGGGCTGTCGCCCTCGCGTACCAACGGCAAAAAAGTTCCAAAAAAGGCTTGCAATGGGCGTAAGAGTAAGGTAGAGTATTTTCTCGCGTTGAAGCAAGTGGAACCACTGGGACTTCGTCTAACGGTAGGACAACGGATTCTGGTTCCGTCAGTGGGAGTTCGATTCTCTCAGTCCCAGCCATTCTTTAGCGTTGATACGGCCCGTTCGTCTAGCGGTTTAGGACATCGCCCTCTCAAGGCGAAGATCACCGGTTCGAATCCGGTACGGGCTACCAACTACTCGCAGGTCAGAGATTTGGCTCTGGCCTGTTTTCGTATGGCTCTGGGCCTGAGGGTCCGTGCTTCACCTCACCTTCTATCGAGAATGTTGAGACACCGCGCCTCCTCATGCGTATTAACTATAGGAATGCAGAATACAGACTGCAGACCAACGATCGCCCTAAGCAACATGCGTGATATGCTATATTAGGGTCGGGAAAGCGACCACGGGTAATCAACGAGGAGGGCAAAATGAAGTTCACCAAACTGACAGACGAGCAAAGGAGCAAGATTGCCGACGCGAAGGGTCCCGAGGAGATCCTCGAGATGGCCAAGGAGGAGGGCTACGAGCTGACACAAGAGGAACTCGAAGCCATCTCTGGCGGTGGCTTCTGGATAGAAGAGTATTATTGCCCCGAGTGCAGGAGCCGTGACGTCGGCGTGTTTAAAAACAGCAAGACTGGTAGCTGCTACAGCTGTGGCTACCGGGGCACATCTGATCAGTTCATTCACTAGGATGAGACGCGAACCGCAAGCGGAGGCAGCGGTAATATAAGCTCGGGACAGCCCCGCTCGCGATTTATGGGCTCCAAACTTCTCACAGGTCAGGGCTTCGCCTCTGGCCTGAATTCGTTTCTAGGTATGTCACCAGCTGAAACACGGCGCACGGTTCACGGCAAAGATGGCTATGATTGGTTTGGCGGTCACGATGACACAAGGAGGCTTTTGATGGATACCAGCTTCATTACCATCAACACCCACAGCTCTATACGTCTGCAAACGTCGCTTGGAACGGTAATCTACGTCGATCCGTTCGGGTTCAAGACGGAGCCGCACGATGCGGATCTGATTCTGATAACGCATACGCACTTCGACCACTTCTCGCCCGATGACATCGCAAGGGTCAGGACGCCCCATACCGCATTTGTCATGCCGGCATACAATATGCGCGAATTCATTGAGGCGGGGTTTACGGACGAAAGCGCGGCGTTTCTCATGCCATACGAGAAGGCGATGCCGCTTCCGGGAATCGAGATCGAGACCGTCCCCGCGTACAACATTTCAAAGAGCTTCCATCCCGAGGACAAGGCATGGATGGGCTACGTTGTGGTCATGGACGACATGCGCGTTTACATCGCGGGGGACACCGATGACCTGCCAGAGAACCGCGAGATCGAGTGCGACGTGGCGCTCGTTCCGGTGGGCGGCACGTACACCATGAATGCCCGTGAGGCGGCGGCCTTCGTCAACACCTTGAGGCCGACCGTTGCCATCCCTGAGCACTATGGGTCGGTTGCCGGTTCCGCCGGCGATGGAGAGGCGTTTGCCAAGCTCGTCGACCCAGAGATCCAGGTCGACATCAAGCTCTAACGCGGGGCGCCGTCGCTGTGGGACAACGCTACCTTACGACTGCCCTATGCCAAACCGCGCGTCTCAAGGCGATGGCGCCTTTACAAAGGGCGCCCGGCAAGCTAACATAAAAATGTATCACTGTGCATAACGCATGCCCAGTCAAACGATTGTTTGGAGAATAATGGTCTTTGCAACGCAGTTCACCGCGGCGTATGTCATTGTCAACGCTCTCTGCCTTGTTCTTTCGATGATTATCATGGGCGCTGTCTCGCGCAACTTGGGCACCCAGGATCAAAACAGGCACTTTCGCCTTGTGCTCATAGCGTTCATGGTCTTCAACGTATTCGATGCAGTTTGGGCTCTTATCGCCTGCAGCGGACTCTTCTCCCCAGGAGAGCTGGCTCTTTCCGTGGTAAACGGCATCAACCAAACGGCGCTTGCTTGTTGTGGCTGCTTCTGGATTCACTTCATCCTCTCGTTTATGAGCGGGGAGATTCCGAACCGCAAGGCTGTGACCATCGCCTCCGTCATCCCGGCTGCTCTCGTGCCGATACTCCACGCTATCGGCTACGTACTTGACCAAAACGTGGTCGTTCATCCTGACGGCACCATGACTTACGGTTGGATGCATACGGTCACCGTCTGCATCATTCTCTCTTACGGCATAATGTCAACTTGCATCATGGCGTGTGAATATCGTCGTGCGCACTCGAGTGCGCAACGCAGCTTGTGCCTGGCCTTCATGACGTTTATGCTGCCGTTTATTGTTGGTGGCATAGTGGATACCCTCATCCCAAGCACGCCGATAGCGGCCGCATGCATCGCTGCGTCGCTCACCTTCGTTATGGTGTCGATGCAAGAGTCGCGCATTTCCAGTGACGCTCTCACTGGCCTCAACAACCGCCATCGTGCGGACGCCTATCTTGAGACGAGCATGACGCGCGTCACGCCCGAGCGCCCAATCCACCTCTTCATGATTGACCTCGATGGATTCAAGGGCATCAACGATACCTTTGGTCACCTTGAAGGGGACAGGGCGCTATGTCTGGTGGCAGATGCGCTTCGTGGCGCCTGCTCGAAGCTGAGCTCCTTCGTGGCTAGGTGGGGCGGCGATGAGTTCATGCTCATCTGCACGAACCTCACCAATGATGACGAAGACTACGTGCCTAGCGTCATTCGGGATGAGCTTGCCCAAAGAGCCGCAAAAGCCGACTTGCCCTATCAGCTCAGCTGTAGCGTCGGGCATGCCTCCTGTGATTCTCCCGACGAAGACTGCGATCGCCTCGTTGCGCGGGCCGACGAGATGCTCTATCGCGTCAAGCGTGCCAAGAACGTCGGCAGATAGCCGCGGGGCGGGTTTTTTGTTCCGCGTTGACGGGGCGGATGACTAGCTTTCGGGTATGAAAGGGAGGCGTTTCACCTGGTGGGGCTGATGGCTCGCCACCCTTTCCGCCTCGGCACGGGGGGTGGCGCGACGCCGGCGGGCCGCCTTTCGCGCGGAAATCGACCCAGCGGGCCTGAGGCGGGCTCCGCTTCTGCTGGCTTGCCGACGAGTGCCAATCTCGAGGTAGAAAAGTGCAAAGTATTTCGACTTATGAGTAGTTTTTGGGTGTCAATTCGCCTTAAGGGCGGTAGGCCACCCCACAAAACAGCAGGTAGAGGGTATCGAAAATCAGACCCCGTAAAAACCGAGACCGAAAAACTATACATACCTCGCAAAAGTCTGCACTTTTCGCCTCCGCGTTTGGCACTCAGGAGCGGCATCTTGGAAGGCGGGGCAAGTCTCGAGCCGGTACGGAAGCCTGCGGGCCGCGGAGCACCCGTGGTGGGCGGACCGCGGGACCGGTGGGTGTGGTACCATCGGACGCGACCGCCGACTATCACGAGGGGGGCACATGGGGACGTACCTCAACCCGGGGGGGCAGGGCTTCGAGGAGGCCGTCAACTCGGAGATCTTCGTCGACAAGACCGAGATGATCGGCTACCTGAACTCACTGGTCAACACGAAGCAGAAATACGTGAGCGTCTAGCGCCCGCGCAGGTTCGGCAAGACGATGGCCGCCGACATGATCTGCGCCTACTACGGACGCGGGGCGGGCGCCCGCGCGCTCTTTGAGGGGAGGAGGCTCGCCGGCAGCGCGCCCCGCGCGGACGGCGCGTGGCGAGCTCGCCTGGGACGCCCACCTCGGCGGGTTCGACGTCATCCGGCTGGTAATGACGAGGTTCCTCAAGAGAGGAAAGCCCGTGGGAGAGGCGCTCGAGCGCATGCAGCGCCTCGAGGTGCTCTTCGGCATGCCGCCGGAGGAGTTCATGACGACGGCAGGCAGCTGGTCCTCGTGATCGACGAATGGGATGCCGTCTTCCGGGAGCGCCAAGACGACAAAAAGGGCCAGACGGAGTACCTCGACTTCCTCCGCGACCTGATGAAGGACAACGACCACATCGCCCTCGCCTACATGACGGGCATCCTCCCCATCAAGAAGTACGGCCAGCACTCCGCCCTCAACATGTTCACGGAGTACTCCATGATGTTCCCGAGGCAGCTGGCGCGCTACACCGGCTTCACCGAGGGCGAGGTGCGGGAGCTGTGCGAGGGATACGGCCGCGACTTCGGGGCCGTCCGGGCGTGGTACGACGGGTACGAGGTGAGCGACGTGGTCCCGGCGGACCCGGGCCACAGGGGGCTGAGGGAGACCGGCAGCGCGCCGGCCGCCGCGAGGTACTCGCTCTACAGCCCCCTCTCCGTGGTGGAGGCGATCACCACGGGCGTCATACGCGACTACTGGAACCAGACCGAGACCTACGAGGCGCTGGCGGACTACATCCGGCGGGACTACGACGGCCTCAAGCGCGCGGTGGCGCTGCTGATGGACGGCGGCAGGCTGCGCGTCGACGCCTCGACCTACCAGAACGACATGACGACGTTTAACGGACGCGACGACGTGCTGTCGCTGCTCGTCCACCTGGGCTACCTGGGCTACGACGCCGGGACGGGCGAGGTGTTCGTCCCGAACCGCGAGGTGCTCGACGAGTTCAGGACGTCCACGCGGTCGCCCGAGTGGGAGGGGCCTCTGCGTGCCTTCGAGCGCTCCAAGGAGCTCGTCCGCGCGACGTGGGCGAGGGACGCGCGCAGCACCGACCCCGCATTCAAGCGCCACACGTGCGTCATCGAGGAGGCGTAGGGAGGCTGCCGCTGGTCATGACGGACCCATCTTTAGACGGTCGGTCGATACGCCTCGCAAAAGGAGTTGAGAATGGTATCGCGCCCGAGTGATTCTTGCCATAGGAGCTCGAAATCGTTAGCGGTCATCTGCGATCCCTCGGCCAGCCTGCGTGAAGAGCGCTTATCGAAGCTGTCCGCGCGCGCATGCACCAGCGCGGGGTACAAAAGCAGTTCCAGGCGAGCTTTCAACATCGTCTTGTAGAACGTTCTCCTCACGTCGCTCATTGGTACCTCGTCTATCGTCGCGAGGATTCTTTGCTCGTCGACATTTGGCACAACGCGCCTGGCAGCAGCTGCAGGCCCATCCCATCCGGACATCAGTACGTCGTAGTAGCTCAACCTGTGCCCCTCGTGCTCTATGGCGCTGTTCGGAAAGAGCAACACGCGCTTTGCAACCTCCTTTGCGCTCTGCAAGATCGTGGGCATGTAGTCTTCGGACACCGCTGGATAAAAGGTTGAGGCGTTGTCGTAGAGGGGAGACTGTCGCGCGACATCGCTGTCCGCGCGTGCTAGATAGCCCCAGTTTCCTCCGTGCCTGTCGTAGTTGCCCACAATGGCATCAAACACAAACATGTCCCAGAACGATTGGGTGTTCTCCTTGAAAGCTGGGGCAAGTTGCCGGTCGGTCGCAAGAACTTCCCTTACCTGCGCGAGTGTCGGGTGACGTCCCACGTCCTTCGAATCGTAGTGACGATGCATAAACCTGTCGAAGTCGATGTGGCGGGTGCCCGGTTCCTCGAAGTTCTTGCAGGCGACGGCAAGCTCGCCTTCGATGGACACAATCAACGTTTTGTGCACGGGAAGTCCGAGGGTCTGAGCTATATGAGAGCTCAGATATTCAGCGATGACGTTGTTTACGTTGCGAGCAGTCTCGTGCTCTTGGAACTTCACCATGTAGCGCTTGCCGTCGAGGATAATGCCGTTCTTGCGGTCGCTTCCGCCGTAGTCAGCGAAGTTGTCATAGGTGACACGTTCGAGGACGCGAACCGCGCTACGGTCGGCCATTGCGCCAGCCTCCCCTCGCGTAGTATCGCCTTACCCACATGTCATGCTCCTCGTCGAGCTTGCGCGCAATCGACTCCACCTCGTTTTCGTAGCAGTCTACACACAGGTCGTCGCGCTCTATCGCATCGATGAGCTCGTAGATGGCATCCGCCAAGACCTTCGGCACCGCGAACGGCAGCTCTTCGGGGCGGAGCATTCCTGACGTGTCCATGCGCACCTCTTCCTGCGCCAAGCGCTTTAGGATTATGTCCCGATGGTACACGAAAGTGCTGATACACGGAAGAGGTACTCACCTTTGGGCAAGTCAGGTAAAGTATTCGATATCGGTCATCAGAACCAAGGAGCGTGATACGGTGAAGCCTCACAAAACGAAGGGTCGGTCTTTGCTCACGGTGTTTGTATGCTGCTGCGCGATATTGGCGCTGTGCATTGGCGTGAGCGGAGGGGCTCAAACCTCGGACGAAGTCAAGCCCGAAGCGATTGGGCTGACCCCCGTTCCCGTTTCCGCGCAAGAGAAGGCTCGGAAGGCCGATGGCGAAGATGCGCGCAAGGCCGATAGCGAAAGTGCGCGCAAGGCCGATGGCGAAGGCACGCGAAAAGCTGCGGGCGAAGGCGCGCGGGAGGCCGACAACGGCGATGCAAACAAGGTTGAAGGCAAGGCCGCCGAGAAAAACCGGAGCGACGCCGCTGTCACCGAGGCTCCGGCGTCCAGCTCCGCGAGCTCCGTCACGCAGGGCGCAGACGACCGATCTGTTGATGTCCCTGTTCTGAGCCAGGCCAGCCAGTCGACCGACAAGGCGGCGGCTACGGATGCCGACAAAACCGTTACCTTGGGCTCCGATAAGACCACGGAGCCGGTTGACCTTACCAGCATCGTGCTCGAGGACGAGCCGATCTATACCATCCCGGATGATGCGGCGTACGTGCCGGGGGAGGTGCTCGTAACCGTGGACGAGGGCATGGATGGTACACAGCTCGCAGCACGGCTCAAGGAGGGCGGCGCGAAAACGGTCGACCCCGATTCTGCGTACTGGCTCACGGACGACACGGTGCGGCTGAACGTGACACAAGGCTTTACGGTCGAAGACGCCGTAAACGAGCTCCTGCTGACCGGGGTCACCAAGGGGGCGCAGCCCGACTTCGTGTACTATGCGGAGGACATGGCGCCTGAGCAGGCGATATCGGATGCCATGGGGGAGGACGAGCCCATGGTCGAGCTCTCGGATTCCGCGCAGGACGAAGCGGCCGAGCTTGAGCTTGATGAGGGAGACGGCGATGCCGTCGCGAGCGCGGCTGGCGATGTTGAGGCCGAAGGGGAGGATGACGGTCTGGTCGACGAGGTTGCGGGTGGCGAGCCGGGCGAACGGGGCATCAAGGAGCTTGCCGAAGATGCCGTCATGAGTGCAGATGCTACGAGCAAGGCTGAGAACGCCCTGCCAACCGCGCAGAACGACGCAGTCTCCAACGATCCGTATTCCATCTTTCAGTGGTCGCTGCCCAGCATCAACGCGCCGCAGGTGTGGAACCTCGCGAAAACTTCGCCCTTGTCCAAGGTCGGCGTAGCGGTCATCGACTGCGGCTTTGACGTTAACCACGAGGACCTAAGGAACATGATCGCGCCGGGCTCGCCGTACAACGCGTATCGCGCGTCTATAGACATTACGGACCCAGAGTTGCTTGCGGACGTATCCTCTGGCTCGGCATCGGGTGTCGGCGGCAACTTCAACCATGGCATGCATGTGGCTGGCATCATCGCGGCGGAGCGCGACAATGGCGTGGGCATTGCGGGTGTAACGAACAACGTGCAGCTTGTGCCCATCCGTGCGTATAACTATGACGAAGAAGACATGGGGGCCACGACGAGTTCATTGATCAAATCATTCGAATACGCTATCGAGAACAAGACGAAGTACAATATACGCGTTATCAACTCTTCGGTTGGAGTCACCTGGCACAGTGCCATCGCCGCAGATGACAAGATATGCGCGGAGATAGACAAGGCGTTTGCGAAGGGCATCGTAACGGTGTGCTCCGGGGGAAACGCTGGAGAGTCCGGCCCTTACGTCAATTATCCAAGCGACTGGGCGACCGCCGTCAGCGTCATTAATCTGCAAAACGATACGTACAACGTGGACGTGAGTGCTGAGGGCGACTCTATTAATACCACGGGTGCCACATGGAGCAACGCGACGGCAGTTTCGCGAAGAAGGACGTCAAACTACAACTCGCCAGGAGAGATGACGAAAAACATCTCGGCCCCCGGCAGTGAAATCCTGAGCACGACGGACAAGGCCACGACGATGCTTCTGGGCAAGGAAGGCCTCTACATGTTTGATAGCGGAACGTCCATGGCCGCCCCGCACGTGGCGGGTGTGCTGGCAATGATGTTCGGCAAGGCCGAGGTGGACGCGAGCTACGATGGCGCGCAGTACATGGTGGACAAGCTCTGCGAGAGCGCGCGCCACGTAAAGGAGGACGTGCCGTTCGAGCTTGAGTACGGGCACGGCGAGGTCGACGCGCTTGCCGCGTGGAACGCGCTTGACAATCCGTTTGTGGATGGGCCCGCGTATGTGGCTGTGGGGCAGGCGGACATCGCGTATGCCATAAGCTCGAAATCGGCCGATGCGAGCGAGGCAACCTCCGGGTGGAGCTTCTCGTCATCCGACGCGGGGGTGCTCGAGGTCGATGTGGCCACCGGCGCGTGCACGCCCAAGGCTGTCGGCACGGCGGAGGTCATGGCGTCGAAGGACGGTCACACGCTCAGCAAGTGCGTGACTGTGTTTGGGCCGATTGTGGGATACGATGCGGTGATGGCCAACAAGACGGCTAAGTACAACATCGAGCAGAAGCCTGCGATGGCGTGGGAGTGGAGCGTGAGCGGCGACGCCACCATTACGAACTCCGGCGTCCTTGTCGCTGGGCCCACGGCAAGCAAACTGACCTTGTCCGCGACGCTCGTGGTCGCCAAAGGCACCGACAAGGGCCTCACGCTCACCAAGGACGTGTATGTGCTTGGCGCGCCGACGGGAGACGTGAGCGTCCACGTGGGGGATACGGCCACGGTGTCGCTCGAGATTCCCGAGGGCTTCGACGGGTCCGGCGACGCGCTGGTGTGGGGGTCTGAAGACACAGGCGTTGCGACGGTCGCTGACGGTGTGGTTACCGGAGTGGGGTATGGCCTTACCGTCATATGGGTGGCGCCAAAAGAGGCTACAATTACTAATCCGGACGGAAAGGTGACATTGTTCGATGACATGTGTCACACGGTGGCCGTAAAGGTCACGGACTCCATCGCGCGCGAAGACGTCAAGGTAGCAAGCATTGGCGACAGGACCTACACTGGTTCCGCGCAGACGCCCAAGCCTGTGCTCACGCGCGACGGTGCGACGCTCGTCGAGGGTGAGGACTATACGTTAAGCTATGCCGACAACGTCAATGCCGGCTCGGCGACGATCACCGTCAACGGGGTCGGCAAATACGAGGGAACATCCCGCAAAGTCACCTTCAAAATCGTGCAGGCAAAGATCTCCTCCGCCACGGCCGCGGCCGTCACGACGCGGGCCTACACCGGCAAGGCCATACAGCCCAAGCCCAAGCTGACCTTCGGCGGAAAGACGCTCAAGCTCGGCACTGACTACACGCTCGCGTACAAGAGCAACACCAAGGCGGGCACGGCAACCATCGTCGTCACCGGCAAGGGAAACTTCAAGGGCACAAAGAACGTCACCTTCAAGATCGCGGCGCCGAGCGTCACATACCGTTCGTACGTGCAGGGCGATGCTTGGCAGTCTTGGGCAAAGAACGGCGCTATCAGCGGTACGACCGGGCAGTCAAAGCGCGTCGAGGGACTAAGGATCAAGCTGACGAGTCTTCCTGTTTCTGGCGGCATAACGTACTGCGCGCACATGCAGGGCGTGGGCTGGCAGGACTGGCGCTCCGACGGCGCGACTGCCGGCCTCGCCGGCAAGGGCAAGCGGCTGGAGGCCGTAAAGATCAAGCTCACGGGCGAGCTGGCGAAGAAGTACGACGTGCGCTACCGCGTCCACTGCCAGAGGGTCGGCTGGACCCAGTGGGTCAAGAACGGCGCCGTTGCGGGTACCACCGGCCGCAGCCTGCGCGCCGAAGCCATCGAGATCAAGGTCGTCCCCAAATGATCGTGGAACGAGGTTGTGGAACGGGGGGCGGGTTCTGCTTATCCGAGGAATATCATGTCTTGATGGCAGACTATGAAATCGTGGTTCGGCCGGTATTGCCCGGAAGCCAGCAGTTCACATCTTTTATGTTTATTCGTCCAGTCTGTGCGTAGGTCACGCATCTCCCTCGCAACCCTTTGGCGTGTAGGGTGCGGCAAGCATCTGCATCTTGTCGCTTTGCGAGATGATGTCTGCCAGCTCACCGTCGCAGAAGTTGCCAATGACGAAGGGCAGGCGTCGGCAGGCCATCATGTCGCCATTCGCTAAGTAGATGAGCAAATCCCCTCCGGCTCCGCACTGGTACCTGCAAGGTCGTTTCGTGGCGAGAAACTGTAGTGGCCGTCCGCAGTTGACCATGCTACTTCCGTCGAATCTTCTGTATCGCCATCTCCTACGCGCTGCCATCCTGCATGCTTCTCTAAACTCCTCAGTGGTAAGCGCAAGTGTTTTGGTGTCGTCGCTAACGACCCTGTCCCACCAGAGCTTGTCGACGTTGTGTTGGCGGCAGATGATTGACAGCTCGCGGATGTCACGATAGTTCTGCTTTTGGACGGTAAACGACACGAGGACGTGGGCGCCTTGGGCTTTAAGGCAATCAATGCCACGCAGCGCCTGCTCGAACGTGCCCTCTCCACGAATCCTGTCGTGGTTGGCCTTCGCGCCGTCGAGGCTGACCTGCACAAACACGGGTTTCAGCAGTGCTAGCCTACGAGCGCAGCGCTCATCAATCATTGTTCCGTTGGTCAATACGCCCAGACGCAGGTTGGCACGAACGATTCGCTCGGACAGGTCCCAGAACGAGGGATGCAAGAGGGGCTCGCCGCCAGTAAGGTTGACCTGACCCATGAGGCCGGTTTTGTTCAAGAATCGGAGGTACTTGTCAAATCCTTCCCACAGCAAATCCTCGTCCATAACCTGAGAGTAATCACCTTGGTAACAATGGGTGCAACGGAGGTTACAACGATGCGTGATGTGCCACTGCAGGAAATGGAGCCGCATCAGTCCGCACCTCCGCCTCCGCAGCCTGAGCACGACGAACAGGATGAGCACGACGAGCACGATCGACCCGAAGAGCTGGAGCCTTTCGAGTTCTTGCCAAAAATGGACATAATACCGCCAACAAATAATAAGAGAATTAGCATGATCGGATTATCGCTGATTGCGTCACTACTCTTTCTTTTCTTTCCTTTGCTGCTCGTGGTGCTGGCGGCTCTGGAAGCCA
>ONMP01000095.1 GCA_900318935.1 uncultured Actinomycetes bacterium
GGCATGCCGCCCTTTATGGTAAGCACCGCGTCATGACTGCCAAGAAGGCCTCGAAGCTTGGCAGCGAGGTACTCCAGCGTGTCTTTGTGCTCAGTGAAGACGATCAGCTTCTCGCGACGTCCGTCCCTGCCGAACATCTCTTCGTTGTCTTGTAGCAAGCGGGACAGCTCCTCCCACTTGCGGTCATCGCCGCTCTTGCGCACGACATCCGCCTTGCGCTCCAAGCCCTTCAATATGTGAATCTCGCGTTCGAGCTCCTCTGCGGTGGCGGAGGCCGAGGCCGTGTCCATGACCTCGTCCTCCATGCGCTCGCGTTCCTCGTCGGTGTAGTCGTCCTCGTCGAAGTCGTCGGCGACGAGCGTATACAGCGTGGAATAACCTCCGGTGTGGTTGATGCCATCGCGCACGTCGAGTAGACGAGACTCAAGGCGCTCGCGGCGACGGCGGAGCGACTGGTAGATTGCTTCGGGCGAGGAGGCCAAGCGCCTCTGCAGAACCGTGAGGGCGAAGCCGACGCTGTTCCGACGCTTGCCATCTAGCCGGTCGGCAAGGTTAAACTGGTCGGTCACGTATTCGGTTACCAGCTGATAGAGGTCGGCCTCGTCGGGACTCAGCGTATAGGTCACGGTCTGGGCAATGCGCTCTGGGAAGAGCGGACGCCCATCGAAGCGCAACAGCTCCTCTTTCACCAAGCGGCGCATGACGTCGGAGAGGTCGCCGCTCTGACTGAACGGAAGACGCACCGCTAGAGGGGGGCACGCCTCACCAACTCGAGCGTTCTGCGCCTTAGGGCTTTCGAGAGGTGCGCTCCCCTTTGTCCGTCTCTTCATGTGCGTAGCGCCGGCAAATCGGTCGCGATCCACGAGCGCCATGAACAATTGGAAGTCCTCGGGTTTCCCGTTGTGCGGCGTTGCCGTCATCAACAGGAGATTCTCCGTCGTGTCACCGAGTAGCCTGCCCAGCTGGTAGCGCTTGGTGTAGCGGGCTTCCCCGCCAAAGACGGTGGCGCTCATCTTGTGCGCCTCGTCGCACACCACGAGATCCCAACTCGTATCATGCAAAAGCGTCTGCACGTCCTCATCACGGGAGAGCTTGTCCAGACGAGCAATCAGAAGGTCGTTCTCCTTGAAGGCGTTGCGCGTGACGGCGGCCTGCAGAAGGTCGTTGGTGAGAATCGTGAACGTGAGACCGAACTTGCGATACAGCTCATCCTGCCACTGCTCCACGAGGTTGCCGGGACACACGATGAGGCAGCGTTTGAGGTCACCTCGTGCCAGCATTTCTTTAATCAGGAGGCCTGCCATGATGGTCTTGCCTGCGCCTGGGTCGTCCGCAAGAACGAAGCGCAGCGGCATCTGCGGCAGCATGTCTTGGTATACGGCGGATATCTGATGAGGCAAGGGCTCCACCGCGGAGGTTCGAACTGCGAGGTAGGGGTCAAAGAGGTGCGCGAGGTTGATGCGATATGCCTCTGATACGAGCTTGAGCTCGTCCGCGTCGGCGTCGAACGTCCACTGATTGTCCTTGGCGAGCGAGAGCGTAGGCTCCATGTCTCGGTAGAGCATGATGCTGCCGAGCGCGTTGTCCTCGGTCTTGTACGTGAGGGTAAGTGCAAAGGTTCCGAACCACTCCACGGCAACAGCGGTCACGGGGCTATCGCCCGTGACACCAATCACACGCGTGCTAGCGCGGATATCCTCCAGCTTGAGCAATGCTTACCTCTTTATATTATAGCACGTCTCTTATAATCGACCTATGTGAACAGAAAGCACAAAGCTGTGAATACTCTTCAGATTATTCGGCGAGCGTTCCACACAATCGGCAACATGTCGATTATGGGTGACCTATTGCCACTTCACTTTTGACGGCCACGCAAAAGGGCATCCGCCATTCATGGCAATCGATACGCATTCGCATCGCTAACCGCGACCCAACAAGCTTTTCTTCTTGTACGATTTACGTCAGCAGGCTAAGCGATCACAACAGGTACTGAATGGCAGCTTAAGCTATAGGCTCAGAAACATGTCTGTGCGTTACGTATAATCGACCTGTTGAGTATGCGAGACCCATACCCTCTCCCACATGCATACCGAAGGACCCATAGCCGAAGCACGCCGTAGACTGGGCATCAAGATCGCCCAGCTCCGTACGGAGGAGAACTTGACTCAGCGCCAGTTCGCGCAAATGGTCGGCATCAACCGCACCTACCTCATCGACGTGGAGCACGGCAGGCGCAACATCGCGTTCGACAACATGATGAAGATTGCCGGCGGCTTCGACATGACCCTCTCCGAGCTCGTCTACGACATCGAGTACCAAGACATCAGCAAGTAGCGCGCCACCTCTCAAGAGATGACACGACACTGAAGGCCTTCCCTCCCCCGGCTCAGCGAGACGTCCGAATCAATCTCCCAACACCATCCATCATTCGCGCTTATGTTCCTGCCACCTTCGCCTCACCGCCAGGGCAAGCCTGGCGAGCGTTGCGATCACGGTCACGGAGTCGGCGGCCAGGGCCGCTACCCAGAGTGCAGACAGAATTTCATATACAGGCATATCGCCCTCCTTTCAGAAGGCGCCGCCCGCGCGCGGACCCTGCTGGCACGCGCGGGCATCGTGGCACGCGCGGGCCGGCGAAAGCAGCAAGGCTGGCTTCAGGCATGCCCGCGCCGCCCGAGTGCCAAAACCGGGCACGAAAAGTGCAAGAAAACTGGAGGTCTGTGCAGTTTTGCCGTCTCGTTCGCACACCGCGGCGAAACGAGCCCCGCGTTTCCGCAGGTAAACCATATCGTCCGTACGACCCCGCGTTTCGCGAGCCCGCAAAACTATGCATATCTCGCAAAAAGCTGCACTTTTCTCATGCCGGTTTGGCACTCTTCCCGCCGCCCGCCGACAGGCCGCCGAACGGGCCGGGCGCGGGGCGGAGCGACCGTGTTGACCCCCTGTTTTGCGACACTAGGAGTTGAGCCAGCCCCGTCACGAAAAGGTGAGCCACTCTGCCCGGGAGAAGTGAACTACCGTGGTCACGCCAGCAGAAGCTCGAGCACGCAGCTCGTTACGGCGGCGTTAAGGTACACGCGCGAGACGAGGTCCTTGCGTACCGTGTAGTCCGCCAAGGCATCGCTCACTCTGTTGTCGAGAGTTGCCACAGAAGACGGCAAATCTCTTCTTGGACCGGAGCAGTGGCACGAAGAAGGCTTGAGTCCTCGGACGCACCTCCGAGCAGTGCGTTCTGCGTGGATCCTTCGGTCGGGACGAAGCTTAATACGGGCTCAATGGTCGAATACGAACTAGGTGCACCACCGTCGGTCGTGATTTGCGTTCGCGCGAAGCGTGCCGGTTGTAATCGCATTTGGTGCGGGCCGCTTCGGTCGTATTCGCGCTTAGTGCGGGTTGCTTCGGTCGAGTTTTCGCTTGGTGCGGGCCGCGTCGGTCGTATTTGCGCTTGATGCGGAGATTTCGGATGGAATTCGGCTACGTGAGGGTCGATGGCACGCACCAAGCCCGATTTCAGCCGACGGTCCCGCACGAAACGCAATCTCGACCGGACGTGTCGAACCAAGGCGCGCGGACACTCCCCTTTACGCATATGCGCAGAGGGGAGTGTCCCCGGGCAGCAAAAAGCCCGTTGCCCCGGGCGGGACAACGGGTATACTCTAGGTGTGCCAGAAAACCCCGCTCTCGGTTTAAGTGTCCACGGGCGGCGCGGTACGAACGTTTAAGGGAGCCCGGTTGCAGCCGGGCTTTCCCTTAATCTCCCAACACCATCCATCATTCGCGCTTATGTTCCTGCCACCTTCGCCTCACCGCCAGGGTAAGCCTTGCGAGCGCCGCGATCACGGTCACGGAGTCGGCGGCCAGGGCCGCGACCCAGAGTGCAGACAGAATTTCATTTACAGGCATATCGCCCTCCTTTCAGAAGGCGCCGCCCGCGCGCGGACCCTGCTGGCACGTGCGGGCATCGTGGCACGCGCGGGCCGGCGAAGGCAGCAAGGCTGGCTTCAGGCATGCCCGCGCCGCCCGAGTGCCAAGACCGGGCACGAAAAGTGCAAGAAAACTGGAGCTTTGTATAGTTTTGCCGTCTCGTTCGCCCACCGCGGCGAAACGAGCCCCGCGTTTCCGCAGGTAAACCATATCGTTCGTGCGACCCCCGCGTTTCGCGAGCCCGCAGAACTATGCATATCTCGCAAAAAGCTGCACTTTTCTCATGCCGGTTTGGCACTCTTCCCGCCACCCGCCGACGGGCCGCAGAACGAGCCAGGCGCGGGACGGAACGACCGTGTTGATCCCAAGGCCGAGCCCCGCTCGCCACAAACGTCGGGGTGTCCGCACCTCTAGCGACGGGCGGTTCTTCTCGTTGCGTGATAAGATGGAGCAACACGAGTCGGGAGGGCACCATGGGCACCTACGTCAACCCTGGAAACGAGGGATTTCGGGACATCGTCTCGGGCGAGTACGTCGACAAGACCGGGCTAATCGCGCTGGTGAACGGTGTCATCGGCACGCCTCGCAAACTTGTGTGCTCCACACGTCCACGCCGCTTTGGCAAGACGTTTGCCGCCGAGTCGCTCGTGGCCTACTACAGCCGTGGATGCGATTCGCGGGCACTCTTTGAGAGGCTTGAGATATCCCGGGATGAGAGTTTCGAGCGGCACCTCAACGCGTATAACGTGGTGCGGCTGGACATGACGGAGTTCCGAGGCGCTGGAGATGTGGCGGAAGAGGTCAAACGCACGATCCTAAGGGAGCTGCGAGAAGAGCTGCCTTCGGCTGGCGCGGGCAACGAGGGCCATACCAACGAGATAACCTCGGCATTGACTGATTTCGTAGATGCGACCGAGCGACGCTTCGTTTTCGTCATCGACGAGTGGGATGCGCCTCTTCGCGAGCGGAGGTCCAAGTCATCCCAGGAGGATTGGGTCTACTTTCTGCGCCTCCTCTTCAAGAACATGACCTTTACGGCAAAGGCGATCGCCGCCTGTTACATGACGGGAATCCTTCCCATCGTCCGCTACGGCACGCAGTCGGCTCTCAGCGACTTCCGTGAGTACACGTTCCTGCGTCCGTACGCCTATGCCCCCTTCGTCGGCCTCACGGAGGCGGAGGTGGAAGGACTTGCGAAGCGTCATCACATGGACATGGGTGAACTCCGCCGTTGGTACGATGGGTACGAGCTGTCGTACGTGGACAAGACTGTCAACGAGCGGCTCGTCGTGCGCACCTACGCGCCTTTCTCGGTGATAAGCGCATGCGATAACGGCGAAGTCGGCCCCTATTGGACAAGCTCGGAGGCCTTCGAGTCGCTGCGCCTCTACGTCGACATGGACTTCGACGGGCTGCAGCAAGCAATCGTGCAGGCTGTGGGCGCCGCTGCCATACGCGTGGACACGGGCACCTTCGAGAACGACCTGCATGACGTGCAGAGCGCCGATGACGTACTCACGCTGCTTTGCCACCTAGGCTATCTCGCTTACGATGCCGTCACACAAACCGCACGCGTACCCAACGAAGAAGTGCGCGCCGAGTTGAGGCGCGCCGTGGCCAGGAGCCGCCACACCGAGGTAGCACGAATCGTACGCGAAAGCGACGCGCTGCTGCGCGCTACCTGGGACCTGGACGAGGAGACCGTCGCCAAGGGGATTGCTGCCGCCCACGACGCGGGGTGCGCTCCAGTTTTCTACAACGACGAGCAGGCCTTACGCGCGGTCGTGAAGTCCGCCTACATAGCCGCGGCCGACCACTACGCCCGCGTTGAGGAGCTACCCTCGGGGCGCGGCCTCGCCGACGTGGTCTACGTGCCCCGCCGGGGTGACGCGGCTCCCGCGCTCGTCGTCGAGCTCAAGTGGAGCCGAAACACGAAGGCCGCCATGGGGCAGGTCAAGGACCGAGACTACGCCCAGGCCCTTCGCGGCTGGGGAGGGCCCGTCCTTCTTGTCGGCATCACCTACGACCCGAAGTCGAAGGTCCACACCTGCCAGATTGAAGAGGCGTGAGGCAAAGAGACGCCCCTCGCCTCAAAGCAGATGACCCCTGGCGGCATCCTTTGGGGTATGTCCCCCGAAATGGCGATTGACATGCAACATGTTGCAGATGGAGGATAGAGTGACAACTATCAAGGTGGCTAGGCAGGTCGGAGCTTGCATCCGGGCTCGCAGGCTTGCGGTCGGTATGACTCAGGAAGAGCTGGCACGCAACTCGGACGTATCGGTCCGAACCATCATTTCGGTGGAGCTTGGGGACAACACGAACGTCGGATTTGGCAAACTCCTAGCGATCTGCAATGCCGTCGGTCTTCGAATGATGCTGGAAGACGATGAGCCGATGTCGCGCGAGAACTCTCGGGAGCATGGCGGCTACGAATCGGTGGATGAGATGATAGACGCCTATCTCTCCTCGCTTGGGAGGGACTAGTATGGCGGTTACTGAACTCTGCGTGATAATCGGTGGCTCGATTGCCGGCACCCTGACCCAAGACGCTCAGGGCATCATCAGCTTCCGATACCAGCCGCACTACGACGGCGTACCTCTTTCCGTCTCTATGCCACTCGCAAATCGCACGTATACGCGAAAGGTTATACGTCCGTTTCTGTTTGGCCTTCTCCCGGATGGAGAGGAACAACGCAGTGCCATCGCCGAGGAGTACGATGTGAGGCCAAACAACCCGGTCGCGCTCCTATCTCATATCGGACTCGACTGTTCGGGATCTGTCCAGTTCTGCCGCAACGACAGAGAGTCCATACGCGCAGCGATAGAGCGGGCGGGTACGTATGTCCCGCTCTCGGATCACGAGGGGTGAACGGGGAGGAGTTTCACCAATGCGGTGGGATGCCCCTTGCCATACTATATTTATCGCACATGCCCTTGGTGTCCCAGGGCTTCGTGTGACAAGACGAAAGGAGCCAGACATGAGCGAGACCAACACCCGAGGCACCCACGACATCGTCGAGGCTCAGCGTGCCCACTACCGGTCCGGTGCCACACGCAGTCTGGCGGGGCGCGTGCGAGCGCTCGAGGCGCTGCGGGATGCGATTCGCGCGCATGAGGAAGACATTCTTGCGGCCCTGCACGCAGACCTCGGCAAGGCCCCGTTCGAGGGATACGAGACCGAGGTCGGCATCGTGCTGGAGGAGATCAAGGTCGCCCTGCGTCACGTCCGGCAATGGGCTCGGCCGCAGCACAAGCCGACACCGCTCGTCCACTTCCCCTCGACGAGCCGCCTCCACTACGAGCCCTATGGAACCGTTCTCATCATGGCGCCGTGGAACTATCCCTTCCAGCTGACGATGGACCCGCTGGTAGGAGCCATCGCGGCGGGAAACACAGCCGTGCTCAAGCCCTCCGCCTACGCGCCGGCCACGGCAGCGGTGATGGAGACCATCGTGGACGAGGTCTTCGCGCCAGAGTACGTCGCCGTCGTGCAGGGCGGAAGGGAGGCGAACCAGAACCTGCTCGCCGAGAAGTTCGACCTCGTCTTCTTCACGGGAAGCCCCGCCGTCGGCAAGGTCGTGATGAGGGCGGCAGCCGAGCATCTGACGCCGGTCGTGCTAGAGCTTGGCGGCAAGAGTCCCTGCGTCGTGGACGCCTCGGCCGACGTCCGCCTTGCAGCCACGCGCATCGCCTGGGGCAAGTTCCTCAACGCCGGTCAGACCTGCGTCGCCCCGGACTACATCTACGTGCACGAATCCGTGGCGACGGAGCTCGTGGCGCAGCTTTGCCGCGCCATAGGCAAGTTGTACGGCGACGACCCCCTGAGCAGCCCCGACTACCCAAAGATCATCAACACCCGCCACTTCGACCGACTGCGGCACCTGCTCGAGAGCGGCACGATCGCCTTCGGCGGCGAGTCCGACCCACAGACGAACCAGATCGCCCCGACCGTGCTCACCGGCGTGACTTGGGACGACGCCGTCATGCAAGAGGAGATCTTTGGACCCGTGCTCCCCGTCCTCACCTACCGGAGCATCGAGGACGTAATCGCGGGGCTATCCACCCGGCCCAAGCCCCTCGCCTGCTACCTGTTCTGCCGCGACCGCGACATCGAGCACGAGGTGATCGAGCGCGTGAGCTTTGGCGGCGGATGCGTCAACGACACCATCGTGCACCTGTCGAACCCAGCACTCCCCTTTGGCGGCGTCGGCAACTCCGGCATGGGCCACTACCACGGGTGCTACAGCTTCGAGACCTTCAGTCACCCGAAGGCTGTGATGCGCAAGTCCAACCTGCTCGACATACCGCTGCGCTACCCGCCCTACGGCAGACGCCTTGCCCTGCTCAAGAAGGTACTCGGGTAGTCTCGGCACCACCGGAGGCGACCCCGCCCAGCTATGATGCCTGCACGAGACGATGACGACGGAAGTCCCAGGTGAGTCGCTAGATCGTGAACTCGGCGTAACCGGGTGCGACGTCTCGCTCGTCATCGTCTGGTTCGGGCGTCGCATGCTGGAAGTCGCTGGAGCCGATGAGGCCTGCCACCGTGACGCGCGGGTCTTGCCACATGATGTCGAGCATCTCGATGAAGTCGCGAATAACCTCGCGCGGCGTGATGTGACTCTCGGCCCCCACGCGCCCGAGCTCGAGCTGCAGGAACTCCGCGAGGTCGTCGTCGGTAAGACTTCGCGCATAGCCAAAGAGGTCCGCGTGGATGTCGGCCAGCTTCTCGATGAGGACGAAGAGCTCCTCGTGCGTGAGCGGCTGCAGGCGGATGACCGGCGCGAGCAGATCGACCATGCCCTCGCGCCCGAAACGCCCCTGCGTAAGGCGCGAACGCAGTGCCTCGTAGGAGTACAGCCCACGACGACGGTCCTCTACCGTCTGCGGCGTTCCGCTCATGATGACGCCCAGGTGCTCGGCTCGCCCCTGCAGCGCGTCGTTATACATTGTAAGAATCGTCTCGTAGTTATACTGGCGACTGATGGCGTTGGGAATCTTGTACAGGTTCACGAGCTCGTCCACGAGGACGACCAGCCCTGCGTAGCCCGCCCCCACGAGAAAGCGCGCAAGCAGCTTGACGTAGTCGTACCAGTCCCCGTCGCCGATGATGGTGGTGACGCCGAGCTCCTGGCGAGCCTCGGTCTTTGTTCGATACTCACCGCGGAACCACTTCGTGACATAGGCCTTGGTCTCGTCGTCGCCCTCCACGTGGGCGCGGTAGTACTGGGCAAGCAGGCGTGCGAAGTCGAAGCCATGCACCATCTCGCGCAGGTCGGCGATGACGGCATAGATGCGCCGCTCGACCTCGGCGGCAAAGGTCGGGTCGTCGGGAGAGGTGCCGTCAGCTGCGACTTGCGCCTGCACGCCGCTGATCCAGCGATCGAGCACGAGCGTGAGCGCACCGCCCTCAGGCCGTGTGCGCGTGGAGAGGTTGCGCACCAGCTCGCGATAGGTCGCAAGCCCCTGGCCCTTCGAACCCTGCAGGCGACGCTCGGGCGAGAGGTCGGCATCGGCGACCACGAAGCCCTTCCCCATCGCGTGGTTGCGGATGGTCTGAAGCAAGAAACTCTTGCCGCTGCCGTAGCGCCCCACCACGAAGCGGAAGGACGCCCCGCCGTCGGCAACGATCTCCAGGTCACGCAAAAGCGCCCCGATCTCGGCCTCGCGTCCCACCGTGATGTAGGGCAGGCCGACGCGCGGCACGACGCCACCCTTGAGCGAGTTGATGAGAACGGTGGCGATGCGCTTAGGTACGGGCATGTGAACTCCTTCGTCCTTGTTTGCGCGTACCAGTATAGTCCAAGGGACAGCGGGGACGCGGGACAGCGGGGACGCGGGACAAACGACCCCGTCCCCCCTGTCCGCGCGACCCTTTGCACGCGGGACAAATCCCCCTTCGTCCTCCGCCCAATTACGCACAACGCAGTTCGGTGTCCGTAATTGGGCCTGTAAAACGTAGGGCCAACTGGGCTTTCTCGAGAAACTACGCACAATGAAATGCGATGTGCGTAGTTTATTGTGTGGCAGCCGTCTGAAGGACAAACTCCTCCCCTTTTGTCCGCGCGTCCCCCTTGTCCTTCACTTCATATCATCGAACGCATATGATGATAGAACCTCATATTCTCCGCCCCACAACACCCCAGAAAAAGGAGACCCGCCATGCCGAACGTATCGCGCCGCTCGTTCGTGGAACTCTTTACAGGAGTGCTTGCTTCTCTTCCCGTGCTCGCGGGAGGCGTCATCCTCGCCCCGCGCCACGCCCACGCCAACCCGGACTTCACCGACGACAGCGAGCTGGCCGGAAACGAGTCCGAGTACGTAATCATAGAAGTCGTGGAACCCTGGGAGGTCGGCTTCCAAGTGGTCGACGTCGCCAAGCCGAGCACCAACGACGCCGGCATGGTGTCGTACCAACCGGTGGAGGGCGCCGTCGTCACCATCACCTCGCGCTTCAACGGCAAGGCCATCACGTCGAATCCCACCGACGGCAACGGTTTCGTGAACGTCGACATCCGAGACCTTGCGGTGGT
>ONMP01000152.1:0-6040 GCA_900318935.1 uncultured Actinomycetes bacterium
CGTTGCGGGTGGCGCGATTTCCTTAAAGATTTTGTTCGAAAATTTGGCACCGTTTACGGTATGTGACAATTAATTTGGTTTAATGATTTGCTAGTATTGTGAAATCTGAAGTTCGTTCAGCGAAAGGAGAAGAGCCATTATGGGAACGAAAAGAAAAATCGGGGGGGGGGCTTCTAGGCCCCTAAAGAAAGCCCTGGCAGTAGGACTGAGTTTTGCGATGGTGTTGGGCGGTGTGCCTGCGCCGGCGCTCGCGGAAGCGACTGGTGATGTTGCAGCCGCGCAAGAGCAGGCCCAGGAGACCGGCGAGCTCGCGCAGGTGGCACGGGAGGTAGCCTCAGGCCTTGCAGGTGAGACCGCCACAGAGCGCGCGTGTGCGGCCTACGCATTGCTTGCGGGTGTGCCGCAAGCCGCTCAGGCAGATGAGAGCACGGCTGATGTGGATGCAGAAGCGCTGTCGGCGCTACGCATGGAAGCATCAACTCCCGCGGGTGTGACAAGAGCGTTTTCGCTGCTTGTGGCCGAGACCGGGCTCAAGGCCGTTGAGCTGCAGGGTGCCGATGGCAGCGCTTGGGCGATGGTTGAGGCCGATGGTGAGTGGCGCCACTATGATCCAGCGCGTGCGGCAGCATCTGACGACGCGGCGTGGCTGGAGTTGACTGACGAGCAGATGGTACAACAGGCTCCAGATGCCACCCCGTGGGCTCTCGCGGATGGCACCGAGGCGCCCAAGGCCGAGGCCGTGCAGGTAGAGGAGCAGCAGTCCGAAGAGGAGCAACTCGCAGAGGTGGAGCAGCAGTCTGCCGAGGAACAGGAGTCCGAAGAAGGACAGGAGCGCAACGAGGGAAAACGGCCAGCGGCTCAGGACGCGCAACCAGAAGGGGTGCCGTTCGAGGAGGTGAACTCCCAGGAGGCCGCCGAGCTCGACAAAGTTCCGGAGGCCTCGGCCCAGGCGGTCGCCGACGAGAAGCCCCAAGCTGGAAAGAAAGTCGATGACAAGACTGCGGACGAGAATAAGTCCGATTCCAAGGCGGAATCCAAGGCGCAGACCCCGGACGCCAAGCCGGGCCTCGAGGCGCAGGCAGCAACGAGCGGTACATTGCCGACCAATAATACGTGGGTCAGCTTCACCACGCCCGGAAAGGGCTTGGCAAACGCCCACGTCCTGACACTCGTGATGCCGGGCGACGGCAAGGTGACGATTCAGACCAGGAACGACGGCACCGTGGACGCGTACTGGAGACTCCAAGACGCGGATTTGGCAATGATGTACAATCCTAACAAAGCAAAACCGACCGATTTGGATGACGGAATACCTGAAGGCATCGCTGTAAACACGAAAGAGCTGTGGCTGAGGAAAGGCACCTACAAGCTCGCGGTCAACGTCTCGCCCTATGCGGATGCGAACGGCAAGGTCTCCGTGAGGGCAAGCTACACGTCGGCGGGTTCCTATGTGCCGCGCAACAATTTCACTCGCGATACCGCCACGCGCGTTGCCATTGGCTCGACAGTTAAAGGTCTGCTCACGCGGAACGACATCACCGTTAACGGTTATCATGATGTTGAGACAAAGTGTCCATACTTCAGGCTCGATGTACCGAAGGCGCAGACTCTGAGGATTACGGTGCATGCGGACTGTGGCAATCACATTGAGTTCTTGGACAAGAACGGGGTGGACACTCGGGACACATTCAAGGACACCAATGGCATCGGTATATCATCAAAGTGGTATTACTCAGGAACCGATAGCAAGGACGTGCTATTGGCCTCAGGAACGTACTACATGAAGCTCGAATGGTTGGACTGGAGTGGTACCTTTTCGGACGCCAATCCCGGTGGCCCCTACACAGTTACGGTTGAGTCTCTCGACCTCTCCGACGCCTCGGTTTCCGTCTCGTCCAAGTCCTACACCTATGACGGCAAGCAGAAGACCCCCGGCGTCACCGTGAAGCTCAACGGGTCAACGCTCAGCAAGGGCAAAGACTACACAGTGAGCTACGCCTCCGGGCGCACCAACGCCGGCTCGTACAAGGTGACTGTGAAGGGCAAGGGTGAATACGGTGGCTCCAAAACCGTGACGTTCAAGATCAACAAGGCATCCATCGCGAAAGCCTCTGTCTCCGGCATCGGGAACCGCGCGTACACCGGCAAGGCAGTCGGCCAGAACCCAACCGTCAAGGTTGGCGGCCGCACGCTGAAGAAGGGCACCGACTACGCGCTCTCCTACAAGAACAACGTCAAGGCCGGCAAGGCCACGGTCACCATCACGGGTAAGGGCAACTATACTGGCAGCATCTCCAGAACCTTCCAGATTCTGCCGAGCATCAAGTACTTCGTGCATCGCCAGACCTACGGCTGGGAGAAGGACTGGTCCAGGTCTAACGGCCAGCAGTCCGGCACAACGGGCGAGTCAAAGCGCCTCGAGGGCATCCGCGTGCGGCTGGACGGTAAGCCTGTCTCTGGCTCGATTCAGTATAAAACCCACATCCAGACCTTCGGTTGGGAGGAGGGCTGGAAGTCCGACGGCCAGATGAGTGGCACCTCCGGCAAGTCCAAGCGCCTAGAAGCTATCCAGATTCGACTCACCGGAAACCTTGCCAAGAACTACGATGTGTACTACCGCGTTCACGCGCAACATTACGGTTGGATGGGCTGGGCCAAAAACGGTGCCTCGGCAGGTACGGCAGGTTACTCCTATCGTCTCGAGGCCATCCAGATCGTGCTCGTGCCAAAGGGTGCGAAGGCTCCCGCAGCGAGCTATCAGGGTGCTACACAGGCAGTTAGCGCGCCTTTTGTAAAGAGGTAACGCGGGATAACTACCTTCTTGCCTTAGAGACGCCCTCCCTCAAAGCGACGCGCTTTGAGGGAGGGCGTTTCTGTGGCGTAACGTGTTAGACGACGTCGGACTCAGGTGCAGTGACAAATGCTTTGTCGGCATCCACCACCTGCGTCTGGGTTTCGGGATTCCGACGCGCGCTTTTAGACGGCTAAGCTGTGTACAGCCGTCTGGTTTAGGGTTGGCCAGCCTACGCGACCTCGATTTTGCAGGTGTGCGTGCGATGTCCCGGCTTGGCGTCCTTGTTATAGCTGAGTCGCGTCCAAAACACCATGCGCCGCGAGGCGGGCGTCGTCTTCCCGGCAGACGAGGCGTAGTGACACGAAGGGGTGCGAAAGTGGAGACAAGCGAAGACGGAGATGTTTTAGACTGAGCGTCACGAGGGCGTGCTTGAGTTCGTCTTGCTCATGGGGAACAAGTATATCGAGATATATGCGTCGACATTCTGATAGTATAGAATCTATTCGTCCCATCACAACGGCGCGGCTGCGAATCCAAAGGGGTGAGATAACTTGGAGACATACGAGGGAATCGAGATGGAGGTGATTGCGTTCGAGAGCGAGGACGTAATCATTACTAGCTGTACAACCGTCGATGACGATGACATCAGAACCCCCGAAATCGAGTTCTAAACGAAGGAACAGTCGTTCGGCGAGGTGCAAACTTCAGGATTGAAGGTGGTCTCAGATACCATGCAATTGAGTTTATGCTGAGAGCATCTCTTTGTATTGTTGCCCGCCCGCTGCTGGGAAGCCTGACGCAATGCGTAGGGTTCAAAGCAGCGGGCGGGCTTTTGTGGAACAGGGGCGGTGTGGACCCTCATGGTGGTGAGGTCTTGCGGCGGAACTCTGCGAGTTTGCATTCCTGTGGGTGGAGGCTCTGCCCGCATTGCGGGCCATCTCCTTCGTGCTTTGCATATAATCATTTATGATTCTTCGCGTTCGGTAATCACTTCATCTGTCCTTCTAACACTGGTGCATCGGCAACACCTGTGTAGGGGTTCATATGGCTCGTCTAACAATGTGAAGGCGTGCGGCAATGTGCCGCATCGACGAGGAAAGGAGAAAGATGATATCCAAGGCGAGAAAGGCAATCACGGGCCTGCTCTGCGCGGTGCTGGCCACCTCGCCCTGCTGGGTGGGTGCGCGGCCAACGCGCAAAAGCCCGAGCAGGGCGGCTCAGAGAGCGACGCCCTAGTACGAGACGCTGACGAGGAGGTCGAGTCCCAAGGCAAGAGGGTGCCGTACGACAAGGCGGGCGCCTACATCGTGACGCTCAAGGAGTCCGACTTCCAGAAGCCCGAGGACGAGCAGGGCGGCGAGACGGCCCCCTCGGACGATCAGGCCGAGGCCCCCGAGGCGGAGTCCGACGCCCAGAAGTCCGAGGGCGAGCAGGGCGACGAGACCACTCCCTCAGACGATCAGGAGAATGCTTCCGGCGACGAGGCCTCCGAGACGGAGCCTGACGACGAGGCGACCGACTCCAAGGAGCTCGAAGAGGCCAAAGTCACGCTGCAAGAGGCCGAGGCCGCACGCGACGAGGCGCGCAAGGCCCTCGACGAGGCGATGGAGGCCGAGGAGCAGGCGAAGTCCGATGCGGACGCGCAGGCCGCGGCCGATTCCGACGACGGCGTGGAGGTGGCCGACGACGAAACATCCGACGAGCCCGCAATCCAGCAGGACGACGAGGCGCTCTCGGCGGCCACAGAGGCCCGCGCCCAGGCCGAGGACGAGCTGGCCAAGGCCGAGGAGGCCGTTAAGGCCGCCGAGGAAAAGGTCTCCGAGCTGGAGGGCCAGGAGGACGCCATTGAGGCCGAGGACCAGGCAGACGCGGTCAAGCCGGAGGACGAGGCAAAGGCCAAGGACAAGAAGGACCTCGCCTTCGCCGACGTGAAGGCCGAGGACGTCAAGGTCTCCTATTTCTTTGTCTCTGCCGACTCCGAAGCCGCTCCCGAGCTCCGGGAGGCACAGATCGACGCCCTCAGCAACGACGGCGGCGCGATCACGCTCTCGTTCACCGACCCGGACGCCGCTACCAATCTTTCCGACAGCTACGTCGTAGCCATCGAGGCGCTGGAGCTCTACGCGGTCGTTGACGTGGACATGGTCACCCCCGTCCTCTCGGTGGAGTCGGATGGCGTGACGAGCGACAGCGAGTCCTGCGACGTGAGCATCAGGGCCCAGGACGGCGCGTTCGCGTCCGACATCTCCGAGGGCGCCATCAGCCTCGGCGGCTCGTTCAGCGAGATGGCCGTCAACGGCGTGGAGGCCTCGGGCGACGCCCTCACCGTGCACCTCTCAGGCTCGCCCGCGCGCGACTACGAGACCGAGGCCACCTGGGTCGACGGCCAGGTGACCGTTGCCGCCGACGGCTTCGAGAGCAGCCCCGTCGGGGCGACCGCCTACGTGCCCGTCGATCTGCCCGACGAGGCATTCGACCTCGGCGGCGAGGAGGCCCTGCCGACCGCGTCCGTGATGGGCGAGGCCGAGTACGTCGGGTTCGAGGGCGACGTCGTCAAAGCCACCCTTGATCTGTACGCCGACATGGGCACCATCAACGACGTCAAGGCGGAGGACATCACGCTCGGGGGTGATCTGGCCGGCGGTGAGGTGGAGTCCGTGTCCAAGGAGGGCGAGGATAACGACATGCTCAGGGTTGAGGTGAGCTTCCCCAGGGGCGAGGAGACGGAGGACGACTACCTCTACCTCGGCACCCTCACGCTCGCCGCGGGCGCCATGAGCGACGAGTCTGGCAATGCGGCCCCCGAGGTCTCGACCAGCATGTTCATCGAGCCCGAGGACATGGGCAGGGCCGGTGACGACGCCGAGGACGCTGCGAAGAAGGCCGAGGAGGCCAAGAAGAAGAAGCAGGAGGCCAAGGCCAAGAAGCTCAGCGGCATCGGGGAGGGCTTCAAATACGCCTCCGGGTGGGTCGAGCAGATTGACCCCGCGCTCGCCAGCATTACGGACTTCGGCGCGTCCGTCTTTGGCATAGCGTCCAGCTACGTCAAGGGCGAATGGCTCGACATCATTAAGGGCGGTGTGGGACTCCTGCAGATGTGCGGCGTCATCCCCGCCGGCGAGAAGGAGGTCACGCCCAAGGACGTGCTCAAGGAGGTCAAGTCCTTGCGCACCGTCGTCAATTCCATCGACCTCAGTACGAAGGAGATCTCCAAGGAGGACCGCGAGGATCGTTTCACGCAGACCA
>ONMP01000152.1:6047-13410 GCA_900318935.1 uncultured Actinomycetes bacterium
ATGTGATGTTCGATAGGGCCGCTGAGATGCTCGCCGAACGCGAGGACAACCCCATGAATCCCCCGGCTGCAGACGCCTCCAACGAGGAGGCCGTGAGGTACAACACCGAGCTAGCTAACCTCATGCTCCAGCAGCAGGCCCTGAAGAAGGCGGGCAAGACCAGTGACTCCATGTTCATCGACGTCGAGGACACCGTGGCAAAGCTGAGGGAGGACCTCTCCACCGTCTGCAAGTGGGTGTCTATCGACGCGAAGAGTATCAACGCCGGCGCCAACCCCATCGACGTGCTCGACAAGCTCGTGTCCATGAAGTTCAACTGGGACACCCAGGGCTACTATGCCAGGGCGGCCTTCCGAGTCGAGCTTGACGCCACGATCAAGGACGCCTGGGCGGTCGTCTCCACCTTCTACAATGCCACCGACCCTGTCGTCGCGTACAAGTACCAGCCCGAGCTCGACAACGTGAAGGCCGCGCTTCGGCAGATCGCCCTTCGCCCCGCCGGCCAGTCGCCCGAGGAGGTCCGCAAGCTCAACCAGGCAGGCAAGGAAATCAACGTGTACAGCCCTACGCTCGGCTACTCCATCAAGCAGAGTCGGCACATCAGTTGCGGCTACGCTTTTGGCGACCCGGGTGAGTTCAATGACCATCGGGCCCTCACCCGCACGGAGGAGTTAACGCAGGATGACCAGATCACCAAGTACCGCGACCGCCTCTACAACGGCGACATCTGGGAGGACCTCAAGCTCGCCGGTCTCGACGCGGGCGACCCCTACAGTGATGCGGTGTACAATCACATGTTCAACCAGGTGGGCATCGGCTTCCGGCAGGCCCTCCAGAGAATTGTACTATTTAATAAATCGTTCCAAATCATCGGTCAGAGTTACGAATCTTGGGTGAGGGGTCTGAGGCCCGACAAATCCATAGTGTCGAAGAAGGTCATGGAGTACTACGCGAATACCTTAGACATAGAGATTTGGGGTCACTTCTACTGGTTCGACCGTCGATAAAACAGGCCTTGGTTCTCACCGCCGGTGTGCCCTTTGTGCTGCTTGGATGCTCCCCTTTGTGCATATGCGCCAAGGGGAGCATCCCTGATTTCTGAGCTGCCGCCCCCCGCTGGCGGGGGTGTTCTCCGGCCACCGGTACCGGCCGGCATTACTGCTGCGGCTGGACCTCTACGAGGCGAGACTTGCCACCCGACACCTCGAAGACGCCGTAGTCGGACGTCAGGCTGTTGCCCGCGAGGTCGGTCACCACGAACTGGAGCCTGTAGCGGCCATCGTCTAAGGGCTTCTCCTCCACTCGGTTTGCGTCTTCCTCGCTCGTCCCCTTGGGTATGGTTATCTCCTCCTGGAGCTTCAGGTCGTCCCTTTTCATGCTTTTTGCCTCATAGGCCGCTATCCTGTCGCCCGCGTCGAGTGCGGCGTACTCGCGGGAGGGGATGCCGTTGACGTCTATGCCGCCCCACAGCGAGCTGTCGACGTACATCCCGTCGTGGTAGTCGTCGGGGAACGCGTACACCGCGCAGAGGTCCCACTCCTCGCCGTTCGCCCGGACCGGCGCCGAGAAGGCCACGACGTGCGGGAGCATGAGGAAGACGTCGGTGAGCAAGTACTCGCCCCAAAGCGACGGCCAGGTGGGGCGAAAGTCGCTGGAGAAGCTCAGGTGCTCCCAGTCCTGCTTGATGTCGCAGTCCGTCCCCAGGAGCGCGTAGGATTTGGAATCGGCGTCGCTCTGCCTCGCGAGCGTGTACGTGACCGAGGTGAGGTACTGACCACTGTCTGGCGTGAGCGAGATTCCGAAGTCGCCGTTTTCCGTTATGCTGCCCCTGTCGTCGAAGGTGAGCATCCGCGCCGGCAGGTTGGCGAAGCGGGCCTTTAGGAGCTCGGCATACGCCGACATGGGACAGGATTTCACATAGCTCGTAAACTCCTCCCTGTCGTAGTTGAACGGGTAGTAGAGCGAGATGCCCGCGCTTTCAGCCTTGTCCCCCGCGACCTTGTGGACAACGAAGTTGCCGAGCGTCTCCTCGACTTTCTGGGTGTCTGGTCCCTCGTCAAACAGCAGGGCTGTGTCCACAAACCTCTGCAGGTCAAACAAGTTGCTGATGTTTTTGGCGCCGTAGATGGCCGAGAACTTGGTTGCGTTGGAAAGCTTGAAGGTGCTGTCCTTTGCGCTTTGCGTCTTGATGAGCTGGTCGGAGAGCTCGTTGACGGCTTGGATCACGTCGTTTGTGTGCGAGAGGTCCAAAAACGATAGCTCGGCGGTGTCCCCCTTGCCCTTTGACTCGCATTTCTTCTTGTAGGCCTCACAGATCTTGGTGCCGAGGTCTTTGTTTTCGGTAGTCGAGAAGTCCGTTACCAGAGAGGTATAGTCGATGCCGCCCGAGGGCACCACCTCTTGTGAGGCGATCATGTACTGGGCGTAGTCCCGTACTAGCGCTGCGTTTTCCAGCGTGGACATGAAGCAGGTGTCAAACACTATAAAGTCGAACGTGAAGGGTAGTTCGGCGTCCTTAAAGGCCTCTGCGAGCTCTTTGCGGTCGAGCGAGTCGTAGTCAAAGTTTTCGTCGAAGCACACCTTGTCGGCAGACTTGCCGCCGTGGTCCCACATCACCAAAATGTTGCGCTTCGAGCCGTAGTTTGACGCGCCCCACGTCAAGAATTCCCCGAACGTGCCCTCTGCACCCATGCTTGCGTTGTCGAGCTCCTCGAGTAAGACGAGCTGCTTGTCTCGTACCTCGTAGCGCTGAATCTTGTCGTTCTTTATGTCATGGGAGCGCCACGTGCTGGAGCCGCCCGTCTGTATGACGACTCGGGTGTCTTGGGGGATGTCCGCGGCGAGCAGTTCGTCGAGGTTCTTGCCCGCAAGGCCCTGCCTGGTCTCTAGGTTCGAACCACACATATATATGAGGAGCGTGCGGGAGCTGCTTGGGGCTTGCCCGGTGCAGGCGCAGAGGGCGGCGCATGCGAGGACAAGAGCGAGGGCGACGGCGAGGCGGATGGCGTGCGGCTTCTTCATGCATGGCTCCTTTGTTCGGCACTCCTTATCATAGCAAATGCGCGGGGGCGGCCGTCACGTGCTGGCGTTATGGTTCAAGCGGGCAATCTAGGCTGATTTCGCTCCGTTTGTCTGGTTAGAAATTCACCCAAGTGTGGGCAGGGTGTTGGCGGGGCAGTATTGCCCAAAGCTAACGGTGCTCGCCGATGATTTTCTCCATCCAGATCATGTTGTACCAGCGGCCGAACTTGTGGCCGCACTTGTTGAACTTGCCAATCTTTACGAAGCCGAGATGGGCATGGAACTGCTCGCTGTTGTCCGTGAGGTATTCGTCCTCCGCAATCGGACTTGCGATGCAGGCGTACTCTCGACGTAGGGGGTATATATCTCCAAGATGCGGGCGGCGTCTTGCCTGTTCGTACTTCTAATCTTCATCGTTGCCTCCCACGACCCTCGCTGGAACCTTCTTCCGAATTCTAAAGCATGGGCGTGGGCAATGTGGGCAAGGGTGAAACGTCCCCACTGTCCAGTTCACATATGACAGCTTGTCACCTAATCTCGCTGCAGGAACGGGCGAAGCGTGAGATAATACCTTGGGAAGGACGCGAAAAAGGCTCGAGATGCAAACAGCGAACAGGCGATACTTGATAGTTCTGGTGAACGTTGCCGTGATGGTTGGAATCATCGGCTTCGTTTCGCTGTATGCGCAGCGGGCGGCCAACGATTCGATTGCCTCTGAGGTGAACCGGTTTGAGACGTCGACCGTCACCCTGGAACGGGTGACGGCCAATTATCTCGAAGGCGAGCAGGATATCTGCGACGTGTGGGCGAACTACATCAACAGCAGGCCCATGACTATCGACGAGGCGGTGTCGTTCATCAGGTCTTCCCATGTGTCGCCGGACAATGCCGCGCACATCGTCCTGACAGACGACGACTCGCTCGAGGGACTCTCGACGCGGCCAAAGATGGGCACGAAAGACGACTACGTCGTATCGTACAAGGCGATTGGCCTCCCCATGCGGCCTGACAAAATGGTTGAGCAGGACGGTGCCATCAACGTCTCGCGGTCGTACACCAATCCCTTCAATGGCATTCAGTCGCTGGCGTTTTGCAACAAGATCACGCTTGCGGATTCCCACGATGCGTCAAAGATGCGCGAGGCGGTTCTCCTGCGCGTTATTCCCACGGAAAGGCTCGAGGAAAAATGGGTGTTTCCCAGTGACCGATACAAAGATGCTGAAGTCGCGCTCATCGACATTGACAGCAACTACATCATCAAAGGCCGTGACTACAAGAACAACAACTTCGTCGAGTTCTACAAATCGTACAACAAGATTGATGTGGCCGGAGTCGAGGAGCTGAAAGAACGTCTCGCAACTCAGAGCGGTTCGTTTTTCATGCTCAACTCGCGTGACGAGGAGTGCCTGATTGCGTATGCGCCAATCAGCGCAAACCAAGGTTGGACCATCCTGAAGTACATCGAAATGAGCAGCCTGCATCAAAGCACCATCGACTGGTTCCTGGTCTTTGGGGTTGCCTGCGCCCTGCTGTTCCTGCTCGTCTTTGACATGACCTTCATGAATTGGTTCAATGCGCGCCTGAACGAGGCTGCGAAGGAGGCCGAGGCGGCAAATCGTGCCAAGAGCGACTTCCTCTCGACGATGTCCCACGACATCCGCACGCCCATGAACGCGATTCTGGGGTTGACGACCATCGCGAAACGCAGCGTCGACGATCCAGCCGTTGTCAAGGACAGCCTGCACAAGATTGGGCTTGCGAGCAACCACCTGCTC
This sequence comes from uncultured Actinomycetes bacterium, assembly GCA_900318935.1. Lineage (GTDB taxonomy): Bacteria > Actinomycetota > Coriobacteriia > Coriobacteriales > Atopobiaceae > RUG440. The sequence goes on from ONMP01000152.1 coordinate 10,844, forward strand.
ACGCTCATCAATGACATCCTGGACATTTCCAAGGTGGAAAGCGGCAAGCTCACCCTTACGCCGGTCGTCTTCTCGATTGTGGAAGTCACCGAGAACCTCGTCAACATCTCGCAGCCCATGGTCAAGGATAAGAGCATCGACTTCCACTTCCGCATCAACGCCGTGGAGCACGAGTACCTCTTCGCAGACCAGCTGCGTATCAACCAGGTGCTCATCAACATCCTGTCGAACGCTCTTAAGTACACCGAGCCCCATGGAAGCGTTGCCGTCGACCTGCAAGAGCTGACGAGCGACGCGCCTGATAAGGTGCGACTGGTCTACCGAGTGGCCGACACAGGCATGGGCATGAGCGAGGAGTTCATGGAGCACATGTACGAGTCGTTCTCGCGGCAAACCGACAGCCGCGTGAACAGCGTGCAGGGTACGGGACTTGGTCTCGCCATCACCAAGCAGATGGTCGACCTCATGGGAGGCACCATCGAGTGCGCGAGCAAGCTGAACGAGGGGACGACGTTCACCGTGACCCTTGACGTGCCCATCGCAGAGCACGAGGGCGAGGAAATGACGCTGGAATCCGTCGACGCGCTGCTTGTCGATGACGACGAAGCTCAGCTCGAGACCGCTCGGTACATGCTCGACGCGCTCGATGCGCACGTCGAGGTGGCTTCTTCGGGCGCGCAAGCGCTTGAGATGGTGAGAGCGAAGCACAGCCTGAATGAGGGCTACGGCATCGTGATCGTTGATTGGAAGATGCCCGACATGGACGGTGTCGAGGTCGTGCGTCGTGTGCGCACCTTGGATGGGGGCCAGGCACCGACCATTCTCATCTCTGCATACGATTGGTCTGACATCGAGGAAAGCGCGAAGGAGGCCGGTGCTGACGGGTTCATCTCCAAGCCGATGTTCAAGACCACGTTGTACCGCGCGATCAACGAACGGCTGCATTTGTCGGCAACGTCGGCATCAGCCGAGGATGACCATTCCGACATCGCAGGAATGCACGTGCTCGTCGCTGAGGACAATGACATCAACTGGGAAATCATCGAAATGCTGCTTGAGATGCACGGCGTCGAGGCTACGCGCGCCGAGAACGGCCAGGTCGCGGTCGACTTGCTCGCATCGTCTAGCCCGGGAGACTACGACCTCGTGTTCATGGATGTTCAGATGCCCGTTATGAATGGCATCGAGGCCACGAAGGCCATCCGCGCGCTGCCCGACGGACGGATATCGTCGATTCCGATCATCGCAACGACGGCAGACGCGTTCTCCGAAGACGTCGCCAAGTGTATGGATGCTGGAATGAACGGCCATATTGCCAAGCCGCTCGATATAAAAGTCGTTTTGAAAGAGATTAGAAAGGTGAAGGAGGGCAAATTATGAGAAAGTCTGTTGTGCGCTACCTGTCCGTTTTGTCGATTGCGCTCTTGTTGGTCGTCTTGGCGGCCTGCGGAGCATCACCGGAGTCTTCCGGGTCTGGGACGTCGACGGAGCAAGCGAGTGAGCAGAAGAGCTTCGCTCCCTCGCTCGACACCGCCACGAAGTGTTCCATCTCCGTAGCCGGTGGCTACGACAACTTCGAAGCGCTTGAGGCCGAATTCGACAAGTTCAATGAGTATTATCCCGACGTCGAGCTGAGCTACACCAAGCTCGACGATTACAACAACATCGTTTCCACCACATTGAATACCGATAACGCGCCTGACATCTACTTCGCATTCGACTACATGCTGGATGGCGATCAATACGATGCGGTCTTCGAGCATGCCGAGGACCTCTCCGACCCGGCGCTCGGCATCGACCTGTCGTGCGTGCGCCCGAGCCTGCTGTGCAAGGACGATGCGGGGGCATGCCCCATGGCACCCATCTTTGCGGGCGTATCCGGCATCCTCGTGAACGAGGACCTTTTCGAGAAGGAGGGAATCGGCGTACCGACGACCTACGATGAATTGCTGGCCGCGTGTGACGCGTTCAACAAGGCCGGATATCCCACGCCCATCCTGTGCTACAACGAGGCATCCGCGTATGGCAACCTCGTCGGTGAGCTCATGTACACCGATGCGGCCAAGAACCCCGAGACAGTCGAGAAGCTCAATGCGCTCGATCCCTCGGCTGGCGAATACATGAAGCCCGTCCTTGAGAAGATAAGCGACATGATGAAGCAGGGATGCATTAACCTCGACGTCTGCAACGAGTTGGAAGACGGCTACAACGCGCTGATCCTGAGGTTCTTCGAAGGCGACATCCCCATGGCGCTGTGCTCGGCCGACACGGCGTCGGGCACGGCCAAGCGCGAGAGCCAGTCCGAGGCGTTTGTTGCCCACCCGTTCACGTACGCCCTCCACCCGTTCACGCTCACCAACGGGGGTGCTTGTCTGCTTGACAAGCCATCGGTGCAGTTCGCGGTCAACAAGGACGGCAAGAACCTCGACATGGCGAACGAGTTCATGCGCTTCCTGGTGAGCCCTCAGGAGCTCAACGACATTGCACGTGCGAAGCGTCTGATTACGGTGACGCCTGACCTCGCCTACGACGGTGTGTACGCTCCCTTTAGCACGATTGACTCAAGC
>ONMP01000268.1 GCA_900318935.1 uncultured Actinomycetes bacterium
CGCGCTGCTGCCCATGACCTCAGCGCTCACATGCCTGGGAAGGACGGGAATTCGGCGTGCTTCGGCACCGGTGCGCTCCCGAACGTCATGCGCAAGCTTGGCAATCCAAGCCTGTTCGGCGTCCAGCGTTTCGGCGATGGATACTCCTTGGAACTCGAGAAGCCGCTTTCCGACCTTTGCGATGCCGCGCCGCTCCGTCTGAGGGGGCACGAGAGCGCCGAACCTACCGACAAGCGTGCCGTAGTCCGCAGGATCATTGAGCATAGTGGGGAGGGACATACCGAAGTTCGCCCGCAGACGCATGCGTGGCGTGCTCGCCGAAGCTGCTGTCACCACGAAGTGAATGCCGTAGCGCGGCGAATCCCGCGTAAGCGCCACAAGGCGGTCTTCCAAGGACTCGAATCGCTCCAAGAACGCCGCAAGGTTCGCAATGGCTACCACCACGGCTGGCTCTTCGTCGAGCGCATGCGCCGTCGCCAGCTCCCTGCGGCGTGTCACCTCGGATTCCAGAAGCCGAAAGAGGTTCCTCGCGCGCTCTTCGTCACCAGCAAGCACCACGCCGCCCACGTGGGGCAGCTCGCAAAGCTCGGCCATCCCACCGTTGCCCAAATCCAGCGCATATATCCACAGGCACTCTGGCGCATGCGCCTGCGCGAGGGAGACCAGCATCGCCTTTGCAAGGCCGTCCACATCAGAGCCCGCCGAACCATAGAGCATCACATTGCCCACGCACGCAAGGTCCAGAACGAATCGTCGCTGCTCCTGACACTCAGGATCGTCCAGCTCGCCGACAACGCACGCAAGGCCAGCCTCCTCCTCAACCTCACCATAGCGATCCGACAACTCATCGAGCGTCACTTTCGCAGGCAGCGGTTCAAGCCATAGGCGGCGTGCGCACTTGCCGATGCTCGCGGCCGTCTCTTCCAGCACCTTGAGCACAGCCGCAAGCTCGGACGTCCCCTGCTGCTTGCCGATGACAGGCGGACGTTGCGCCGCAATCAAGCGTCCCTCGGCATCGATGAGTTCCACCGCCTCGTCACGCCTGCGACCGAAGTTCTCCATGGGCACATACGTGCCTCCGGCATAGGCAGCCTGTCCCGCCCCGAAGGAGTCGTCATAGCCGACCAGCATGAAGTATTGACCAGGACGACTAATCGTCGCGGCATCGTCACGCCGAATCATCTCGCGCGAGTCCGCCACATCGGACACCTTCAGCGAGACCTTGAGACGCGCATTGGACCATATCTGATCGTCCACCACACCCGAGGGCTTCTGTGTCGCAAGGACCAGGTGGACGCCCAACGACCGTCCGATACGCGCCGCCGAAACCAGCTCGCTCATGAAGTCTGGCTCTTGTTGCTTGAGCTCGGCGAACTCATCAGCGATGACGAAGAGGTGTGGCAGGGGCTCCGAGAGCAGTCCTTGTCGATAGAACGAAAGGTAGCGATAGATGTCCATCGTAGACTCGCCCGTCAGGTCACGCGCCTCGTTAAAGAGCCGCTGTCTGCGCCTCAGCTCGCTTTGAATCGATACGAGAGCACGTCTGATGGCGCCTCCATCAAGGTTCGTGATGGTTCCCGCCAGATGGGGTAGATGGTGTCGATCATTCTCAAAGGCGCCGGCAAGCCCACCTCCCTTGTAGTCGATGAGCACGAAGGCCACCTCATCCGGTGAATAGCTCACGCAGAGCGACAGGATGTAGGTAATGATGAACTCCGACTTGCCCGAACCTGTCGTGCCAGCGACGAGCGCATGGGGACCGTGAACGTTCTCATGCAGGTCCAAGTAGGCAGACTCACCCTGTGCATCCATGCCTATCCTTGTCTGGAGCGTACGCGAGGCATCATTCTCGGCCCAGCGACGTCCCACGTTGAGATGTGCGACGCTGCCGACCTCGAGCATTTCCAGAAATCCCAAGGACTCAGGCACGTCTGCGACACGTCCCGGCACGCCGAGATGCGCTCGGGCGAGGTCAAGCGCAAATACATGCGCTTGTTTGGAGCCGAGAAATACGTCAGGGTCGAAGGGTGTGAGCGTTCCAGCAACATCAGCGCGCTCGAACATGCGGGCTTCGCGAACCTCCAGCCCATTCGACCGTTGCCCGAGATCGATGATAAAAGAGCACTCGCGCGGAAGGTCACGAACTTCAGCCCCCAAGTAGACGAGCGAGAAGCCAAGGTTGTGCCGCAGGTCGAGCAACCGTGCCACGGCTTCCGAGCGTTCCGCCAGCCTCGCGCTTGCGCAGACAACCAGATAATACGTGCCCAAGTCACCGAGCACTTCGACCCGCGCCTTCTCACGCCCCTCAAGCTCACGTTCGAGCAAAACGTCGATCTGCGCCATACCGGCATTGGAAAGCGCAACCAAGCGCCTCCTACCGCCCTCGTCATAACAATGCCCGAACGACGTGACGAAGTCCCACTCCTCCCGCTCCGCCTCATTGGCCAAGAGCACGAGCTTGAGCTCCTGGTAGCTATAGAGCGCGCACATCTGTGCGATAAGCCCTCGCACAAAGTCCCACACAACCGCACGTGCACCCACCACACCAGCCACGAAGTGACGCGCCGGGTCGAATGCCAGCGGTACGTCGCGAAGCGTGGGAGGCGTGTCTGCCAAGGCCAGAACACGCTCGAGCATGGGGTCCGAACCAAGGGCAAAGCGACGCTTGGGCCAGGCGACCTCGACCTGAGCCGGACAGTCGCCCAGACCAACGCGCAACTCCATGAAATCATCATGCGCACTCGTCCGGTTCATGAGCATGGGCGAAAGGTCTCGTGCCCATTGTCGAATCAGGTCTATACCGACACGTCGTTCGAGAAGCACCTGGCGTTGCCGTGACACCTCCTCTCCGAGTTCGTCTTCGACACCATCGAGATAGGTCACATATGCCTGTCTGCGCAGGGCCTCCTGACTCCGCTGGCGCCTGCGCATGTAGCCGCGGTTGATGAGCGGCCAGATGATCGAGCCCCCTACCATGGCCACGGCCATGGCGATGGAAGGCGCGGCCGAGAGAACGTCGGAGCCTCCCGCAATGCGTGCCACCCCGTTCGCCGCCATAAAGACGGACGTGAGTCCCATCAAAAACGACGGACCCACCTGCATGATCGCAGGTTGTCTGTTCTCCTCGATTTGAGGGGGCGGGTCATCGACCGACATCGCAAACGGATGGATTGACTTCGTGAGACGCGGAGCTGGATAGAACTGTGCGTGCTCGTACTCCCCATCGGCAGGGATGCTCGCGACACCTGTGGCCCGCACATCGTCACGCGCATGCATGAGCGGTGCCAAGCCAGGCACATCTCCCCACGCAAGACCATCCGGCGCATTGAGACACATGACCGAGACGCCCACCGCAAACGTGAGGTCAAGCACTTGCACAACGTCACCGGCAG
>ONMP01000153.1 GCA_900318935.1 uncultured Actinomycetes bacterium
GGCGCCGTATTCGTTGAGCTGCCAGACAAGCTGCTGGTTGACCTTGCCGATGAGCACCTCGGCCACAGCCTCCATGGTGTCGTCATCGGTCACGCGAAGGCCATCCTCAAATCGCACGGGCAGCTCGAGCTTGGACAGCAGGGCATTGATCGCCTTGCCACCGCCATGGACGAGTACCACGCGGATGCCCATGAGCTTCAGCAGCTCGATGTCATCAAGGACCATGTGACAGAGCTCGGGATTCTCCATGGCCGCACCACCGTACTTGACCACCATGGTCGTACCGGACTTCTCGTGGAACCACGGCAAGGCCTCGAGCAGCACCTCGGCCTTCTTTTGCGCTTGAACTCGACGCTGTGCCTCTTCTCTCCTCATATGTGCTTTCCTTCCCTACGTGCGGTAATCGCCGTTGATTGTGATGTATTCGTGCGTAAGGTCACAGGTCCAAATGCGCCCGTGTGCCTCCCCCACGCCCAGCGAAATGACGATGGAAATCTCGTCGTTTTCGTCAAAGAGGCGCAGCATCAGGTCCTCGTCCATGGGCAGGGGCAGCCCCGCGCGCAAGACGGGCACGCCCATGAAGTCGATGTCCACGTCGTACTGGTCGAACTCGATGCCGCACTTCCCTGCCGCCGCCGCAATGCGACCCCAGTTGGCGTCATGGCCACAGATGGCAGTCTTTACCAGCGGAGAGTTGGCAATCGAGCGTGCGACCACGTCGGCATCCTCATCGCTGGCAGCTCCGAGCACATCCACCGTCACGAGCTTCGTGGCTCCCTCGCCATCGGCCGCAATTTGCCGCGCAAGGTCCTCGCAGACGGCTCGCACGGCCGCGGCCACGGCGGCAAACGCCGGCGAGTCCACATCGATTACAGTGCCTCCCGCCTTGCCTGTGGCAAAGAGGATGCAGGTGTCGTTGGTGGAGGTATCCGAGTCCACGGTGACCTTGTTGAACGAATGCGCGACCGTTGCAGAGAGCGCTGCTTGAGCTGCATCGCGCGTAAGCGGGGCATCGCAAGAGAGGACTGAGAGCATGGTGGCCATGTTTGGCGAGATCATGCCCGAGCCTTTGACAAAGCCACCGACGCTTACCGTCACTGGCTTCCCATCGAGTGTGATCTCTCCGCGCCACGCACTTTCCTTGGGCACGGTGTCTGTGGTCATGACCGCACGCGCGGCGAGGTGGGCACCTTCGGTCGTGGCTGCGAGCGCCTCCACGGCTGCGGGCACGCCCGTCTCGTAAGGAGCAAGCTCGAGCTGCTTGCCGATGACACCTGTCGAGCCAACCAGTACCTGCTCATCAGGACACCCAAGCTCACGCGCAACGATTGCCGTCGATGCACGGGCAACCGCCAGTCCGGGTTCTCCCGTCGAGGCATTGGCATTGCCGGAATTGAGCACGACGGCACGCGCCACGCCTGAGGCTGCACGCTCGCGCGACACCTGCACCGGCGCGGCGCAGAAGCGGTTCTGTGTAAAGGTCGCCGCGACCACGCATGTCTCGTCAGCGGCGACAAGTGCCATGTCCAGTCGCTCAGGATCAGCGCGGAATCCCGCATGCACGCCCGTGGCACGCATGCCCTTGGCCGCACAGACGCCCCCTTCGCATCGCTCGAAGCCGAAGTCCGCAGCAGTGCCCGTGGCCTGCGGCACCGTGAGAAGCCGGTATCCCGTTGCATCCATAACGCTCATGGCGACCCTTTCCACGTCGGACGATAGTTCGGCAAAGGTTAGCACAAGCGTGGCATGTTTTCCTCCACTCGTACCCATCTGCGCCAAAAAGGTTGCTTCTGCTGCTTGGGACAATCCCCGAGCTCCATGTGGCAACTCTGTGCTGACGCTGGAAGCTTTAGAGCCATTTAAGATTCGTACCTTAGCATTTGTCATGAACGTACAAGAGGGACAGCGAAAGGAGCGAGGATGAGTGCGATAAGCAGACGAACGTTCATAGGTGGCGCGGGCATGGCAGCAGCAGCTCTTGCGGCATGTGGTCGAAAAGACGAATCCACAGACGAGAACGCGAATGCGCAGGCTGAAGCGAAACAGGCGCAGTCGACGCTCACGCTCGACCCGAGCGCATGGCAATACAATGCGACCGACGACGTCTACTACCAGCTCGGCGTCACATACTGCGCGACTCCGGCGGACCAAAACTATGAGCAGCTGGCAGTGTTTGTCCCCGGTGCGTACTTCAACGCGAAGGACAACGGCGATGGCAGCTTCACATGCACGCCAAGCGACGCAGCAGCGGCAGGCGGCTTCACAGCCTCCACAGCGCCGATCGTGATGCCGGTCAACACCCCCGGCTACTCTGCACAGAGTCCCCTCAGCGAGTATGCTTCGCAAACTGCCTACACAGGCCAAGGGTTTGTTTACGTGCATGCAGGATGTCGTGGCCGCGATGCAGGTGCGCCATCAGGCGTCGTCGACCTCAAGGCGGCGGTGCGCTTCCTGCGCGCCTCGGCACCGAACCTGGCGGGGAGCACCGACCGCATCTTTACCTTCGGCATGAGCGGTGGCGGAGCCCAATCGGTCCTGATGGGTGCCACCGGTGACTCTGCCCTCTACACCCCCTATCTCACCGCCATCGGCGCACAGGACGCAAGTGATGCCGTGCTAGGCAGCATGGGCTGGTGCCCCATCACCGGGCTCGACGTGGGCGATGAGGCGTACGAGTGGATGATGGGCACGACTCGCGAGGGACTTACGGAAGAGGAACAGGCCATTTCGAACGGGCTGGCAGCGGCATTCGCCACCTATGTTAACGAGGCCGGCATCACAGACGAGAACGGCAACACGCTGTCACTCGATGAGTCCGAGGAAGGCATCCATCAGGCGGGCAGCTACTATCAGCGCGTGCTTCAAGCGATAGAAACGTCACTGAATGACTTCCTGAAGGACACCGAGTTTCCATACGATGCGTCTGCGGCCTCAGCGGGAATGGGAGGCCCCGGAGGTGGCGGACCCGACGGCATGGGCAGGCCCGATGGGATGGGCAGGCCCGACGATATTCCCAACCCCGACGGCAACAACCAAGATGGCACAGCGACCGATGCCGACAACTCAGATGCAAGCACAACGTCCGAGGAATCCTCCAGTGGCATGGGACCCGGGCCGGACGGAGGGACTGGTGTTGCACGACGCGGCGCAGGCGGACCAGACTTCTTGGAGACGGACGGTACGGCACTTCCCGATACGGGCGAGGATGCACTCACAGACGACTCCGACTTCGATACTGTCGAGGACATCGATGAGGAAACCGACTTTGAAGCCATCGATGACATCTCCCGTACACAGAACTCAGGTGGCATAAGCCTCTCGGGCACATACGAGACTGCAGCTGACTACATCGATGCACTCAACGCCGACGGTGAGTGGGTGACCTATGACGAGACGACGAACACTGCCACCGTCGAGAGCGTTGCGTCGTTCTGCGCCGCACTCAAACGGGCGTCCAAGGGCCTCGGCGCCTTCGACCAGCTCGATCGCGGTCAAGGGGAAAACACCCTCTTTGGCGTAGGCGGCTCTCCCGCGCACTTCGACGCCACTCTTGCGCGCATCCTCGAAGAGCAGGGCAGCACCTACGCAGCCGACTACGCGGCCGATATTAAGCTGGTCGACACCCAAGGCAGCGACATGCAGACCCGTGTGAACATGTACACGCCACTCTACTACCTACTCTCCACGTCGGAAGGACACGGCACGAGTCAGCCTGCCAAGCATTGGCGCATCCGGTCGGGCATCAACCAAGGCGACACGGCGCTCACCACCGAGCTCAACCTAGCGATGGCCCTACAAGCCGACAATCGCGTGGAGTCGGTAGACTTCGCTGCCGTCTGGGGACAGGGGCACACGCAAGCCGAGCGAACCGGCACGGCCGAGGAGAACTTTGTCGCTTGGGTCAAAGGCTGTCTCGCCTAAGGCAGAGAGGATAACGCAGAGAGGAAGTCGTTATGGCATCGATACTCGAGGCAATCATGCTACTGTGCTTTGGACTTTCTTGGCCCATCAACGCACTGAACGCATGGAAAGCCCGCACGACGCGCGGTACCTCGCCTGCGTTCCTAGCCCTCATCACAGCTGGCTATGTAGCAGGGATAGCCGCGAAGTTCGTTGGTAACAACGTCAACTGGGTGCTCGTCGTCTACTTCTTCAACTTGGCAGCACTCGTGGCAAACATCCTCATCTACCTACGCAACCTGACGCTCGACGCCCACCAAGGTGAGCAGGACGAAGAATAGCAGGTCGGCCACGGCACAGCATCCGCGCACGATTCTTTCGGAGTGGGGCAGCTCGATGCTACCCCACGCTGACATGTGCGACTTCGCTTGCCGACTCGGTGGAGCCCACGAGCACACGCACCTCTTTAAACCCCTTCGCGCCTTGCTCATTCATCGTCACGAACGCCCGATAACCCCAGTCGCCCTTGATCGTAGGCTCTTCTTCCTGATCGGCCTCTCCTTCGAAGTCCCGCGTCACCGCCCCTTCCTCAGACACGTGAAACGCCTCCACCGCCCTGCGCGAGCCGTCGGAGGCTGTCACCTCCACGAAAATGCGGTCATCCTCAGCAGCGCAGGTCTCATCAAGAGTACCCTCCACGACGAAATACGGGCCGTTGGTAGAGAGACGAACACTCGTGTTCCCCTGTTTCGTGGCGACTTCCCCACTGATTGCTCGTTCGGGAGAAGGCAGGTAGGGGGGCTTCGTGGCAAAGAAGTCGATGTGCCGCTCGGCTCGCTCGACCACCACGTCATCAGCACCGGCAAGTGCGGATGCCCCCATGTCATAGGGCACGAGCTTGGTGAACGTCGCCTCGGCATATGCGCTTGCGAAGTAGGGCAGGAGGTTGTTTCCGAAAGAGTCGCGATACATCAGGAGCGTGCCCCGCGCTGACGGGTCCGTCGAATGCGTCTGAATCTTGTCGTCTTCAACGCTCGCGGCCTCATTGGCGTACTCCCACGCATCAGCCGCCGACCAATGCGGATCGCCCTCCTCCTGAGCAGTGGTGGGATGCAGCATGGCGTCAACATCGCCCACATGCCCTGCAACCGACTCCTGTGCTCCTTCAAACGTCGTTACGGGCGTGGACAGCAGAGGGGCAATGCAGCGATACGCAAGCAGTGCGCCTTCGCCATTCCAGTGCGAATCGCGTTGGTAGTAAAGAATCGCATCCTGCGCCTCAAATGCCGCCTGTAGGTCGCAGGTGCGCACGCCAGCCGCATCGAGCAGGGGACGCAGCCGCTCAAGGTTGCCCTCGCCCTCTCCCGGCAGCTCGTAGTAGGGCATCTGCTCGGGATAGAGGGTGTTTTTGTTCGGCGCGATTGCGAACGCAAAACCCTTGCCTTGGGCGGTTACGTACTCTTGGATGAGGGCAAGGTTCGCAGCGACGTTTGCCAGCTCGTGGCCCGAAAGACGGTTGCGACGCTGGTAGTCGTTGAGCGTCCCCGCATAGTAGAGCCAGCCCGAGCTGCCCACCACCACGTTGTCTGTCGCCGAAGTCATGAAAACCCGCTGCTTGATCGTCGCGTCGAGATCAACCATCGCACCGCGTAAGGCAAAGTGGTCAGCAAACCAATCACCCGTGTCGGCTAGCACGTTGAGATTCGGCGCGCCATCCCGCATGAGGCTTGGTGCCGGAGCCAGCTCACGCTTCTCGGCACTCACGTCCTCAGACACGAAGGGCATGCATACGAGAGGAATGAGCACGATCACAAAGAAGGCTGCGGCAAACGCCATGGCCACACGCGATGTATGGGGCTGCTTCGCATCACCGTCCACCGCAGGACGTTCTGGTTTGCGATTGGCCGTGCTATCCGCGGCCGCGTCAACCTCCTCCAGCGACGCCCACGTGCGCGCGTCCTCTCGACTCAAGTGCTTTGGGGCAGACATGCGATTACTCATGACGCGCCTCCTAGAACCTGAAGTAGATGAACGGATTGTACGTGCCCGATGACAGGCTCACCATGCTGAGGAAGAGCAGCACGAGCGCGCAGGCATATGATGCGCAGCTGATGCCGACTCCCGCCTTGCCCGCGAGGCGCGAACGCAGCGCAAGCGGGAGGGACGAGGCAGCAAGCACCGCCACGACAGCCGTGGCCAAAAAGAGTGGCGTAAGCTGCTCCATGACGAGGATGTTTGCGAGTCTGCCGCCAGAAGCTCCAGAGAACATCGCCTGTAACATCAAACCCGCCTCAGCGAGCGTGTCAGCGCGAAAGATCACGAAGGTACACATCACGACCAGCACCGTGTACACGATACCAAGAGGCTTGGGCAGGCGACGTATGGGCACCACGTTCTCAAGCAGGAGGAAGAGCCCGTGTAGAAGACCCCATACCACAAAGGTCCAATTGGCCCCATGCCACAGGCCGCACACAAGGAAGACGATGATGCGGTTCACGATGGCGCGTCCACGCCCCTTGCGGTTGCCGCCAAGCGGTATGTAGAGGTACTCCTTGAGCCACGTGGAGAGACTCATGTGCCAGCGCCGCCAGAACTCCGTCACGCTCGATGAAGCATAGGGGTGATCGAAGTTCTCCTTGAAGTGGAAGCCAAAGACCCGTCCCAGACCGATGGCCATGTCGCTGTAACCCGAAAAGTCGAAGTAAATCTGCAGGAGGTACGCAAACGCCGCCAGCCACGCCCCGGCACAGCCAATGGAGGCCGCCCCTAAGTCATAGAGCGTGTCGGTGGCAGAGGCCATCACGTTTGCGATTAGAACCTTCTTTGCGAGGCCGCAGCAGAAGCGCCGAAGTCCCGCTGCCACGTCATCTGCAGTGGCGTGTCTATCCTCCATCTCTGCAGCGATATCGTGGTACTTGACGATAGGACCAGCTACGAGCTGAGGAAAGAACGAGATGTAGAGCAGCACGCGCGGGTAGCTCGACTGAGCCTCAACATCACGACGGTATACGTCGATCACGTACGAGAGCGCTTGGAAGGTGTAGAACGAGATGCCGAGCGGCAAAGGGATGTCGGGCGCCGGAATCGACAGCCCAGCAAGCGCATTGATGGTACCCACCACCATGCCTGCGTACTTGAAGACGCCCAAAAGACCCACGTTTACAACGACGGCTAAGACGACAAGCGTCCGCCTTCGCCCCGCATCCTCAGCACTTCCGACTGCACGTCCCATGAGCCAGTTGAAGCAGGTGCTCGCAAGCATGAGCAACACGAGTATAGGCTCGCCATACGCATAGAAGAGCAGGCTCGCGACGATGAGAAGGGCATTCTTCACGCGAACTGAGCGGGCCAATAGGTTGGCCACAAACACCACCGGGAGGAACACGCATAGAAAGAAGAGCGAGCTAAAAACCATCCGAGTTGCTGAGTTGATAATCCTTGTGCTGCAGAATCGTGCATTCGAAGCCATAGTACGCATCGATGTAAGCTACGAGCCTGTCTATCGCGTCGAGTTGTGCTGCAGGGTATGGGCGTCCATCCTCGATGTGGTCAATCTCGATGCCTATGGAGCATTGGTTCATGGCACTCCCGGCGCCTGGCTTATACTGCACGACGTTGAACGCTTGGTTGAGATATCCGTATGTGGCACCTCCAGCATGCCAGCAGATCTGGTTCATGTCCACGTACTGGCGTATCTCGCCCGCTTCGTTGACCATGAACTGCGTGCCTGTCCCACCACGTCGTATCCAATCATTGATCCAATAGTCAAATCCGCGGTTTTCCGTCGTGTCATGCATGACGATGCATCGCTGGTAGTATGGCGACTTGTATCCATGCGCGAGCTCGGGTACGAGCTTTACGCTCATGTTTGCTGGTTTAGGCGTGTATGCGTTGACGGCAGCACCTCTGTAGTCTCCAGAGGGCAGGCTTGGGTTCGACCCTTTATAGGCAAGCTTAATCTGATACGCCTCCGCTCGCAGACCCAAGCCGAGAGTCCCTGCGGGCTTGCCATTCTTTGCCCAGGCCATCCAACCTATCGTGTCGACGTAGACGCGATACCACACGTCGAAATAGCTTGATACCCTACCCGTGAGTTTAATCTGTATCGCCTCGATGCCCCTTGCTGCGCCTTCTGCCCCAGCAGACAAGCCATCTTGGCACCAGCTTTGCCAACCAGAACCCTGCATGCGCACACGATATGCCACACCTCCAGTTAAGGAGCCGGAAGCGATATTCATCTCAAGGGCCTCGAGGCGCGAGGACGCACCAGCCATGCCAGCAGTGGCGCCGTTTTTGCCCCAAGCCTGCCAACCATAGCCTTGAGAGCACGCACGATACGAGACCTCCGGACCTTTGAGATACGCAATCAACCTATCGGACTTGATTCCCTCGAGCTCTGACGGCGCAGTTCCACCCTTTGGCACGAGCACTACCTGTATCGCCTCAAGACGCCAGCTCAAGCCCGAGGTTCCCGCACATCTGCCGTTCTTTGCCCAACCCATCCAGCCTAGTTTCTGAGCATGCACGCGATAAAAGACGTCGTATGTCTTCGCCATCGCTCCCGTAAGCCTAATCTGTATGGCCTCTAGACGTTTGGACTGACCGGTGGTGCCGGAGAGGGCGCCATCGCTCACCCATCCTTGCCAGCCATAAGTCTGTACGTGCGTACGATACTCAATACCTCCAGTGACAGGAAAGCCGCTTCCCAGCTTTATACAAATTGCCTCCAAGCGTTTCGATTCGCCCGTGGTACCAGATAGCTTTCCGTTCCAACTATCGTCCGTCTCCCATCCGTAGGTCTGGCGATGAACCCTGTAGCCTACGTTTGGTGCGACAATCTGAAACGTCGTGGATTTGGTCCCCTGATAGCTGCCCTTTCCTTTTGCGGTCACGGTCGCCCTGCCCACCTCGGTGTTTGCCTTGTAGCTCAGGCTGTAGTCAGTGCCGTAGGTGAGCGTCTTTGACCCGCACTTCACCACGGGACGAGGCGTGAGGGGCTTGCCCGTATAAGCTTGCTTGCCAGGAGAAACTACGCTCGTGATGCTCCCACCGCTGTCAGTCGCTTCTGAGGCCAACGAGCTCCCCTTACGCATATCGTCTCCCTGCGCCACAAGCAGCTCATCGGGCTCGATGCGCGAGTCCTGAAGCATGGAACCTTCTTGCTCCTGCTCCTCAGATACCGCATCATCCTCTACCTTTACCACACTTTCGTCATCGTCCTCGGAAACGACAGCGGGGTCTTCGACGGCATCTATCTCCATGTCATCGCTTGGCCCGCTTTCAGCCGAAATCGTCTCGACGATGTCTGCCCCGTCAACGTCAGATTCGGCATGGGCGGACACAGGGACAAACCCCCACGTGAGCACTAACGACACGCAGATCGCAAGAAACGCCTTCATCGTTCGCTCCTTTCGTTGAGCGGGGTAACAGGTGACAGAGGGAGACAGGGAACGTTCCCGCCACCGACAACCCACTAGTCTACAGACTTTAGGGACTCTACCATGTCAACCCGATCGAGTTTGCGACGCATCACGAACATGATAAGTCCGCAAAAGACGAGCGTGAGAACAAATGCGTACGCATAGCTCGCAGGATGAATAGTCCGGCCAAACATGACGTAGTCTACCTCAGCCGTCACCGCCACGAAGGTCTCGAGCCATGTCCCAAAGGCCAAGCCAAAGGCGTCCCCGATGATGGCAAGCAAGAGTATCTCCCTAAAGATATACGCGTAGACCTCCTGACGCGTGAATCCCAATACCTTGAGACTGGCAATCTCACGCACTCGCTCACCAATGTTGATGTTTGTCAGGTTGTAGAGGACGATGAAGGCAAGTGCTCCAGCACTTACGATGAGCACCACCACGACCAAATCGACCACCGAAAGCATATTGCGATAGAGGTTTATCGTCTCGTCTGAGAACACTACGGTGGAGACATCGTCGCGCTCGCGGAGGTCTTGCGCGATGCCCGCTCGTACCTCGTCATCTGCTGTCGTGGTAGCGTAAATCGTGGAGAAGACAGGCTTCTCTGCGTCGACCTCTCGCCACGCCTTCTTGCCAAGGTACACATAATTACCGACATAGTTTTCTGCTACGCCC
>ONMP01000041.1 GCA_900318935.1 uncultured Actinomycetes bacterium
TCCATCTCCTGGCCGATACGCCGATGGTCGCGCTTCTTTGCCTCCTCGATCATCTGGAGGTGGGCATCGAGCTCGGCCTTGGTGGCAAAGGCGATGCCGTTGATGCGCGTCAGCATCTTGTTGTGAGCATCGTTTTTCCAGTAGGCACCGGAGACGCCGGTGAGCTTGAAGGCCTTGAGCGCCTTGGTGTACATGAGGTGCGGTCCCACGCACATGTCCACGTACTCACCCTGCTTGTAGAAGGTGATGCGGGCATCCTCGGGCAGATCGCCGATGTGCTCGACCTTGTACTTCTCGCCACGCTCCTGCATGTGCGCGATGGCCTCCTCGCGCGGGAGCTCATAGGTCTGGAACTTGAGGTTCTCCTTGCAAATCTTTCGCATCTCCGCCTCGATGGCAGGGAAGTCGTCCTCGCTCACCTTCACGCCCTCAGGCAGGTCGACGTCGTAATAGAAACCATTCTCGGTGGCGGGGCCATAGGCGAAGTCCGCCTCGGGATACAGGCGTTTGATGGCCTGGGCCAGGATGTGGGCGGCGCTGTGACGGATGACGTGTAGCTCCTCTTCGGGAGCGACTTCGGCCACATGGCCGTCGTTGTAAAGTACCTTCATGGCAACTCTCCTCGAAATCGCAGAAACTTGTATAGCTTACACCAACGGCGTTAGATGAGGCGTGGAGATGTGTACGAGTTTTTGCGACTCCGTGCGAGTTTTGGTGGGTCCTCATTCGTGCTTTTTTGCGCGTATACTATGCCTACAACTGATTCTTGCGGAAGCTTTCCCGCAGAAGGGAGCGCAATCATGGCACAAGACCACCTCATCACGGGCTCAGGACCACTCTTGGACGAGCGCGGGCGGCTGCGCGAGCCAGGGTACGCCTTCAGGCCGCCCTTTGACTATGACCACGAGCGCATCGCCGCGTCTCCGTTGCGCATCAAGGACTGGGACTACTACCTCGTAAACGATGACCGCTTTGCCGTGGCGCTCACGTTCTCGGACCTAGGATATCTCGGCCTCGTCTCGGCCAGCGTCATCGACTTCGAGACCTGTACCTACAAGACCACCAGCGAGATGCTCGTGATGCCCCTCGGACGCATGGAGCTGCCCCTCAGCTCGGAAACGGGTGACATCGTCTGGAAAAACAAGCGCTGTTGCGTGCGCTTCGCCCACGAAGGGACGGCGCGGCGCCTCTCGTTCTACATGGCATCGTTCGACGGGAACGACGAGCTCGATGTCGAACTTCTCCTCGACCGTGAGCCACGCGACTCGATGGTGATCTGTACCCCCTGGGATGAGGACGAAAAGGCCTTCTATTACAACCGCAAGGTCATCGGCATGCGAGCGCGCGGCGGCTTCCGACGCGGTGCGATGGTCCACGAGTTCGACGCGAGTGATTCGCTCGGCCTCCTCGACTGGGGTCGTGGCGTCTGGACCTACGACAACGTATGGTATTGGGCTGCGGCACAAGGCAAGCTTGATGGTCGTGTCATTGGCCTGAACCTCGGCTACGGGTTCGGCAACACGACCGCCGCCAGCGAAAACATGCTCTTTGTGGACGGCATCGCCCACAAGCTGGGACGCGTTGACTTTGGCATCCCCACCAAAGCGGACGGCAGCTACGACTACCTCGCACCGTGGCACATGACCGATGACGAGGGCAGGCTCGACCTCACGTTCTCGCCTTCGATTGACCGCATCGACGACATCGACGTGGGAGGTCTCATCAAGTCCGAACAGCATCAGGTCTTTGGCGTGCTCGACGGCATGGTCGCACTCAATGACGGTACGCCACTCGCCATTCGTGGCCTGCGTGCTAGCGCCGAGCACATCCACAACAGGTATTAAGGCGAACGCTTAGCCCGAGCTGCTAGAATGATGCTTTGACGCCACGTCGGAAGAAAGGCGCACAATGGAACAGTGGCTCCTCGAGAGCAACCAGGTCCCCGGCGGCATCCTCATCTACTATGCCGATGGTGACAGGGAGATTCTGCATGTCAACCAATACGTGCTCGACCTCTTTGAGTGCGACACCATGGAAGAGTTCATGCAGCTCACGGGCGGTTCTTTCAACGGGTTTGTCTATGCCCATGAACTCGAGGCCATCACTGACAGCATCTGGGGCCAGGTGAAGGAGGACGACGGACACACCCACATCTTCTATCAGGTGTGTACAAAGAGCGGCACAGCGGTGGGCGTGGACGGTTATGGCAAGCTCGTGAGACGTGAGGGCGAGCGGCCAGTTTTCTATGTGTTTTTGGTCAAGATGAATCGTGGCGACGTCATCGACTGGCTCACTGGACTCTCCAGCATGGACCGCTTTCATCACGTGGCCGAACTAGCTGTAAGAGAATCAATTGCGCGAGGTACGAGCCTCGCTCTCGTGGACTTCGACATCATGGGCACCAAGCACTACAACGCCCGCTACGGACGCAAGGCCGGCGACCAGATGCTGCGCACCTTTGCCGACATCCTCCGCAAGCACTTCCCCTCCAACGTATGCAGCCGCTTCGGTGGCGACAGCTTCTGCACGATCACGGCGGCAGATGTCGTAGAGGATCGCGTCAGGTCAGCCTTTGCCGACTTCCTCTCCTGTGGCATCGAGGGCGCCCCACCCATCAAGGCGGGCATTTACTCCATCGAGAAGGATGACGACATCGCGCATGCAGTCGACCGCGCACAGCTTGCATGCGAGTCCAATAGTGCGACGTGGGAGTCGCATTACATGTGGTACACCGACGAGATGCGCTGCGAGGCAGCGCTGCGCATACACATCCTCGACAATCTTGATCGTGCCCTCGCCGAAGGATGGGTCAGACCTTATTACCAGGGCATAGTTCGTTCCGCCACGGGCAGGGTATGCCACGAGGAGGCCCTTGCACGTTGGATCGATCCCGAGTACGGCCCCCTCTCCCCCGCGAGTTTCATACCTGTGCTCGAAGAAGCAGGACTCCTGAGTAAGCTCGACCTGCATATCGTCGACCACGCACTTGCCGACATGGCGGACAGGCGACAGCGGGGAGTCGGCGTGGTTCCCATCTCGGTGAACCTCTCGCTACGCGATCTCGACGAGATGGACATCGCGAACGCCATCGCTCGCATGGCTGACGCCCGCGGCATCGAGCACAAGCTGCTGCGCATCGAGTTCACCGAGTCCGTCGCCTCAAGCAACCCGCAGCTCCTCCATGGGCAAATCGACGCCCTGCACAAGGAAGGCTTCGAAGTCTGGATGGACGACTTCGGTAGCGGCTTCTCCTCTCTCGCTGCCATCAAGGAGTTTGACTTCGACCTCATCAAGCTTGACATGGCTTTCTTCAAAAAGAAGAACGACGAGAAGTGCGACATCATCGTAGACTCGATCATCCGTGCGGCCAAGCGACTCGGCATAAAGACGCTCGCCGAGGGCATCGAGACAGCTGAACAGGCCGAGCGACTCGCGTCCATGGGATGTGACATGCTGCAAGGCTACCACTATTTCAGGCCGACTCCCCTCAAGGAGATCATCTCGACGCTGCGGGCAGGCACTCACCTTCCTCTCGAACCGCAGGAGGAGGAGTCGTATTGGGATGCCGTCGCTTCGGTAAGCTTGTGCGACCTCGCGTCAAACAACAACGGCCAAGGCGTGAGCGAATCTCCCGTATCGGAGCTCCCTGCGGGGATCATCGAGCTGAGAGACGGGTCTTGGTACGTACCGCGTGCCAACGAGGCCCTACGCGATTTCCTCGATCGAGGGGACGTCCTCTCGACGAGCATCCCTACGACGCAGACGGCACGCTTCGCGGTACGATTCGACGAAGCACTCCACTCCGCCATCGTGCGTTGCCGCACCTCCGGATCATGGGAACGCATCTCCGGACCGGTCGACACCGGATCCGGTTACCAGTTCTACGCCATGCCGCTTATCTCGTGCGAGACGGCAGAGGCATTCCTGATCATGAGCATGCCCACCCTCTTGGGCGCAGGCCTGGGGACGTACGGCGATGTGCCGGTAGCCTATGCAGTATTGCGGGTCATCCTGAACGAAGCGGGCGACGGCCCACAGGACGTCGAGTACGTGTACGCCAACGACCTCTACCGCGAGTGGGGCAGGCTCGGACCCGCTGATTTCACCGGCAAGACCCTGCTTGAGGTCGCGGGCTTCGCGGGACTGCCGTGGCTGTCACTCTGCTACCGATCTGCCATCGAGGGCGAGAGCCTGCATGACGTAACGTACAGCTCCCACGCCGGCCACTGGATAAGCTATAACTTTACGCCCTCGCGCACCGAGGGATGCTGCATCTTTGCCTTCTCCCTCGCTGACGCCGAGCAGAGCGAGCGTGAACAGCTCATCCTCGCGGGCACGCACGACCCCCTCACGAACCTGCTCAACCGCCGTGGCATCGATGAGGCTATCGCAAAGAACATGAAAGAGATCCCTGACAAGCCGTTCGTGCTCATCCTCATGGACGTGGACGACTTCAAGACCGTCAACGACCTCTACGGCCATGACGTGGGCGATGAGGCTCTGCGCACCTTGGCGCACGAGCTTGTAGCCACGTTCCCGCCCACGGCCATCATCGGGCGCAATGGCGGCGACGAGGTGCTCGTGGCGCTCTTTGGAAAGGATGTCGACAACCTCGAAGAGATGCTGAAGTACCTCACAAGCAGAAGCCTCACGTTCGAGCTCCACGATCAGCGCTATCTGCTGCCCCTCTCTGCCGGCTACGCCTGGTACAAGCCAGACCTCGACCTCCAGACCGTCTACACCAGAGCGGACGAGGCGCTCTATGCCGTGAAGCTCGAGGGCAAGAGTGGCTTTAGGGCATGGACCCCCGAGCTCGCGGATTCCCCGCTAAGGTCGTTGCTCGGCTTCACCTCGCGCGAGCTGGCCGAGGGCATGCCGCTTGCCATGCTCGCACATCGCCCAAAAGGCAAGATCTTGTTTGCGAACGACGGTCTCGCCCATCTGCTCGGCTATGAGGAGCTCTCGGACGCGCTCCTGCACATTGCCAGCCACATGCAGGGAATGGTACACCCCGAAGACTGGCCGCGCGTCAGTCAGCAGTTGATGGAGGTCGAGCGCCTGACCGCAAGCAATACGCTAGAAATCTCATTTCGCGTACTGGCGAAGGGAGACGAGATGAAACGCGTCGTCTACCGCGCGCGCGTCGTCAACTCCAAGGGAAAGGGCGACATCGTCTACGCATACATTGTGAGCACAGACGCACTTCTGCGCAACGACACGAACACATAGCCTAGCGCTGTAGGCAGACAACGTCATGGCAAGCTTCTTTGAGGAGTACCGACAGATTCAGACGGCCTACGATAGCGGAGCGCTCAACCTGCTAAAGAGTCCCTATTCGCAGACCTACATAGCACTCTTCCGCTCGTCCTTCCCCGACAAGACCGACAGCCGCTACGAGGACGACCTGCTCGCCATCATCGACGACATGGCGGACGACCTTGCCGCAGCACAGATGGAGGGCACGCTACCCATCGTTGACGGACGCACGATCACGGCACGCGAGCTATGCCGACTGCTCACCGACCAGTTCGGCTGGCTCGAGAGCGCCATCGAGGAAGACGGACGCACGAGCTATCGGCTCACGACCGAGGCCATGCGCGCCATGGATGCCATCGACAGCCTATCGCGAACCGACGCCATCTTTAGCGGATCGCTCATGCGCGTGTTGCGTGAGGCGCTCACCCGTACTGCCGCCGAGCTCTCAGGCGACAAGAGGCAACGCCGACAGTTGCTCGTCGAGCGCGTGAAGCGGGCCCAGCAGGAGCTCAAGGCCTTCGATGCCTCAGGCGGACGCTATACCCTTACCCGCGAGCAGGTTCAGGCGGAGGTACGCACTCTCGTCAACCTCATGCACGACATACCGGCCGACCTCGCAAAGACCGCCCAAGGCATTCGTGACGAAACCCGTCGCACCACCGCCGAATTCATGAGCGACGAGCGGCCCCTCGGCGAGATCATGGGCACGTACCTGCAGCGCTCCCGTGAGATGTTCACGGGCACCGAAGAGGGACGCTCCTTCCTCGACGCGGTTTCCGTCATCGCCGACCCCAGTCAGTCCAACGAAATCGGAGACCTGCTCGACGCCATTGCCAACGCACCGGCATTCGAAGGCATGGAATGGGAACAGCGTCGCAGGCTCGGCGACGCCTGGAGCCAGGTTAGCCAGGGCATCGATCGCGTCCTCGAGGCAAAGAATCGCGCGACCAACGTCATCGGTCGCGCCGTCTCGCAGTTTGACAACACCGACCAACGCGCCCTCACCAAGGCACTCAAGGAGCTGGACAACCTCGTCCACCTCTGGGCGTCGCACGTCTCCCATAACGAGACCTTGCCCGCCAACGGCATCGTGAACGACACGCTCATCAGCCCGCTCCTGACCCGCGAGGCCAACCTCACGCCACCGCGACCTATACCGCCACTATCCGAACACCGTGACGACGGCCTCGACGTTGACCTAGAGCGCCTCGTACGCGAAGGCGGCCCGCAGACACGGCGCGTCCTCTCGCTCGTGGCGAAGGCCCCCGTCCGCAACGAGCACAATCGCGTGGACGTCGCGGCGTCCTTCAACGCCCTGCCCGAGCGCATGCGCCGCTCCTCGGAGGTCGTAGGCCTGCTACAGCGCCTCGACGACATGCCCACGTCAAGCCCCACCTTCTGGCGATGCGTGGACACGGACGGCAACGAACTCGTCTGGTTGGGATCAAACCTCACACTGAGCGACGAGCAACTCGCCCAGCTTTGCGATGGCGATGCATAACAGGATAGGAGACACATGGACGAAGAGAGCGCAGAGCTCGGATACGACATCTACGACGAACCCGACCGCGAGGGCCTCTTTGAGGGCGATATCGGCGACATCCCACCAGAAGCTCGCTACGCCACAACCAGGCTCCTGCGAGACCGCTATGTCTCTGATGAGGATCCCGGCAAGTACCGCACTTCTACCTACTCCCTCATCCTCCAGCATCGCGAGGACGTAACAAGGACGCTCAACAACCTCTGCCTAACACTCAACCTCAATGAGAAGTATAGGGTTGCTTGGGCGGCAACGGCACCTTTTGACGGAGAGATGCCTGGCGTCGTACTCAAGCGCGGTTTGGTACAGAAGCGTGACGTCACGATCCTCCTCATCACGCTGCGCATCGCCGCGCAAAACGCCGAGCTCGACGGACGAGAGCATTGGTACATCGATCGCTCCGAGATCGATGACGCATTCATCACCGTCTCCCCCTACGCTGACGAAGGTGACGCGAACCTCGTGCGCAAGCGCATCGATGCGGCCGTCAGCGAGGCCATGACCCTCGGCTACATGGAGCAAGCCAAAACCGCCGACAACAGATTCCGCATCCTTCCGATAGTGCCCTGCATCATGACCCTCGAGCGCGCCCAAGAGCTCATCGCACAGCTCAAGGAACGACTGTAAGCCCACGAACAAGGAGCATTCATGGCAAACGCATCGATGAGCCTCCTCAGTACCCAGTGGCGACTCTGTCGTATCCAGCTGATAAACTGGGGCACCTTCGATGGCTACAACGACCTCGCCATCCGTCCCGCAGACGACGAGGGCGCTGCCTCGGTCGTGTGCATCACGGGTCGGTCAGGCACCGGCAAGTCAACCCTCTTTGACGCGGGGACCGTGCTCATGATGCCCTATGGACGCACCCTCAACGCCGCGTCCAACCTCGGTCGCGGCGGTTCACCCCGCGAGGTGCGCACCTACGTGCGTGGTATGGTCGACACCGTGGCCGACGAGCGCGGTCGCACGAAGGGAAAGTATTTGCGCGACGAGACGGAGCTCATCTGGTCGGCCATCGTCCACACCTGGCAGGACACGACAGGAGCCAAGTTCAGTGCCGCGAGGTTCTTTCAACTGAAGCCTGGCGGAGGTGACGCGGACATGGTCCAGACATTCGTTACCGTCGAAGGCGACCTTGATCCACGCGCACTCCGCCCGTTCGCCTCCACCAACCTGCGCTCGCGCGACGTGCGCGCCACCTATCCTGGCTGCACCGTGTACGACGGATCCGGGCGCTTCTTTCGCGCCATCTACCTCGCGCTGGGCATCGGCGCACAGGGCAACGGCACCAACGCGATGAAGCTCCTCTATCGCATCCAATCAGGTATCCCGATGACCAACGTGGACGATCTCTTTAAGGAGCTCGTGCTCGACCCACCCTCCACCTTTGAGCTCGCTCAACAAACGATTGACTGCTTCGACCATAACCAGAGCGTGTGGCTCCGCATCGAAGAAGCCCGTCGCAAGCGTGAGATGCTCAAGGACATCGACACGAACCATCAGGAGATGCTCGACGCCCGCGAGGAGGCACGTCTCGCCGAGTCACTCGCCTACGATTCCGACCAAGATCCTCTGCGCCTCTGGCTCGAGCGCAGGCGGCTCGACCTCACAGAGAAAGAGCATGGTAGCACCGTTCGCGCCTGCGAGCGGGACGAGCGCTCCCTCACGTCCGCAAAGACACTCCTTGCCGAACACAAGGAGCAACTCGAGCAAATACGTACCAGCATATACGAGCGTGGCGGAGCCAGCCTGGAGCGGCTGCGCGCGAGCCTTGAGAGCGACCGCGCCCGCCGCGAATCGGTACGCCGCCATCGGGAGGCGCTTGCCACGCCGCTTGGGGATTGTGAGCGCTCGCTACCATCTACCGAGGACGAATGGCACGAACTCTCCACCTGGTGTGACGAGATCCTCGCGTCAGGCCCGGCGCAGGCCGAGGCGCTACAGGAGCAGATAGACGACTTGGGCGCACGACTTCGCATGAGGCAGCACGAGCTCGACGACCTCGAGAAGCAGCTCGACTACTACCGCAGGCACCGCACCAACATCACGCCCCAGATGGCACGCGCCCGCGAGTTGATGGCACGCGCGGCAGGCCTCGATCCCTCCGACATCCCCTTCGCGGCAGAGCTCATGGACGTGCCACGCGAGCAGTCGCTCTGGCGCACTGCCATCAACATCTCCCTCGCACACATCTCAGACCGCATCCTCGTGGACAAGCGTCTGGAGAGGGACTTTCGTCGCGACATCGACGGCTTGGCCAATACGTTGGGCAGACGCTACCACTACGACTTCGTCGACCTCGACAAGGACTACCCCGCTACTCCGAAGGCAGGACACGTCTCATCGAAGGTCGTCTATCGCGACGACTCGCCCTTCGCCGCATACGTGCGGCAAGCCGTGTGCGACTCCACCGACCACCTTTGCGTCGACACAGTGCCACAGTTGGCGGGCGGCGGTGCACGAATCACACCTTCCGGTCAGGAGCGCGTGGGCAACCGTGGAGCCATCGGTCACAGCCGTGCCACGCTCATCATCGGTTTCTCCAACGAGATGCTTATCGAGGACCTTGAGGCCGAACTTGAGGACGCAAAGAAAGGCAATGCGGAGCGTGCCAAGGAGCGAGCCGCACTCAACCGCCAGCGCTCTGTGCTCGCCGCCCGCATGAACGTCTCGCAACGTGTCGAGACCCTCACCTGGGAGGAGCTCGACATCGACTCCGTCGACCGACGCATGCGCGAGACACAGGAGCAGCTCGAGCGACTAGAGCAGGATGACGAACTGCGCGCCTTGAACGAAATGCTTCGCCAGACCGATGCGCTTGTGGCCACCGACACCACGACCTGCCATGATCTCAAGCGAACGGTCGATGCCCACAAGGCACTCATCCAAGGTCTCGAGCACAGTCGAGACCAGACGCGCGTGCTCGTCAACGCCCTCGTCGGCATGGGCGTTATCGTCACGAAGCCACAGGAGGCGCTTTGTACCGAAGCCGTGGCACAGGCTGAGGCCATGCTCGGCGATCGCTCGAGCATCCTGCGTGGCTTCGAACGCGTCACTCGACAGGCACGTGGTTACGTAGAGAACCTCTTGGCAGCGAAGCGCGAACGCGAGACGCAGTGCATTCGCGCCATCGAGTCCTCGTTCACGACGTTTCACAGCAACTTCATGGCCGACGACACCGAACACGGGACGACCATCGACGAGTTTCCCTACTATCACAACGTGCTCGCACAGCTCATAGAGCAGCGCCTCGATGACCCCGAGACCGAATGGCGAACCGAGATGCTGCGCGACGTGTCGCGCCACCTCTCGCGCCTACAGGAGAGCTTCACCGTAGAGGAGCGCGCACTCGACGAGCGTCTGCGACCCATCAACCAGATTCTCGGACAGTTCGCCTTTGGAGAGAGGCGAGGACGCCTCGGCGTGGTAGCTGAGCGACGTACCCTTCAGGACGTGCGACGCTTTCGCCGCGACCTACGCCAACTCTGCTCGCTCGCAACGCGCTACGACTTCGAGAGCGACGAGGAGGTCATCCGCGAGCACCGAAACGTGGAGCGCTTCTGCGACCTGCTACGCCGCGACCTCGCGACCACCGGACGCAGCGCTCGCCACTTCCTGGACACCCGCCACATGGTGACCATCTCCGCTCGTGAGACCGTACCTGATGACCCCGATGCAGAGGCCGTGGTGTACGACTCCATCAACGGAAAGAGCGGCGGGCAGTATCAGGAACTCGTCGCGTTCATCCTCGGTGCCGCACTTCTTTACTGCTTGGGATACAACTCTGCGACCATTCCCTCATTCGCGCCGGTCTTCCTCGATGAGGCGTTCATCAAGGCAGACTCCGACCACACGCGTCGTGCCCTCGGCGCGCTCTCGGGCTTGGGCTTTCAGGTGATCATCGCCGTGCCCGACGGCAAGGTCGAGGCCGTGGCGCCACTCGCGTCGCAAATCGTAAGTCTCACGAAAGACGAACGCAAGGGGACGACCCGCACGCGCTCTCTGCTGCGTGCGGGCACGAACGAGGATGGAGACCCGCAGTGGCAGGACTAAAGGACGAGCGCTCTTTGCGGGACGCCCTCTCCAGACGACTCTCCCGCACCTTTGCCGAAGACGTCTGTGAAGTGGAGGCCGCATGGCCATGGGCTCTGCCTGTCGGTAGGCCGATCAGGCGAGATTTGCTCACCGGCCTCGAGGAGCTCGACCACCTGACGCGTGCACTTCGTTCCTGGGAGCAAAAGACCGACACAAAGATCGTCTACGAGATGCGTGAGGCGGGCGGCCCCAAGCGCGTGCCCACGCACGTTATCGTACCGAGCGCAACGACAGCCGCGACGCTTGCGACCCCACGTGCAGACGGCCCATGGACGCATGTCCTCAAACGCACCCGCCTGAGACGCGATATGATTTGCGATGCGCTTCCCCAGGTCAGTGCCACCGAGTGCGCCCTCGCACTACGCAAGGCGGATACGTGGGACGACCTAGAGTTCGAACTGCTTCTCTCTGCGGCGACGTGGTTCCGCTCCCACGACGCCACGGGTCTCACGCCACGACAGGTGCCACTACCTGGAATCGACGCAAAATGGCTCGATCTCGCGCGTCATCGCCAGCTCGTGTGCTTGCTCGCCGGACGGGAAGAGCTTGGGCTCAAGGGGCGTCCGGCACGCCTCGACTTCTCTTACGTGAGTCCTTCCTACCTCGCTTCGGGCCATAGACGCTTCGACAGTTGGATGGCAGGTGACGTCTGTGAGCTTGCATACGAGCCGGACCTGTGCCTCATCGTCGAAAACAAGGACACGTTCCTCGCTTGTCCAGAGCTTGAGGACGGCATGTGCGTCTTTGGCTCAGGCAACGCGGGGCCATCTCTCGTGGCCGACTTCGAGGGCGTGAGGGTCGCACGACATATCGTGTACTGGGGCGACCTTGACGCAAACGGATTCGAGATCCTGAATTCCTATCGAGAGTGTGGGGTACGCTGCGAGAGCATACTCATGGACCTGTCCACCCTCGAGCACTACGAGCGCTACGGCACCTCTTTCGAAAAGGACCATCGTTCTCGCATCGAGCGCGAGCGTCGTGACCTTCCCCTGCTCACCAACGGCGAACGCGCCGCCTACGAGCTGCTCACCGACCCAGACTGGCATGGGCACCGCCGAGTCGAGCAGGAAAAGATACCCCTCGCAGAGGCCTTGCGCGCTCTCGGGCGTGCGTGAACGATCCGTTACCTCCGTCGGCGGTCTTTGCCGCTCAAGGTGTAGTAACTACGCTTCTGGTCGTACATCTCGTGCTCAGCCGAACGTACGAGGGAGTGCATGTCGGCGTCTTGTGCCGTTACCGCAAATACGCCCACCGACACCGAGTACCCGTCTTCCGAGAGTTGCTTGCGCAGGGCTTCGAGCTCGGTGCGCGTCCACTCGACCGTACCGTCCGGCACGAAGCCGACGAACTCGTCACCGCCCACGCGATAGACGTGCTCCTCGCCGAAGCGATTCCTAAGCTGACTCGCCACGGCTCGCAGCATCTTGTCTCCCGCATCATGTCCCTGCGTGTTGTTGATCTCATGCAGGCCATTCGCATCCACATACAGGCACACGATCACCTCGGCCCCGCTCGTTGGATAGCCCTCTAGCGACTCCTCGTAGCTGTTTCTGTTTTGGAGCTCCGTAAGCCGGTCGAACTTGCTGTAATACTCTATCTGCTGTGCCTGCCACAACGAGACCAGCTTTGTCCGCATGAGGAATACGTTGGTTACGATGGCGACGATTCCGAACGACACGGCGTTCCACACGTCGTCGATTGCAAGCTCCATGGGCTTTACTGCCATCGAGGTAACGCAAGTCGCCGCTGCGGCCAAGACCGTGACGAGCATGACACGCATCGGTAACTCGACAAAGAGCAGTGGCGCGACCATCAGAAACACGATAGCCGAGACCGAGGGATACTCGGGATGAATCACCGACACGGCTATCGAGAACGCATAGAGCACCACCATGATCGCCCAGACCAGCAATCGTGTCACGAAAGGCCGATTCTTCGAGAACCCGTGCGCGATTACCATAAGGATTCCCATCGCCACGCATGAGCTCGCGTAGACCATCTGGTTCGCATTTGCCACTCCCTGAGTCACATAGGAGAGCAAGAGCAGCACGCAAAAGACAACGCAACCGATAGGCGCGTACAAAAGCAGCACCTGCCGGTTCTCCTCGTCGATGCGGTCACGAATCGAGGCGTATTGTTCCTTGGTCAGACCTCCGTACCGGAGGGTCAACAGCAACTGGCTCATATCCTCCACCTAGTTCGAGCGTCGGATTGATAGTTATACCCGTTGTGTTGAGGTTTCTGGCTTCCCCGGGCCAAAAGCCATAAGCCGCCCACGAACCGAGCAGCAAAATCTTGAATTTGATACCAGCCTACTGGATGTGGGTGCGGCAGTAGGGACAGACCTTCCAGTCAGCATTGAGCGGTCGATGACAGGTGGGACACACGTTGCGCACCTGCGTGTTGCATATCGGGCAGACGATGAAGTCACGGTCGATCGGAGCGCTGCATTTGGGGCAGAGGCCGTAATGCGAGAGCTGATGCTCGCGTAGGGCGATGTCAAGATCTTGTTCCTCTCGGTCGATGAGGTACGAGCTGGGCCGCAGTATCACGTAGGCCAAGATTCCAACGATGGGGATAACCGAAATGATAGCCCATACGGCACGAGGCTCTGCTCCTCGACGCGCGGAGTCACGTATGACATACACGATGGAGAGTAGATATACGGAGACGACGCATACCACCATGAGGATGAGTACCATGGTGATCTCGGGAGTAAGCAGCTGCCTGAATAGTTCGGTCATCGAGACACTCCTATATCACGTGATTGTACGTTTTGCGTTCGTTGGTTGTATCCAAAGGATTATAGCAGGTCTCACGCGACCTCACCGAAAGATTTGGGATGAAGCAGGACAAACGAACGAATTGCGCCTCATGCCTAATCGCCTGCAGGTTCCCGGTCGTGCGCACTAATCGTCACCGGCACCTCCCCCAGTGCGTACTTTCGGCACCTCCGCTCCGACTCCCTCTCTCCCGTGCGCACAAATCGTCACCGGCAATGACCCCAGTGCGCACTTTCGGCCGATTTCTGCGCACTGGGGCCACCCAGATGACAAAAAGTGCGCACTGAGCGCGCCTGGTGCCCGCGGCGAGGATGCTGCCTCGCCGCGGGTAGGCCCGTCATGCGCCCCAGCTTAACTCGATGGCGTTGGGGTTATCCCCGGTAATCACCATTGGAAATACGCGAATAGCCAGCCGAAGAGGCTATGGTCCGAGGTGTCAGGCAGCGCACTGCGCGTGGACGTATTCGTAACCGAGGACCTCGGTGTGGTGGGTATCGTGGGCGTTGTGGGTGTGGTCGGCGTCGTTGTGGGATCATCGCGCTTCTTCCATTGGGCGACAAACGTGTGATCGCCCACAACGGTGTAAGAGTCGCCTGGGTGATACTCCGAGCCCTTCCAGTAGAGGAACGTATAGCCCTCACGCGTCGGCTCATCGCGAATGATGATGACCTCGCCAGCGTAGTGGGTCTCGAGCACGTCGTCGGTGTTTCCGTCGTAGTTTCCGCCGTTGAGCTTGTAGGTGATCGTATAGGGATGCAAGTCGGGGTCAGGATCGGGGTCGGGGGTCGGCGTGGACTCGCGGGTGTTGGTCACCACGTACGGGTCTTCCTCTGTGCCGGAGCCGGAGTAGGACGCCTCGTAGCCGTCCACGGGCAGCTCCTCCACGGAGTACGAGACCGCCTCGCCGTCGGCCTCCGCCGGCAGGCCGGAGAACGTGTGCGACCAGCCGCCCTCCTCGCCGAGCTCGACCGGATCGCCGACCGCCTCGCCGCCGGCCAGGAGCCGCACCTGGACGGAGGCGGGCCGCACGCCGTCCGCGTCGTCGTTGTCGTCCCACGCCTTGACGACCGTGACGCTCGTCGTCTTGGGGTCGGGGGTCGGCGTGGACTCGCGGGTGTTGGTCACCACGTATGGGTCTTCCTCTGTGCCGGAGCCGGAATACTCCGTGGAGTAGCCCTCGACGGCTTCCTCAAGAACCAGATAGTCGCTTATCGACTTCTCCACGCCCTCCATGCCTTCGACATAGCGAGGTGCATAGAAGCTCCAGCTCCAGTTGCCGTCCTTGTCTTCCTCGACATACGCGTTGTCAATCTCCTCGTCGCCGTCTATGAGGCTAACCTTGATCCCCTCGGGGCGTTTGCCGTCTTTGTTGTCCTCGTCGTCCCACACCTTGATTCCCGGCAGCTCGACCCATTCGATCCAGTAGTAGTTGGTTACGGTCGTGCCAGACCACGAGGTGTAGTACTCCTCAACAGGATCCTCGGTCAGTTCGTACCTGATACGCTCGCCGTTCTCATACACCGGATACTCGCCGAACGTCCAGCTCTGCTGGTCATCATCGGAGACCTGCAGGGTCTGCGAGTCAACCTCGCTCCCGTTGGCAAACAGATGGAGCGTGATGGTCTTGGGTCGTACGGCGTCACGATTCGACTCGTCCTCCCAGACCTTCGTGCCTTCGATCGTCGAGACTTCGGGCGTGTGGGTATTGGTGATGGTGAAACCTTCCTCCGCGCTTCCCTCGTACACGGGGTCTGTGTAGTCCTCGACCTTCGTGACCTCTTCCACGCTGTACTCAATGGGTTTGGCGACGGAGCCCTCGGCATACTTGGGCAGGTCGGTAAAGGTATCGGCCCATCCATTGCCCATCGAGAGGCGCAGGGGATCGCCATACGCCACGCCGTCGGCCTTGAGCTGAACGGCGACGTAGGTGGGACGCTTGCCGTCCTGGTCGTCCGCGTCGTTCCACACCTTGCTCACATCCACGTCAATGGTCTCAGGCACATGTGTGTTGGTGATGACGAACGCGTGGTCCGCGCCGCTGTCTTCCACTTCGGAGACACGCGCCTCGTAGCCCTCGGGCACGGACACCTCTTTAACCGTGTACTTGATTTCCTTGCCGGCATGGTACTTGGGCAGGCCCGAGAAGGTGCCCGACCAATTGTTTATGGATTCCGAGAGCGTGACCGGCGCGCCGTACTTTTCGCCGTCTGCGTAGAGCTGCACCTGCGCGGAGCGGGTACGCCTACCGTCGCGATCGTCGCCATCCTCCCACTTCTTCGTCACCTTTACACTCGTGGTGGCAGGCGTGTGCGTGTTGGTGATGGTGAAGCCCGTCTCCACGCTGCCCGTGATCGTTATTTTGTATTGTCCCGTCGTGTCGTAGCCCGTAAGGACGTCGCTCTTCACTTCGTCCACGCTGAACTGCAGGGCCATATCGTCGTCATCTGTGGCAGAAGTGCGCCGGAAGGAGTAGAAGCCGTCGTCGTAGTTGTTCAAGACGAAGTATCCGGAGCCATACTCGCCGCCGGCCTCCTTTCCATTGACCAGCATGTTTATGCGCACGTAGTCTGGGCGAATGCCGTCCTGATCGTCGGCGTCATCCCACACTCGCTGCACGCGCACTTGCACCTTGCCTGGATCGTACGTGTTGATAATGTCGTAGTCGTCATAGAGCGTCGCGTAATCGCATACGGCATCCTCCGTGACGGTGTAGTCAATCCTCTCGCCATCCTCGTAGGCGGGCAGGTCCTCGAACGCATACGTCCACTCCCCATACGCATTCGGCTTGACGACCTGGGAGCTCACCTCCTCGCCATCGTTGTACAGGCGCACGGTAATGGACGACGGGCGCTTGTCCTCGAATCCCTCGTCGTCCCAGAGCTTCTTGCCCTCGACCGACGTGACCTCAGGCACGTGCTTGTTGGTGAACTCGAATACGCTCGTTCCGTTGCCGCCGGTAAACGTGGAGGTGTACCCCGATACTTCGTCCTCCGTTACGGCATAGACAATCTGCACGCCCGCACGACGTGTCGGTAGATTGGTGAAGGTCCACGCCCACTCGTCATCACTGGTTGCGTCATCCGCATTGATGGTCTTGCTCTGCAGCTCGATGCCATTGGCCAGCAGATGAATCGTGATGGATTCGGGACGCTTACCATCCTGGTCACCCTCGTCATCCCATTTCTTTATGAAGCGCACAGACTTGGTCGCCGGCTT
>ONMP01000156.1 GCA_900318935.1 uncultured Actinomycetes bacterium
GTACAAGTAGAGGAACCCAATCTCATCATGGTGGATTCAGCCGAGGGAGAGTCCGAAGGTATCTATTCCGAGGAGAACGAGACGACAACCGAGGACGCGGATGCAAGCGTTAAACTCGCCCCAGCCTCCGATGCCGTCGAGCTGCCCGAGATAGAGATCGGCTCATACATCGGCGACGCGACCATCAGTGGTATCGTAAACAAGACCTATACAGGCAAGTACATCACGCAGAACATATCGGTGAAGTACTCCGGAAAGGCGCTTGTCGAAGGTACGGACTATTCCGTAAGCTACGATTCCAACAGATTCGTTGGTACGGCCAAGGTCATCATCAAGGGTAGGAACAACTGGTACGGAATCGTTACGAAGACCTTCAAGATTAACAAAGCTACCAATCCCATCAAGGCCAGTGCGATCAAGGACGCTCTCTCTGTGACGTACAAGCCCACTGCGTCCATCACGACGTCAAAGAATGTCGGCACCACTGGCAAGGTCGGCGAGCTCTCCTACGAGAACGCTAGCACGAGCACTACGACCAAGAGCTTTATAGTGAACAGGACCACTGGCAAGGTGACCCTTCCCAAGGCTACGAGGGCCGGCACGTATACCGTGAGGGTCAAGGTGACTGCAGCGGGCAACCAGAACTATAAGCCCGGCTCAAAGACTGTTTCCTACAAGATTACGGTCAAGCAGGCTGCCAACCCCATGACGGTTACGCCTGTCGCACGCACCGCAAGCTACACGACGCTGAAGTCCAGAGCCGTTACTGTTACCAAGCCCATGATCATCTCTGGCTCCATCGGGACAAAGACTTACACGAGAGCGCAAAACTCTAACTACTTCACCGTCGACAAGGCAACCGGTAAGGTTACCATCAAGAAGGGCACGCCCAAGGGCACCTATACTCTCAAGATCAAGGTCACCGCAGCAGGCGGTCCCAACTACAAGTCTGGCAGCACTACCGCTGTCTGTAAGATTTCCGTGAAATAGTAAGTCCAATTCAATAACCGAACATATTTTGCATTTCCTGTGATTCCCCACTTTAAGCCATGTGGTTCGCTACACTAGAACAGTACAAACATTCGTTCGAGAGGAGCCACATGGCATCGGAGTCCATTGTCATTCGCGGCGCTCGTGAGCACAACCTACAAGACATCGACGTTGACATTCCGCGCGATAGGCTCGTGGTCATCACGGGCCTTTCTGGTTCGGGCAAGTCGAGCCTTGCGTTCGACACGATCTATGCGGAGGGTCAGCGCCGTTATGTGGAAAGCCTCTCCAGCTATGCGCGCATGTTTCTCGGTCAGATGGACAAGCCCGATCTCGACTCCATCGACGGACTTTCGCCGGCTGTCTCCATAGACCAGAAGACTACGAGTCGCAACCCACGCTCCACGGTGGGTACGGTCACCGAGATCTATGATTACCTGAGGTTGCTCTATGCCCGCGTTGGCACGCCGCACTGTCCTGAGTGCGGGCGTCCCATCGAGCGACAGACCACCGACCAGGTGGCAGACAAGGTCCTCGATCACGCAAAGGGACGCCGCGCGCTCGTCCTTGCTCCGGTGGTGCTCGGACGCAAGGGCGAGTACACGAAGCTCTTTGAGGACCTTCGTCGTGAGGGTTTCAGCCGTGTACGCGTGGACGGAGAGGTGCGCGAGCTCGATGGCAGCGAGATTCGTTTGCCGAAGACATTTAAACACTCAATCGAAGTCGTAGTGGATCGCATCGTCGTACGGGACAACTCTTTGGGTCGCATTGCCGAGGCGGTGGAGACGGCCACCAAACTTGCCGAGGGTCGTGTGGGATTCTTGCTGCTGGCCGATCGCAAGGATCCGGAGCACATGCCCGAGGAGCTGTTGCAGTACTCCCTGGCGCTCGCGTGTCCTGAGCATGGGCACTCTATCGACGATTTGCAACCGCGTGACTTCTCCTTCAACGCGCCCTACGGCGCTTGTCCGGACTGTGACGGGTTGGGCACGAGGCGTATCGTGGATGCTGAGGCGCTCATCGAGGACCCATCACTCTCGGTCGAAGAAGGTGTCTTTGGATCCATCTTTGGCCATTCCAACTACTATCCGCAGATTCTTGCGGCCGTGTGCCGACATCTCGGTGCGGATCCGGCTACACCTTGGGAGGACCTGCCGCGAAAGGTACAGGAGGCGCTGCTCGACGGCCTTGGATCTACAAAGATTCGTGTGGACTACCACACGCTTGACGGGCGCGACACCTATTGGTTCACAAAGTTTGACGGCATACGCAACGTGCTCTTTGAGAAGTACCAGGAGACCAGTTCCGAGACGATGCGTAAGCACTACGAGAAGTTCATCCGTGAAGTGCCATGTCCGACTTGCCACGGTGCGCGTCTGAAGCCGGAGTACCTGGCCGTCACGGTAGGGGAGCGCAACATCCAGCAGGTCTGTGACCTTTCGTGTCGTGAGGCGCTCGAGTTCTTCGAGTCGCTCGAGCTCACTGACCGGCAGAAGCTCATAGGTGCCGCCATTGTCAAAGAGGTTCTTGCCCGCCTGCGTTTCCTCGTAAACGTGGGCCTTGACTACCTCACGCTCAGTCGAGCGGCGGCGACGCTCAGCGGTGGCGAGGCACAGCGTATTCGTCTGGCTACCCAGATTGGTGCTGGCCTCATGGGCGTGCTCTATATCTTGGACGAGCCCTCCATTGGCCTTCACCAACGCGACAACGACCGTCTCATCGACACCCTACGCCGCTTGCGCGACCAGGGCAACACCGTGATTGTGGTCGAGCATGACGAAGACACGATTCGTGCGGCAGACCACGTCATCGACATGGGACCTGGAGCAGGCGAGCATGGTGGTGCGGTGGTGGCGCAGGGCTCGCCTGCCCAGATCATGGAAAGCGAAGAATCGCTTACTGGCTCCTACCTGCGCGGTGAGCGCATGGTGGAGCTGCCGGCTGCGCGACGCAATCCTCGCCGTGGCTCGGTGCGCATTACCGGCGCCAAGGCAAACAACCTCAAGAACGTGAACGCTCGCATCGAGCTTGGCACCTTCACAGTGGTTACGGGTGTGTCCGGTTCGGGCAAGAGCTCTCTCGTCACAGATACCTTAGCCCCAGCGCTCACAAACGCCGTGCATCGCTCACAGCGACCCGTTGGGCCTCACCGACGGATCGAGGGGCTCGTGGATGACGAGGGCGGGAAGCTCGTGGACAAGGTCATTGACATCGACCAGAGCCCCATCGGCCGCACGCCACGCTCCAATCCCGCTACCTACATCGGACTCTGGGACGATCTGCGCCGCCTCTTTGCCAGCGTGC
The DNA here is from genome assembly GCA_900318935.1 of uncultured Actinomycetes bacterium. GTDB lineage: Bacteria > Actinomycetota > Coriobacteriia > Coriobacteriales > Atopobiaceae > RUG440. The sequence goes on from ONMP01000156.1 coordinate 3,295, forward strand.
CCGAGAGCCGTGCGCGTGGCTATGCGCCAGGGCGCTTCTCGTTCAACGTAAGCGGTGGCCGTTGCGAGGCGTGCAAGGGCGACGGCCAGATAAAGATCGAGATGAACTTCCTGCCTGATGTGTACGTGCCCTGCGAGGTATGTGGCGGAAGGCGTTACAACCGAGAGACGCTGGAGATTCGCTATCACGACAAGTCAATCTCCGACGTGCTCGACATGACGGTGACGGAGGCTCTGGCCTTCTTTGCGAGCATACCGCGCATCGAGAAGAAGCTCCGCACGCTCTACGAGGTCGGTCTTGGCTACATCCATCTTGGTCAGCCCGCCACGACGCTCTCGGGTGGTGAGGCGCAGCGCGTCAAGCTTGCCAAGGAGCTGCATCGCCAACAGACAGGCAAGACTTTCTACATCTTGGACGAGCCGACGACGGGTCTGCACTTCGAGGACGTGCGTCAGCTCGTCGAGGTGCTGCAGAAGCTCGTCGATGCCGGCAACACGGTACTCGTTATCGAGCATAACCTTGACGTGATTAAGGTTGCCGATCGCGTGCTCGACCTCGGTCCGGAGGGAGGCGAGGGCGGCGGGAAGGTCGTGGCATACGGCACACCCGAGAAGGTCGCGCAGAATCCGGATAGCTACACCGGACGCTACCTTGCCCGCATCCTTGAGCGCGATCGAGCCCGTATGGCTGAGCACTAGCTTCGGCTGGCAGGAATTGCGGCTGCGTACGTTGCAAACGGGTAACGACCTCGCCATCGGTATAGTCTCACGTTTAGGATAGACAAGCACCATTGGCACTATATAAATCATTGACCATGTCAGGGGGAATGATGGCAATCGACAATGCAGTATCGCGCAGGAGCTTCCTCAAGCTTTCCGGTGTCGTAGCGGCTGGTCTTGGTCTCACCGCGTGTGGCGGTGGTTCCGGTGACGCTGCATCCACCGATTCTACGAGCGGTGACGCAGCGGCCTCTTCGGCGGCAGGTTCCGCTTTCATGATTGGTGGCATCGGTCCCGTTACAGGCGCTGCCGCAATCTATGGCTCCGCCACGAAGTTCGGCGCGCAGGTGGCCGTTGATGAGGTTAATGCTGCCGGCAACATCCAGATGGAGCTCAACTGGCAGGATGACGAGCACGATGCAGAGAAGTCCGTCAACGCGTACAACACACTCAAGGACTGGGGTATGCAGATTCTCGTGGGTACTACCACCACGACTCCGTGCGTCGCCGTCTCGACCGAGACCAATACCGACCGCATCTTTGAGCTGACTCCCTCCGCATCTTCCGTCAACGTCATCGGTGGCGAGGAAATCGGTGCCGACAACCCGCGCAAGGACAACGTCTTCCAGATGTGCTTCACCGACCCCAACCAGGGCACCGCATCCGCCCAGTACATCGACGAGCAGAAGCTCGGCCAGAAGGTCGCCATCATCTACAACAACGCAGATGCCTATTCCACCGGCATCTACCAGAAGTTCATCGACGAGGCTGCGAGCAAGGGTTTCGAGGTTGTCTCCACCACGACCTTCACCGACGACCAGACGGACTTCTCGGTACAGGTCAAGGATGCCAAGGACAACGAGGCCGACCTCATCTTCCTGCCCATCTACTACACGCCCGCCTCGCTGATCCTTGCCGAGGCAAAGAAGCAGGACTTCAAGCCGAAGTTCTTTGGCGTTGACGGTATGGACGGCATCCTGACGCTTGAGGGATTCGACACCTCGCTGGCCGAGGGAGTCATGTTGCTGACCCCGTTCGTGGCTACCGCTGAGGATGAAGCAACGCAGAGCTTCGACGAGGCATATAAGGCCGTTGCCGGCACGGACGAGAACCCCAACCAGTTCGCGGCTGACGCCTATGACTGCGTCAAGGCGATTGCACAGGCCATCGAGGAGGCTGCCATCACCCCCGATATGGCGACCGAGGAGATGTGCGACGCGCTCATCGCCCAGTTCACGAATCCCGATTTCAAGTACAGCGGCCTGACGGGCGAGTCTAGCTGGTCTGCTACTGGTGAGGTTACCAAGACTCCCAAGGGCATGGTCATCGTGAACGGCGTCTACATGCCACTCGACGAGCAGTAGGAATGAGGCAAACGTAAGGAGCGAATTTCCGGGACAGCTTTCCCGGAGTGCGCTTGAGGTGTGGAGAAGGGTTCTGATGCCCTTCTCCACACTACGCATATGATTAGAGAAAGGAGGGAGGCATGGGCTTCCTCACCAACCTGATCAACGGGGTCAGTTTGGGCAGTGTGTACGCTATCATCGCGCTGGGATACACGATGGTCTATGGCATCGCAAAGATGCTCAACTTCGCGCATGGCGACGTCATCATGGTGGGCGGCTACATCTGCTTCATCTGCATGAACAACTTGGGTCTTCCGGTGGCGGTCGCCGTGCTGCTATCCATAGTGGGCTGCACCTGCCTGGGCATAGTGGTGGAGCGTGCGGCATACAAGCCGTTGCGCGAAGCGCCGTCGCTCGCCGTGCTCATCACCGCCATCGGTGTGAGCTACTTTCTCCAGAACTCTGCCCTGCTCATATGGGGTGCCGACCCAAAGGTCTTCAAGTCGGTGGTGGACCTTCCCTCGCTCAAGTTCTTTGACGGGCAGTTGGTCGTGGGACCCATCAACATTGTGACCGCTCTCGCGTGCGTGATCATCATGGTAGGTCTCACGCTCTTTACCTCAAAGACAAAGATGGGTAAGGCTATGCGCGCTTGCTCAGAGGACAAGGGCGCGGCACAGCTGATGGGCATCAACGTCAACACCACCATCTCGATGGTCTTTGCTATCGGATCGGGCCTTGCGGCCATCGCTGGCGTGCTGCTGTGCTCAACCTACCCAACCCTCATGCCCACTACCGGCTCGCTTCCTGGCATTAAGGCCTTTACGGCGGCTGTCATTGGCGGCATCGGCTCGATTCCTGGTGCGGCGCTCGGCGGCGTACTGCTTGGTATCATCGAGATTTTCGCTAAGGCCTATATCGGCACACAGCTGGCTGACGCTATCGTCTTTGGCGTCCTCATCGTCATGCTCCTCATTCGTCCCGCAGGCCTTCTGGGCAAAGAGATTCACGAGAAGGTGTAGCTATGGGCAAGCTCAAGAACCTCAATCCCATTACGCGATCCAACATCATCACGTATGTCATGGTGGTAATTCTCTATGCCGTGATGCAGGCGTTGCTCTCGGCAAAAGTGATTTCCAGCTCGACGGCTGGCCTCTTGGTCCCCATAACTGCCTACATCTGTCTGTCGATTTCGCTCAATCTAGTGGTGGGCATTTCAGGTGAGCTCTCGCTTGGCCATGCCGGATTCATGAGCGTAGGTGCCTTCACGGGTGTCATCGTAGCTAGCATGCTTGCAGGTTCCATATCCGTAGGCTGGGTAAGGTTGCTCGTCTCGATGCTTGTGGGAGGCGCGTTTGCCGGGCTCGCTGGATTTGTGGTGGGCGTGCCGGTCATGCGTCTGCATGGTGACTACCTCGCCATCGTGACGTTGGCGTTTGGCGAGATTATCAAGAATCTCCTCAATAACCTCTACGCGGGCTTCGATGCGAGCGGCTTGCATCTCTCCATGACCAGCGCGCAGGCCCTCGGTATGGAAGGGGGAAAGATCGTGATCAACGGACCTCAGGGTGCCGTGGGGATTACGAAGCTTTCGAATTTCACCATGGGCTTCTTGCTCATGCTCTTCACGCTCTTTGTGGTGCTCAACCTCATAAACAGCCGCACAGGTCGTGCCATCATGGCCGTGCGTGACAACCGCATCGCTGCCGAGTCGGTCGGCATCAACACCACCAAGTATCGTCTCATCGCCTTTGTCGTGTCTGCCGCGCTTGCGGGAATGGCTGGAGCGCTCTACGCGCAGAACTTCAGCTCCATCGTGCCCAAGAAGTTTTCTCATCTTGGTCTTTGTGGTGCTCGGTGGCATGGGCAACATCCGTGGCGGCATCATCGCCGCCATCGTGCTCACGATTCTGCCCGAGAAGTTGCGCTTCATCGGAGACTTCCGCATGCTCATGTATGCGATCGTGCTCATTGCCGTCATGCTCATCACAAACAATCGTGCCATCCAGTCGAAGATTGCCGACATACGGGAGCGATTGCGACGTCGAGGCGACGACAAAGCCGCACTGGCCATCGATGCTGAGGGAGGTGCGGACGGTGAGTAAAGACGTGAAGGGTACCTATAGAGCGCAGAGCAACAGAAAAGAAGAAGTCAAAGGTACGTATAAGGCACAAAGTGCAGCTGCGTCAAGGCGTGAAATCTCCGGCGCGGACGCTGATGAGAGCGCACATGGTCATCGCAGGCCGGCGACGCGTATGGTGCCGGTTCCCAGTGAGTCCATCGTTCCCGAGCGCGACGTAGACAAGAGCCCCATTCTGGAGTGTCGCCACCTCGGAATCGACTTCGGTGGCCTTCGTGCGGTGGATGACTTCAACCTCATGATTGGACGCACCGAGATTGCGGGTCTCATCGGCCCGAATGGCGCGGGAAAGACGACCGTCTTTAACCTGCTAACCAAGGTCTACGCGCCCACGCGAGGTACCATCATGCTCGACGGCGTCGATACGGCTGGTATGGATACGCCTAAGGTAAGCCAGGCTGGCATCGCGCGCACCTTCCAGAACATTCGCCTCTTTGACTCGCTGACGGTTGAGGACAACGTGCGCATCGG
>ONMP01000159.1 GCA_900318935.1 uncultured Actinomycetes bacterium
GGCGGCGACGAGCTCGGCCTCGATGAGGGCCTGATCCCTGCCCGTCTCGGACAAGGTGCTGCTCTTGAGCGCCTGAGTAACCGTGCGTTTCTCGTTGCTTATGCGGGAAGCCTCCCGGGACTTGTCGAGTGCGTCCGATGGGAACCCCATGAAGTATCCCAGACGCGTGGTGCCTTTCCACTTCGATTCGCCGTCCTCCACCTTCGTCGCCTCGAAGGTGGTCCTGAAAACCTGTCCGTAGAGGTTTTCGAGGCCTGGCACGCCATCGTGCCTTTGCAGGCCATACCCATTCCTCGCTATGTAGTTGAGCCACCAGTTTCTGTCGACGTCGCTTTCCAGCTTGAATCCGCCGCCTGCCTCGCGCAGGTAGATCTCCCGGGCGCTGACTGGACGCTCTACTCTCTCGACAACTCCGTCCTCACGCGTGCAGAACTCCGCAAAGAAGGAGGAGTCCCTTAGCTCGTGCACGCGCGAGAGGGCCGTGTCGAGCGTCGCGCCGCCCAGCAGATAGCGCATCACGAGCACCAGGCTCGACTTGCCGGCGCCGTTGCGACTGTTCCGCTCGTCGGAATCGGATGACCGCTCTGCCAGCACGATGTTCATCCCGTCGTGGAAATGAAACCCCTTGAACCGTGGGTCGCTAGACCCTATCGCGTGCAGGTACATTCGCCCTCCTAACCATATCCTTGTCGGTGCCGTAGTCGATGAGTCCCGCGGCGTAGAGAAACGTAAGTGCAAGCATGAACCATTCGAATCCCACAGGCGACCGGTCGTCCTTATGCCTCTGGTGGAACTCCTCCCACACGGCGGAGGGAGTGTTCGCATGGCCGAGGATTTGCAAAGCCTCGGCCCCAACGGTGAGAAGGCAGCGCTGCGTGCTGATGCCCTTGGTGGGAAGAATCATGACGGCACCTCCTTCCGCCAGTCCTCTGGCACGTTTTCGAATATGTCGCAGCTCTGGAAGAAATAAGACACCGCAGACAGTGTCGACATGCGTCGGGCCTTTCCGCGCGCCCTGAACTGTGATCCTCCCACGCGTACGTAAAGGGCCTCAAGAATGGCCTCTGGACTCGATTCGTCCCGCTTCAGCACGAGGTAGTTGGCCTTGAAGCGCGAAGCGACGAAGTCGCAGTACCCTGGATCGGGAAGGGAGTCGAACCATCTTTTGATGAGCGGGCTTGCGGGCATTCCCTTGACGAGCTCTTCCTGGTAGTACTCGTCTATCTTGTTGTAGTCCATCTTGTCTTGTGAGACCTCGTCAATCTTGGCTGCGTCAGGCACCCAGCTAGTGCCGGCAACAAACTGCCCTATGGTGTCCACGAAGTCGCCGAGATCGAAGTCCCTAATGCTTTCGCAGCCCGGATACAGGAAGCCTAGGCTTTCTTCGCTGAGTCCCAAAACGATCCTGATGATGTCCCTTTCCCTCCAGAGGTCCATCTTGAGCGGCGTATCGCTCTGTGGCCCGTGCTCGGCCTTCAACTTCTCCCACTTGCTCATGAACTTCGGTCCGCATTTAGTATTGGTGATGAACGTCCACTCCACCATCATTGGCCACTTTTCGATGGCACGGTTGAGGTCTTTGGCGACCTTCTGTCGGGCGTAATCGTTCTCGTATGCCTTGTGCTCAGACCCATAGCACGCGAAAACGTGCCTTCCTCCCTCAATGTACCCGTCGCATCCCCAGTCGCCCTCCCCACCCCACGGTTCCGGGTCAAAGAAGTCTTCGAAAGCCTCGTGGAGTATGTCGGCAACACCTTTCTCGAATTGCTTACCTTCCGTGCCCAGGAAAAGATCGGTTACCTGGATTCGGTAGAACTGTCGCTCCGCAGGCGATAGCGCGTTGGGCCTTCGGCGATATGGAACAGGCTTCTGAGGTGGCCCGAACCATCCGGGGTCGAAAAGCTGGGTCTGATCGTCCATTCCTACACCGCCTCAGTTACATCACGAGCCTCAGGTGACCCCTCCATCCCCGGTTGGACGTTCGCCACGGCCATGATGGTGGCTTTACCTTGCGGGTTTGAGTCTCGGTATAGACCTATAAGCTCGAGCTCCGTGTTCGAGAAGACTGGCCTACCCTCCTCGTCGCGCTCGATAGGGCGAGGCTCATCAATGAGCCCACCGAGATAGTCGAGCGACACGTCGAGCGCGAGGGCTATCTTGCATGCGGTAGATAGCTTGGGGTCCTTTTCGGGGTTAGTCATGTATGGCGAAAGCAGTCCAGACTTAATGCCTGCCATTCTGCATAAATCAACTTGCTTCAAGCCTCGGGCGTCTAAGACCTCTTTTACTCTGTCACCAAATCCCATGTTCATCACCTCAAATTAAGACTAACGAAAATTAGGAAAAGACGCAAGTTCTTTCTTGACAAAGTAGCGTACGTTAGTTTACTCTCGATTTAACTAGCAAAGATTAGATATTTGCTAGCAAACGTTACTAGGAGGTGACCACATGTACTTCGCGAGTCTTGACGAAGCTATCACGCTGTACCTCCGTCGCACGAACACGACGCAGGAGCAGCTGGCGAAGGATTGCGACATGAGCGACGTCACGTTCAGCCGGAAGCGCCGCGGCGTCTACGGCAAGGAGTTCTCGATCAACGAGGTCGCGCGCGTCGCGAAGGTTATCGGGCTCACGTCGTTCGACGGCATCATGGCCGACGTGCAGCGCGAGCTGGCGGGGGTGGCCTAAATGCCAAGCATCAACTCCTACTACGTGACCTACCGCAGCATGCTCTTCGCTGACGCACCAACGAGCACGTGCATAGCGCAGGCCGAAGACGAGGATGCGGTCCGCATGTGGTTCGACCTCGAGCTTCGCCACATCATCGCCATCACGCCGAAGGACGAGGCTCCGAGCTGGATGGGCGAGGGCAAGTCCTACAGCACGATCTACTGCGACGAACCCCACATGGTTGCCGAGCGTGCGAAGCGCGAGATCGTGTCGAATCGCGGTGGCCAGGTCGTCAACCTCATCAAGCACCTTGTCGCCCAGGACGTTCCCTGCGACGAGGCCATCGACACCGTCTGCGGCACCGACACGACCAAATATGGCTGTCTGGTCGCAGCCCTCATCGAGCGGATCGGGAACACGAGCGTCCTGCTCGAGGCAATCACGCGCTCGTGCGCGGCATACCTAGAAAGCAGCGATGAACGACAAGAGGGAAAGGAGTAGGGCGATGGCACAAATCACCTTACAGACGCTGAACAGCCTCCGGAGTCTCGTGACAAGTCGCGGGAACGACCTCATGTCCGAGATTGACGCCAGGCGTGACGGGGACATGGACTTGGAGCAAGCGATAGATGCCACCTGCACCGACGTGGCGGACTATGGCTGTCTGGTCGCAGCCCTCATCGAAGGCCTCGAAGAGGCGGGCGGACTTCTGGACGCCATCACACGCGCGGCCGCTGACTGCATCGGCGCGTGAGGGAAAGACGCAGAACGATGGCGCACCAGCAGCTGTTCGTGTGGGGTCTGGCGATAGCCATCACCGTAATCGNNTGCGTCCGAGGCACTAGCACGAAAAAAAGGAAAGGGCCGCACGAGACGGCCACTGAAGACACTGAAAGGATACCACAAATGGAGAACAAGAACACCACCGATGACAGGGACCTCCCGAGCATATCGCCCGATCAGCTGCTCAAGTGCCACTCATACGCAGTGGTGTGCTACGTCGACGGCGAGTTCACGTGGCTGGTAGACATCTTTCACACTCTCGAAGTCGCCGATCAAGTTGCCAAGGAATGCCGAGAAAACACGCGGTACGACCACCGCGTGGTGCGCATCGAGCACGCCAAGTAGCCAGGAACGTCGAGGGGAAGGGGAAGAAGATGGGCGGCACGACCGCGACCGTCAAGAGGCCTGCCAAGACCCACGTGAGACCGGAGGCAGTGCCTACCTACGTCGACAACGTCGAAGCCACCTTCGCGCGAGACATCGCCCGCGCTGTGGCCGAGTGGAAGAGGGCTGGCAAGCCCTACGTGAGATAGATCAAAAGGAAAGGGATCGAGTATGGCAAAGAGCCACATCATCAACGGATTCGACGTCGACACCTACAAGGACGGCGACAACTGCACAAAGGTCTTCGACATCCAAGTCGGCGAGTACCCTGCCTCGCAGGCGTTGCAGGTGAGCGACCTGAGCGCCCGCGCGTTCCTCCATGCGGTCCTGCATCGTACCTGCACGCCGCTCGAGGGCTCGCCCGGCAATGAGATATGCTTCATGGATGACGCGACCGGGCTGGGCTTCACGCTCTGCTTCGAGACGGGCAAGGCGAGCAAGTGGGACACCGTCGTGGTGAGCGACGTCCGCGTGTTGAGAAGCTCATCCTTTGACGGGGACGGCACTTGCGACAAGTGCGACAGCGCATGTCGCAACGATGTCGCGTCCCTGACGCATGCCGAGTGGCGAGACAAGGTCCTGAATACGCTGATTGACCTCGACGTGTACAAGCTCGAGGGCGACTCCCACGCATGGCTGTCAGCCGTCTGCGAGGCGATATACAAGCCTGAGACCGGTTGGACGAAAGGCGCGTGCTCCTTGCTGATAAACGACCTCATCGACCTGATCTGTGGTCGCGAGGGCGACGAGGATGACGGGAATACCATCGCGAGGCTCACGCGGAGGCACAAGTTCATGCTTCGCAGGATGCATGACCTGCAGGACGAAAACTCCTTGTACAGGAACAAGGTTGACGCCGCACACGCCCGCGCCGACCGCATCCAGAAGCTGGCGGAGCAGAAGGCCGAGGACTGCGCGAGACTGGCGAAGCTCCTGGCCGAGAAGGACGAGACCATCGCAGAGTTGCAGAAAAAGCTCAGCCACAGGCAGATGCTCGCGGAGCGAAACGGGAGCGATGCCCTCGACGCGGAACGCGAGAACAAGTCACTCAGACGGCGGATCAGGGCCTACGAGGAGACGGTGAGCGGCCTCGTAAAGCTCATCAACTACCAGAAGGACAAGTAGACCGCGCGGATCAGCGCGGAGGGCACGCAGAAGAGCGTGCCCGTTGATGGGGACGGAAAGCCGCACGCGTCGGCTGTTGTATCCACCATGCAAGCATCATAAGCCCCGTCCCCGTCAGTGGGCGCACCAGCACCGGGAACCCTGAGAGACGAATAGCAAGCATTGGCGCCATGCAAGAGATGCCGGAAGGCGAACAAGGCGCCCGCCCGCGCGATGGCCGTAGCGCGTGGCGACTTAACGGCCGACCGATCTCACCCGTGCCTCTCGTGCGGCGCGCACAGGACTCCGGGGACGGTCGAAAAAACGAGCCCTTGCGTACCGACATACGCAAGGGCTAGAGGCGACAGTCGTGCAAGGCCGTCGCCTCCGATTCTAGCAGACGAGAGAGCGCCCCGCGAGCCGGGGCATGCTTCGTGGCGCGGGAAACCATGATGGTGAGACCGCGACCCCGACGCAAGGCGACAGCCCTCGCACGTGCGGCCAGACGCGTGCGACCAAGCAACCTGCGCTTTCCTCCCTTTACGCGGGGTCGACCTGACCGTGCCTCGCTCGCGGGGCACTCTCAAGGCAGACCAAGGAGAAATACATGGAAGAACATGGGCAGCATCCTCGACGTGGAGGACCCCGTCACATCTTGATCCGGCGTAGCGCACAAGGAGGCATCACCGCCCAGCTCGCTCGGAGCGTGGGCGACTGCGCGGCAGCCACCGCCATGGCCCTTATCGCGACAGAGATCATCTGCGGTTGCGCCCAAGGCTTCGCCTGGATAATCCAGGCGGTGGTGTGCGGTGCGTGAGAGGGCTGTCGCTGCCATGACGATGGCATTTCTGCTCGCGGACGGGCTCTTCTGGCCCCTCCTGATGTGGGCGCTTTCATGACGGACGAGAAGAAAAGGAGGTAAGGCATGGAGCCTGACTGGGGCGACGTGCGTGACCGGCTGCTCGACCTCAACCTCAAGCAGCTCAACCAATCAAGAAGATCTTCGCCGGCTGCCTTGGCGGCGCGACCACCAAAGGTGAGACGGTAGGCGAGATGATCGGGCAGATGCAGCACTGGTGGAGGCACTGCGGCTGGCAGGGCCAGACCCGCGTGCGCCACGTGCTGCGCGAGATCAAGAGGGCGGAGGCGGCGTGATGGTGGCACACCACAAGCGGGCGTACGACCGTCCTCGAATCATCGAGCTCCACGAGAAGGGCATCCCCCGGTGCGCGATAGCTGCACGCGTGGGATGCTCGGTCGATATTGTGGGCAAGGTGATTGCGCAACACAAGGGCGGAGGTGGCGTGATGGCTGCTCACCACAAGATGACGAGCGATGAGAAGGAGCGGATCGTCTCGATGCACGAGAACGGCGCATCCCGAGCGGCCATCGCCGCTCGCGTGGGGCTCAACGTCGCCACGGTCGGCTACGTGATCCGCGCCCACAAGCGCGCCCTCGCAGCCAAGGCGGCTAAAGCGACCCAAGCATGATTCTCATTACGTCATCCGTGGAGTAGCGGACACCGTCATCGTGCTCGATTGCCTCCGTCAGGTCCCTGGCGTCGATTTCGTCCTCGGACGGACTCTGGGCGTGACGACCTTCGGGGTCGTTCGTGTCGATGGCTCTCTCCATGTTCCGCTCCCAATCCACGAAAGTCGTTTGACGCGACACATCCTAGCGCTTTTGTATGCAAGACGGCCACCTTTGCACACGATTGGCCGCCTTTGTACACATACGGAACCAATTCATACTCGAATCGACTGGAGTTTGCGATGAAGGTCACCTACTCGGTGCCGTTCGTCCACGGCAAGGAGCGCCCCCGCTTCGGGGGCAACGTGCACACGTCTGGCAAGACCGAGCACAACGAGGCACAGATAGCCTACGCCTACAAGGGCGCGTCGATCCGGGAGCACGGCAAGGTCGTCTCCGCCCCCGCACACGTGCCCGTCACGCTGACCATCCGCTGCACCATGCCGGCACCCAAGAGGCGCCCGGCGTGGTGCCCAAGGCTTCTGTGGGATGTGCTCAATGGCATTCCCTTCGTGCGGAAGCCCGACTTTGACAACATCGCCAAGGAGCACACCGACGCGCTCAACTCCGTCGCCTGGCACGACGACGCCCAGGTGACGGAGGCGCACATCTACAAGGACCCGCAGGTGCGTGGCGGCAAGGAGTCCGCCAGCGTCACGGTCGAATGGGAGGAACATTGAGCAAGGCCAAGAAGAAGCCAAAGAAGTACGTCACCATCACTGCCACGGACCTCGCGCACGCGATCAGAAAGGTCAGCCAGGCGACAGACGACATGGACTGGGCGGCGCAGCCCGGCGCCGACGCGCTCTGCGAGGAAGAGCTATCCGCGCTCAAGAGTGGCGCGATCTCCGCCTTCGTGCTTGCGGAGACGATGCTCAACGGCCATGGGGCCGAGGCCGGCGCGGCGACGAGAAACGCCAGCCCCAAGGAGGCCGCGCGGATCGTCGCGATCACGGCCATCGACGCGCATCGCCACTTCGTGGTCGACGACGAGCCCGAGGAGGCACCGTCCGCCCCGGGCGTGCGCGTCACGGTGGAGTACGGGAGCTAGGACGCAGCCCATGGAGCTTCCGAGGAGGCCCGACTTCAGGCTTCGGCAGGACAGGAAGGGGCGCTATTACGTCCGCCACTTCCTCGGGCGGGACGGCACGGGCAAGGTCAAGCACTGGCAGTACACGTGTCGCTCAACCACGGAAGCCACGGCCATGGCCGAGGTGCTCGAGGAGTGGGCGAAGCGGCTAGGCAATCCCACGTTCTCGACGCTCTCCGAGCAGTACCTAGAGGCGTGTCGCAACAACAAGCGCGCCCCCAGCACGGTGCGCGCCTACCGCACCCGCTCGAAGTACCTTATGCCATACATTGCCGACACCCGCGTGCGAAACCTCACGTCTGGCGCGGTCATGGATATATACGAGGATTTGCTCGAGCAGGGCAGGATGCGCGACGGCGGGGAGTTGAGCCCGAACACCGTGATACTTGTGCACAAGCACCTCAAGACGTTCTACAAGTGGTGCATGGCGCGCGGTTACGTCGTGGACAACCCCATGCTAGCGGTCGTGCCGCCGCCGAAGGAGCCTGTGGAGGCGCATCCACTCGACGACGAAACGCTCGAGGCGCTGAGTGCTCGGATATCGCGGGAGCTCGTGCTCGACAACCCCCATGCGCGAGCCGAGGCGATGGGCATGTACCTCGCACTGAGGTGTGGCGTTCGAGTTTCCGAGGCATGCGGTGTCCGTCGCCGCGACGTGAGCTTTCGCCTGGGACAGGTCTCGGTGGTGGGACAGGTGAAGACCGACGGCGGGCGAGTCCGCTGGGAGAAGGGCACCAAGAGCAAGAAGTCGCGCGTCATACCGATACCCGAGGACGTACAAGACGCGCTGAAGGCCTACATGGAGAGGCAGTCGGCGACGTTTTCGGCCGAAGCCTCGACCACGCTGGTGAGCGCGGACGGGTCGCCCATGCGCCCGCCCGAGCTCTCGGCTGCGTTCCGCGTCGCGATGGCGGCGTGCGGGGCGGGTGACGAGTACACCTTTCATTGCCTCAGACACACCTTCGCGACGCTACTTCTGCAGGACGGTACGCCCATACAGGAGGTGTCCGCACTGTTGGGGCATGCGAATACGAGCACCACGGCGAACATCTACGCGCACGTGATGCCTGGCCGTGCACAGGACGCGGTGGCGCGCCTGGGAGAGATCATCCGCGGCGTCGGCGGCGCGTGAGCATGCCGAAAACCTGTTGCATTCAAGTTGCACCGCCATCCGTGGCGGGTATGCGTCGCAGCCACGGTTATCGCAGGTCAGGGCATGAGTTACGAATGGGCGAAGAAAGACGGATTTGAGAACTTCCAGTTCTCAAAAAAGAGAGGGGCGAGCGCCGTGTCAGAGCCGCCGAGTGCCGAGACCATGAACGCCATATCCAAGGGCATAGGCGAGCTGTCGCGCATGAGCGGCTGCCCCGCCGAGGCGCTGACGAGGCTCGTCTTGGCGAGCGACGCGGCGAGGGCCGCAGGCGTCGAGCCGGGCGGGACCATCGCCACGCAGGGTCAGGCCGAGGCGGTGCTCGCCCTGCTCAGGAGCTGGTACAGGCAGATGAGGGACAGGAGGAAGGGAGGACGGAAGTGAGCGATGAGCCCACGGGGGCGGGCTGCGGATGCGAGCCCGCCGACTGCTACGAGACGTGCGCCCACGAGCCCGCGTGCCTCATGCAGTGGGAGCGATTCAACGGCGAGCACCGCGAGGACTACGCCGGGTGGCTCGACGACCTCGCCGCGAGCCTCGGGTGCTCCGAGGGGTGCGCCTGCTACGAGGACACGTACGAGGTGCCCAAGAGCATGAGCGGGGTGATGCGCCCGTGAGCAGGTACGACTGCCCCGTGGGTGACTGCTCGAGCCGACTTGCCAGCGGCGAGTGCAAGCACATGAAGGTGTAGATCTCGGTGGTCGCCGTATCATTAAAAAAAAAAAAGCTCGCCGTCGTGGTCGAGAAGAAGCTCAGGGACCTCGGGGACTGGAAGATGAGGCAGTTCAACGACTACGTGCGGGCGACGCTCAACGGAAAGACCGGGCGCGTCGAGGTGCGTCTCGGTGACGCCTACTGCAACGAGGTGCTGTTCCTCCCGAAGGGAAGGGGCAGGGAGCCGATCGTCGTCACGTCGAACTGGTACGCGTGGGATTCGCAGCAGACTGGCAACCTCGATAGGCGGAGGCCAGATGACGAGATGCCCGTACGCGAGGCGGTGCTCAAGGCATGCGAGATGGCGCAGGTGCCAAGCGCGCAGATGATGCTGGGCGACCTATGACGAGAAAGGAGGCGGCATGACTGCCGGAGAGGTCCTTGGGCTCTTGCGCATCGCGCTTCTCGTGGCGTTGGTGCTTGCCGTGCTTGTGCGGATACGAAATGCCTCGACCGAGCGCGAGAGGGTGGAGGAGGCGTTGGTGACGCACGTCAAGTTCGTTGCGAGCCTCAACCCGTACGCGTTTCTCCTGGGACGCGTGGTCGAGGCGCGAGTCTACGAGGCGAGCCGCTGGGAGCGCATGGTCGTGGTGGCGGTGTCGTGGAAGGGCGCGGTCTGCGTGCGCCCGGAGGCGGACCCGCTTGCCAGCGCCCGCTGGATCAGCAAGGAGGCTGCGCCCGAGAGGGTGCGCATGATCGGAAAGGAGTCATAGACGTGGACCTGAGGGGCAAGAGGGTGTTCCTGAGCGGTCCCATGACGGGAATCGAGCACTACAACGTGGTCGGCTTCGCGCTGGCGCACGCGATCTGCAAGGAGCGCGGCGCGATCCACATCTTCGACCCGACGCATCAGTGGTTCCGCGAGTCCCTTGAGGGCGGCGAGTGCAAGAGCCACGAGGACTACATGCGCTCCTGCGTCCACGAGCTCACGCGGGAGGACTTCGGGCGCACGCACGAGCCGTGCGCGCCCTACTACGACCTGCTCGTGCTCCTCCCGGGCTGGGACGGGAGCGACGGGTCGCGCCACGAGAGGGAGACCGCCGTCGCGTGCGGCATAGCCGTCGCGACGCTCAGCGAGATAGAGAAGGGGGAGTGACATGGCGGTAGACGACAAGTGCCCGCAGTGGATCAGGCTCGACACGCACGACACGGACAGCCGCGAGGTCAGCTACATAC
>ONMP01000163.1 GCA_900318935.1 uncultured Actinomycetes bacterium
CTCACATCTTCGCGAGCTCTCCCTGCAGCACCTCCCAATAGTAGGACCCGTCGGATCCCGAGTACTTGGCGCACAGCTCGAGGTTGAAGTCGGGCCCGTATCCCTCCTCGAGTCCCGCGGCATGCGCCTCGATGGCCTCCTCCCAGCTGTCCCATGACGAGCTGCCCCATCCCCACGCGTTGTGCGGGCGGAAGCACACGTCCCCGCCACCCGACTCTATGAACGATATCGCGGCGGAGAGCCTCGGGTCGAGGCCGTGTCGCGCCGCCGCCTCCGCGAACTGCTTGCCGTAGCCCGCGAGCTCGTGGCCGGACAGGTACGCGTCGATGCGCGCGGCCCACTTGTCGATGTCCTCCGTGGACCTGATGCGCTCGCCGCCCGATGCCACGGTCTGGTTCGAGGTGTCGCGTATCGCGTCCGCGAGCTCGCGCTCGCGCCTCTCGTTCTCCTCGCGCTCTTGCTGCAGTCGCTCCTGCTCCGCCTTGCGCTCCGCCTCACGACGTTCCGACTCCTGTCGTGCGCGTTCCTCCTCGGCTGCTCGCTCCGCCTCCTCGCGGGCCTTGCGCTCCTGCTCCTCCTTCTCCTGCGCGGCCTTGCGCTCGCGCTCCTTGGCGGCGATCGCGTCGGTGACGCGGGCGTACTCGGTCTCCACGAGGGTCTCGAGCCCGCTCGCGCCTGCGCATGCGACGCCTGACGGGCATGTCACGCCGATTGTGGCGGAGGTCACGGGCACCTGCGCCGTCCAGCTCAGCTTCGCGGACTGGCCCGGTGCGACGGCTCCGGGGCCGTCCGTCGAGGCGAGGACCTCGCGGCGTGTCGAGCCGTCGTCGTAGGCGAGGCTCGGCATCATCTCGCGTTCCAGCGACGCCTCTCCCGTGCACGTCACCGTCGCGCTCGCGTGCACCGTGACGGAGCGTTCGTCCGCGGACGCGGTCACGCTCGCGTCGACGTCGGTGAGGCTCATCGAGAGGCTTGCCGTCGAGGACTTGCCCGTCACCTGTGGGCGCGTCGATGACGAGTCGATGGATGTCGTCTGGGTGGGCGTGTCCGGCAGCCCCGACGACGTCGCGACGGGGGTCACGGATTCCGTGCTCTCCGTCGTGATGACGCTTGGCGTCTGTGATGGCACGCTTGGCTTCGCCTGCGTGGCGCCGGCAGCGATCGCGATCGCGATGACGAGTGTGATGACGATTTGCTCAAGTCCGCATGGCATGGCCGATCACCGCCATCCGAGACGTTCGGAGCCCTCGTCCGATCGTCTCGCACCGAGCCTCGTTCGCATCATGTCGCACTCCCGTCCCTCGTCCGCGTCTCATGGTCATCATGGTAGCATGACGGGGGGCGCGATGGTATCGTGGCGCCCGCCGTCCACGAGAGGCATACGTATCGTCGGAGTTGCGGGTCGCATGGGGACGGGAGGCCTGTGGAGGGGGACGATTGTCGCGATCCTGTGCAGATCCGTTCGCGACATGTGGTCACGTGGTATCATATTATGGTGCTGACCTGCTGTTTTACGGTTTCTGGTCGGTATCGTTCCTGTTGTCGGCTAACCAGTGGCAGGCGATTCGTTGCATATCCTCCAGGTCGATTGCGAGGTGCATTACCTCGGACGCGGCGAGACGTGGCTCCCACGTGGGGTGCGGCTCCTCATGATCAAGTCGGACGGCTCCGTGTCGATTCATCGCGACCAGGGAATGCAGCCCCTCAACTACATGTCGAAGACGTCTGACATGCACGACACGGTGTACGACGACGGGACGAGGCACATGGTGTTCGCGCACGGGGGCGAGTCCCTCGATGTGACGGTGCACGAGGTCATCTTCGAGCAGCACCTCGACGGGTTCGGCGAGGCGGGCCTGGAGCGCCATGGCACGGAGGCGCAGCTGCAGGAATGGCTCGCCACGAACGGGAACCTGGAGCGCGTCATGGGTGACGGCACGCGGTTCGTCTGTCGCGAGTACGAGACGGGCAAGGGTCCCGTCGACATCCTCGGCGACTTGGACGGTCGCGTCACGCTCGTCGAGGTGAAGCGGTACGCGAAGCGTTCTGACACGTTCCAGTTGCTCAGGTATCGCGAGGCGTTGCGCGAGCGGTGCGAGGACGCGCGTGCGTTCGGTGAGACGAGGCTTGCCTCGCTCGCGAGGCGCAACGACGTGACGCTCACGGTCGAGGGTGCCGCAGACCCGGTTCTCGTCCTTGTGGCGGAGCGGTTCGCGGCGGGCGCGTGCGAGGAGTGCGAGCGGCTCGGCATCGGGTGGCGCAGGGTGCGACGCTCCGACTGGCGATGATGGCATCGAGGGTGGGATATTGTGCGCAAAGTGGCTCTGACATGCTGTTTTCTTTGTGTCTTGTGCATCGTCTCGTGCTGTGCGGGTGTATTGCGTGCTATCGTTTGGGTGCGGTGGAATTTCCGGTGTCAGGCCGTGAGGAGGCATGATGGAGCGCGCGTATGGAACAAGCGTCTTGGACGTGGTTGTCGGGGCTGCGAGGGATCTTTTGATAGTTGTCGGGGTGACGCTTGTCGCGGGTGTCATCGCGTGCGTTGGCATCGCTGTCGCGAACGGTCTCGCTCCTGTCGAGTTTACGCTCGGCGCGGCGCAGGCGATCTTCGTGAGATAGGGAGGCAGCGGATACAGGTTTGGTGTGTGCAGTTGAACTCGCGCGAGTCGTGCATCAAAACGTTGTATCGTCAGGTCAAGGCCGAGGTCGTACCGTACTTGATTACTGACATGCGTCTGGATTTCACGGGGCGCGTTTTGAACTCGCTCAATGATTAGGTGTACATCGAGAATGACGGAGCGAACGATGTTGTTCTGATGCTATGCTTTGTCTGTTAGATGCTGGTGAAGCTTTGCTGCACAGATAGGAATAGCTATGTTTGGGACTTTGCGATGGGAAGTGTCGGCATGCTCGTTGTCGTGCTCGACATCAATTGAGGGCGAAAGTGAGTAGATGATGGCGAACACGAATTTGCATAAGGCCAAGCGAGCTAAAAATGATGAGTTTTATACGCGACGTGAGGACATAGAGGCTGAGTTACAGCATTATAATGAGCATTTCAGAGGTAAGGTTGTTTATTGTAATTGTGATGATCCTGCTGAGAGCGAGTTCGTTAGGTATTTTTGTCGTGTATTTAGGCCATTGGGTTTGAAGAAGCTCATTGCAACGCATTATGACTATAATGAGCAGAATTACACGTATAGTCTTGAGCTTGATGCTGATGATGACACGTTGCCTGAGATTATCACTCCTGATTGCATGATGAAGACGCCGCTTGAGAGCAACGGTGATTTCCGTAGTGCTAGTTGTGTCGAGTTGCTGAAGCAAGCTGATATTGTGGTGACAAATCCGCCGTTTTCACTGTTTAGAGAATATATCGCGCAGCTTGTTGAGTACGATAAGAAATTTATTATCATCGGAAATAAAAATGCAATTACGTATAAAGAATTTTTTCCTTTATTGATGAATGATCGAGTGTGGGTTGGGCATACACCTATGGGTCGAGATATGCTTTTTGGCATTCCTTCTTATATTGAAGAAGAATTTAAGTCTAATGCTAGAAAAGGTAGTCAGTATCGTATAGTTAATGGTGTTATGTATGCTAGAGCTTCTGGTTGTTGGTTTACCAACCTTGATATTCCGAAGCGTCATGAGACTATTGACCTCACAGGCAATTATTATGACCCAGAGGTCAATCCGAAGTACGATAATTACGACGCCATAGAGGTGTCAAAAGTCGCCGAGATTCCCATCGATTATGAGCCTGGGTATCTTGTTCCTGTTTCGTATCGTTCACAGCTTGAGGATGCTGGTTTTATTCTCGGTCATGAGCGTGCTAATGCTGTTGGCGAGAGATGTGTGTGTGTGTGTGGACGAAGGTACGCAGGTGTTGAGTCTGGACATGACACAGATGGAGTGGTGCAACGGGATAATGGGCATTCCGATAACGTTCATGAATCAGTACAATCCGAGTCAGTTCGAGATACTCGGTCAGGTGGAGAACGAGAACCTCTATGGTCTGAAGACGCGGGTGTATACGACGGCGGAGTGCAAGGTACGGTATCAGGAGTTGTTCGGGAGGTCGGGGACGTACGATTTGAATGCTTCGAGTGTGATTGCGGGCAAGAAGACTTACAAACGGCTCTTGGTGCGCAGGACGAGTTCGAGTATTGTACAGGGGTGATGGGCGTACCTATCACGTTTATGAATTCATATTGTCCTGAACAGTTTGAAATAGTCAATGCTAATGATTATAGAGTATCAGATGATGTCAAGTGTAAGGCACATGGTCTCATTAAGGATAAAGAGGGTGTGATAACGAGCGAGAGAGAGAGTCGCACAACGTATGCGAGGATTTGCATCAGGCGAGTTACTTGCGCCAGGAAGTGATGGGTGGCATGTCGCAGGAAAGCGGAAGTACGCGCGTATATTCACACGAAAGAAGGTGTCATGAGTTATGGCAATGACGATCGAGAATATGCAGCTTAGGGTGCGTGACCTTATTCGAGGTTTCAAGGAAGACATAATTAAGGGTAGTGTTGTTGCGTGGGACGGTCGTCTTGTCGTACGTCCCGAGTATCAGAGAGAGTTTATCTACGATGATGCTGCACAGTCGAAGGTCTTGAATACTGTTCGGAATGGTTTTCCGCTTAATATATTATATTTTGTTAAGCGTAAGGAGACTGATACGAATGGTGATGAGATTGTCACCACTATGAATATAGATGGTGAGGATGTTGAGACGTATGAGGTCTTGGATGGACAACAGCGTATCATCTCGATTTGTCGTTATTGTACGAACCCTTCTGTTTCTGTGAAGGTGTATCGTCCTGGACTTAATGCGTTTGACGATGTGAACTTCAACAATCTCACGCAGGAGCAGAAGGACGTCATCTTGGATTACGAACTTGAGGTTTATGTCTGCGATGGTACGGAGGACGAGAAGCTTGATTGGTTTAATGTCATCAATATCGCGGGTATGAAACTTTATCCGCAGGAGATTCGCAATGCCATGTATCATGGTAGATGGTTAACTGATGCGAAGTCGAAGTTCTCACGACCGAATTGTGTTGCGAAGCGCAAGTATTCGAAGTATCTTAAAGGCGCTTGTGAGCGGCAGGATTATCTTGAGACGGTATTTCGTTGGCATGCTGAGGCAGAGGGTATTGTCGGTCGTTTGAAGACTCCAGAGGAAAAGTTGCCACAGGTTGTGGCATATATGCAAAAGCATCGGGATGATGCGAATGCTGATGCGCTCTGGGAGTATTTTGAGAACGTTTTCAAGTGGGTTGAGAAGACATTTGGCAAGTATGATAGAACGATGTCAGGTGTCGAATGGGGACATTTGTATAACGCTCATAAGGACGATGATTTGGATTCTGTTGTTATAGCAGGGCAGTTGAAGTCGCTTTTGTCTGACGATGAAATTGCGCGCGGATGTCGTAAGAACATCTACGAATACATTCTTGAAGGCGATGAGAAAGTTCTCAATTTGCGCCAATTTGACGAGCAGACAAAGCGTCTGAAGTATAACGAGCAGGGTGGCAAGTGTGCAGATTGTGGCAAGTCGTTTGACTTTGATAAGATGCACGGTGATCATATAGTCCCGTGGTCAAAGGGTGGTAAGACTATTTCGAGTAATTGTCAAATGCTTTGTCGCAAGTGCAATGTTAAGAAGAGTAATAAGGACGATTAGCTCAGCCTATGATTATGTAGCGTGGACATAAGACACGGCTTATGTTGAACAGTCGACAGGATAGTTTNNNACGAAGGTTCGTGAGTTTCTCTCTGTCTCTGACTGGATTTATGTGATTCCCGTTTATCAGCGGGACTACATATGGGAGAAGAAGGAGTGTCTGCAGCTATGGTGTGACATTCTTGAGGTAGTATCTGGCAATCGCGAGAATCACTTCATTGGTAGTGCCATATGTAAGCAGGATGACGAGGTCGAGAGTGGCACGGTAATCATCGATGGTCAACAGCGTATGACTACGCTGTTCTTGTTGTTTCGAGCTATTGTTGATCTGATGCCTGATAAGTTTGGCAAGCGTGTTCTGGCAGAGCGCTATCTGATAAACAGGAACGCGATTGATGACACGTTGCGTCTTCGTCTGCGTCCTGTGGCCAATGACAAGAGCGCATATCGTAAGATTATGGCGTGGGATAAGTCGGTCATGCGGAGTATGTTCACCGAGGCGGAGCTGTCGAGCCATATCGTCGAGAATTACTTTTATCTGCATTCTTTGGTTGAGCAGCAGCTAAAGGACGGTGTGACCTCTCTTGACGCAATTGTCAAGGCTATCGAGGGTCTCGGTATCATCAAGATTGTGCTTGGTGATGAGAACCCGCAGTTGATTTTCGAGAGCATCAACAGTACGGGCAAGTCGTTGTCGTCTTATGTCTTGGTTCGCAATTATGTGTTGATGCGTCTACCGTACAGTGAGCAAACTGTCATGTATGACAAGTACTGGAAGTATATTGAGCGAAACGTCTATCTGGCACATAATGATAAGGACGATTTGGCAGAGTTCTTGTTATGTTGGCTTCTCATCAAGCGCGAGAGCGATTCTTTTGGTCGTAACGGTCGAAGCGGGAAGCTGAACGACAAGTCGCTGTATGATGGTTATAAGGAATTTTTCGATAGCATAGCTGGAGAGTTCGATTCCTTTGGCGATGTTTTGTCGGACATGCTCTCGTGTTCTGAGTCATACTCATGCATACATGGCGTCAACGTGCGTCCGGAGCTTCGTGGGTTTTCGGGGATTTGTTCGAACATTCTTAATGACACGCGTGGACGTTCGGCTACGTTGGTGTTGATGTGGCTTCATCATATGTATGTTGACAATCGTATCAGTTTGTCTGATTTGGTCGATATGTCCAAAGCGTTGTTGTGTTATTGCGTGCGGGCACGAGCTGCATGGACTGGACAGCAGAGCAATATCGGTACACAGACCGCGTGTTTGCTTTTGCAGCGTTTCAATGCAAACTATTCTGACGATGATGATGCCGTCAAGGTGTTCTGTAGGGCTTTGACAAGTTTCTCTGGTGCGAAGTCGGCGTTTGTGTCAAATGAGAGTTTTATTGAGGGTTTGTCACGGACTGATTTGTATCAGACCAAAAATATTTCTTTCGTGACGTATCTTTTGTATGAAATCAATCGTAATTTGTCTAAAGAGATTCCTGCACGAAGCGCCTCTGTCACCGTTGAGCACATTATGCCGCAGACGTTGAACGATGAGTGGTTCGGCTCGTTGTCGGTAGGTACTGCTGATATTGAGACAGAGCATGCCACGCATGTTCATATGTTGGGCAATTTGTGTCTTACGGCATATAACTCCGAGTTGAGCAATCACGGGTTCGCTAAGAAGCGCGAGCAATACGAGAAGTCGTCGTTCTTGGATACGCGTAAGTTGAGCGAGCAGTTTGAATGGGATTTCGATAGTATCGACAAGCGTACTCGCGAGTTGGCGGGCAAGGCTTGCGAACTTTGGTCGATACCTGATGAGTATGTTGTGACTAGTCGCCTTGATGAGGACGTCTGGTATGGGTTGGATACGGATTTCGATTCTCTGTATGAGTGTGTTCCGACTCAGCTCGTGATGGTCGGTTCGGTCAAGGCTGTTTCCAGTTGGCCGTCTTTCATGGAGAAGTTGCTTGGCGAACTCTGGTTGTTGGATGCTGGTATGTTCGACAAATGTGCTTTGGCGTTTTCGACAAAGCAGGCACGTATTGTGTCTAAGGATTGGAAGGCGTTCAGACGAAAGAGCAAGATTATCGGCACGGATTATTATGTGAACACAGACAGGAATTCGAAGCAGCTTTACAAGTGGTGTATTGAATTTGTTCGCTTGTTCAGCGACATGGCTGGTATGAATTTCATGTCTGAGATTCAGTTCAAAGTGAAGCGTAAGGCGTGACGTAGGGAGTTCTATTATGCTGTTTCGGGTGTAAGGGTGCGTACGTGGTTCCTACGGGCATAATTTAATAAAAAATCACAGGAGTGGGCTATGGTCGGAAACTATAAGGTCATCACGCTCTGCGGCAGTACCCGGTTCAAGGATGCCTTCATGGAGGCCCAGAAGCGTCTGACGCTGGATGGCAACATTGTCATCAGTGTTGGTCTCTTCAGTCACTCCGGTGACGATGAGGTCTGGACGGAGGGTACCAAGGAGATGCTGGATGACATGCACAGACGTAAAATCGACATGGCTGATGAGATCTTCGTGATCAATGTCGGTGGCTATATTGGATTCAGTACTAGGTCTGAGATTGAGTACGCATCCGAGACCGGGAAGGTCGTCAGGTATTTGGAGCCAGTGTCACGATGAACTACACGAAGGCCGATGCGGGCAGGATGCTCGCCATGAGCTCGTCGGGGGTCTCCCGTCTCGTCAACGCCGGGCACTTGCGCGTGGCTCGAGGCGAGAGGTCGCGTGACATGATAGACGGCGCCTCGCTTGAACGGTATATGAGCGATGACAACATCATTCCCGTTCCGACAGACCATCCTCGTGTCTGCAAGGAGACTCCTGAGGTCGTGGCGTTGAGCTTCTTCTCCGGGGCTCTCGGTCTCGACCTCGGCATGGAGCTGGCGGGAGTTCCCGCCATGCTGCATTGCGAGAACGACCGTCGTTGTCGCATGACGATCGAGGCGAACAGGCCTGATGGTGCGCTTGTCGGGGACGTTTGTGCCCTCACGGCGGAAGAGGTGCGTCGGATGGCGGGCCTCGGGTCGCGTGACCGGGTGGACGTCGTGTTCGGGGGGCCTCCCTGTCAGGCGTTCAGCACGGCGGGTGCCAGGCGTGCGTTCGGTGACTCTCGTGGCAACGTGTTCCTGAGCTACATCGAGTTGGCGTCCGCGCTTGACCCTGCGTACCTCGTCATCGAGAACGTGCGTGGGTTGTTGTCGGCGTCGTGGCCCCTGAAGTCCGGTGGCGAGCCCGTTCGTGGCGGGGCGTTGCGTCATGTTCTCGATCGTCTCGGATGTCTTGGCTATCACGTGTCGTTCGAGTTGTACAATGCCGCGAACTTCGGTGCCGCGCAGGTGCGCGAAAGGGTCGTCCTCATCGCGAACAGGGATCATAAGGTGGGCAAGCTGGTTCCCACGCACTCGGACGACCCGTCGTGGGGGTTGCCTCCTTGGAGGACGTTCGCGGACGCGACGAGGGGTCTCGTCGGAGACGGTCATCATAACGAGTTCCGTCCCGGAACGGAGCGCTATCTCGACATGCTCTCGGAGGGTCAGTGTTGGAAGGACCTGCCTGCCGAGCTGCAAGAGGAGGCGATGGGCAAGTCCTATCGGCTTGGCGGTGGCAAGACGGGCTTTTACCGTCGCATTCGCTCCGACCGTCCTTGTTCCACGCTGGTGACCTCGCCCACGATGCCCGCCACGCTATTGTGCCACCCGACGAGAACGCGTCCGCTCTCCGTTGAGGAGTACGGACGCGTGCAGGGATTCCCTGATGACTGGCGTATCTGTGGTACCATAACGGATCAGTACCGGCAGATAGGGAACGCGGTGCCCGTGGCCTTGGGTGAGGCCATAGGACGCGCGATCGTCGATGACATGGCGGGAGTGTCGACCGACCCGAGGTGGCGAGATTTCCGGTTTTCGCGTTATGCGCGCACGAGCGACGAGACGTGGACTGTCGGCTGACATGCCTTAGCGCGCCCGACTCATCGGTGTCGGAAAAAAAGGGGAGGGACGACACGTCGTCCCTCCCCTTCGGCATCCGTCACATGCGGATGTGGTTTCGCTCGGCCCATTGTCGGAGCCACGCGTGCTGGTTCTTCGTGAGCTTTCCGTTGAACCGCGTCTTCGCCTGTGAGACGTAACCGTTCAACACCTCGATCGTGACGAGGCTCTTGTCGGGTCGCTTCGCGTCACGCATCAGGAGTATCGTTGTGCGTCCGGTTGCATGCATGTCCGCGTACGTGCTGACGCAGTTCTGTTGCTGGCGGCCCTCGTCAAGGAGTTCGTTGGGACTCTTGGGGGGTCTGATGAGGTAGTGCTCGTCGATGGCACAGAGCCCCTCAAGCTCTTGTGCGCGCGATTCGAAGGCGCCTGACAGCCGTTGATCGCGTTCCATGGCATCCTTCTTGCGTCTCTCGCGGACGAGGCGGTCGTGCGTCGCGTAGAGGTGTTTCGGGTAACGCTCGGTTATGCGGCCATCGCTCATCTGCTGCATGCGGAGCGAGTCATCCCACATCGTGACGATGGTGTCCATGGATATATGCTCGTGTATCGATGTCTCGAACAGGTAGTCGATCACGCGCCGGTAGTCGCATTCGCCCAGCTGGTCCAACAGTCGTGTCGACCAGCTTGCGATCGACCCGGGGCAGTACGCGTATCGTGTCACCCAGTCGGCGAGATAGCGCTCGGCAAGGACGAGCGCGGGTTGCACGCCGAACTTGTCTGCGAACGCGTACACGAAGTCGGAGTTCAGCAGCTGAGTCTCCTTTCTCGTCAGTTCGTGCCCGAACTCCCTCGCGAGGATCCTGCGGTCGCAGGTGCGCTCGCACATCGTCCACAGCTGTCGGAACACAGGCGACTTGATGTGCTCGCTCGCCGCATGCATCCGAGCCACGAAGGGTTCGTATCCCGTCGACGTGTAGCCGTCCTTGGCTTCCCGTCGCAGCTCGTCCACACCTATGCTGACGACGCCCCTCTGCGCGAGATTGCAGAACTCTCGTTTCGCGAGCACCCTCGTCAGGCCCCTTGCGAACCAGGGTGCGTCCACGAAACGGCATACCCATGGCACGGGCTTCCCTTCGAGCGAGTCGATTCCCTTCAGGAACGGTCGGAGCGTCCTCTCGTTGAGGGGCGACACCTTCTGCGTGCGAAGGTTCCTCATGTAGAACTGTCTCTGGCTCATGAGGAGCACGAGCTGTCGCTCGTCCTTGTCGGCACGCCGGGTGACGACCGCGTCGATTCCGTTGGAGAGCGTCACCTCGAACGACGTGTCGCTCTGGCTGTTGCCAATCTTGAGCGACGAGTCCGGCACGGTCATGTCGGGGTCGGGAACGATGTCGTGACGCTCGCACCAGTCGAGGTATGCCTGCGCCTGTCGTGGCGGTAGCGCCGTCTTGTATAGCGGCATGCGCGAATGTCGCACGAATGACTGGCGTTCGTCCTTGGCGACGATGTGCTTGACGACGACGATGACGGGCTGGATCGGCTCGTCAGGGTCGAGCGCTCGCATCGTCATGACGGCTTGCGTGTCCGGCGTCATGACGCGTATCGCCTCGCTGCGTATGTTGTAAAGCATGTCAAGCGACAACGGCACCATGTCGAAGAGAAGGCCCGTCCTCTCGGTGAGCCTCTCGGACTCCTTGCGACATCGGGTGACGGTCTGTATCAGCGGCCTCTTCTTTCGCATGATGTCGCGCACCTGATCGCGGCTCGCGACCTCGTGGAGGTACGGTGGGAACGCCTCCGTCACGCGACCGTGCTCACGTTCCTGTCTCTGCAGCTCGTTTCGCCACTCCGGCACGAACTCGTCGCGGTCGAACCCGTTTCGCGTCGGTGCCGTGTGGAGATAGTCGATTGTTCGCTGCGGGTGCAGGAACGCGATGGTTGGCATCTCGCCTATCTCGCTCATCTCAAACCCTTCGCGCAGGAAGGTCTCGATGGCGCAAGCGAAGCCCTCGGTGCCTGCGAGACGGACGGCGCTGACGATGCGAGCTGGCGCCTCGTCATGGCAGCTGATCCAGGATTGCGTCCCGTAGGACGGGTATTCCACCGACGGCACGGGAATCTCGAGTCCCACGCGACGGGACGCGTCCCGTATCGCTCGCATGGCGTCCACCATCGAGTGTGCGTTCGCGTTTCCCGTAGGTGTGAGCGCGACGCGTACCTCGTGATAGAGGTTCTGCCATGGGAAGTCTATGATGTCCTCGAGTATGAGCCTCTTGATCGCATTGTTGTCTCGTGGGATGGAGATGCCCTCGTAGAAGTCGGCGATCCGCTCTCGTGCCGAGCCGTCGAACGGCAGCGCCCATGGGACGACGTCGAGCGTCTCGCGGCAGCCCCTCAGTACTTTCGAGAACTCGCTCATGCCCTGTCGCGACTCGAGATCCACGCGCAGTTCGCGACGCGAGCGCCCGCATGCGCGCACTATCGTCGCACCAAGCCCGTCCTCGTCACGCATCACCTCGTACGTGACTGGGCTTCGTTGTCTCTGTCGTGATTTCGGTTTCGCGTCGGTCGGGTCTGTCGTGTCGGCTGGCCCGACGGGTGGCGCCTCGTCCAGTATGAAGTCTTGTACTCTCATCGTGCGTGATCCCTCTCTTTTAGTCATGATTAGCTGCCATGAGCTTGATGGGGCAGTTAGCAGTTGACGTATGCTCTGACGGTGACGCGTCAGATGCCGCGCTTGTCATAGGCTTACGCCACTCCGAGGAACTCCGTGACGAGCCTGTCGTAGATTTTGCGAGCGTGCTCGGCCTTGCGAACCGCATCCTGCAGCTCCTGAGCGGTCACGGTTGCGATCAGCTCCTCGGTTGGACGGTCGTCTTTGGTTGTCGTGCTGTCCATCGTCACAGTCCTTTCTTGTTTGGGATTTAGTTTCTTGCGTAATGGCGTGACGATGGCACCGAGCCCCTCGCGAAGCCCGGTGCCATCAAGTCGTCGCGCAGCGTCCTCGACTTGCGCTCAGCCGATGCGTCGGGGGACGCGAACGAGTCCTGTGGGCTCGTAGCTGAGGGAGACGTACGTGTCGCAGTAGGCGCACATCGTCGTGCGCAGTATGCTGCCGTCTGGTTGCAGCGACAGGGTGCCCGTGGTCTCGATGGGTTCCGAGCACCGGGGGCATCGTATCTTCTCGCAGACGTGGGTCGGGCGCTTGCTCGCGTCGACGTCGTTCTCGCGTACGAGCGCGGACAGGTCGCACGAGTTCTTGCCGTAGGGTATGTTGTTGCGAACGAGGGCGGCTTCGAGGCGATTCACGTTCGCCTCCAGCGTCGACCCCTCGACAGGCGTGACGGGCATCTACT
>ONMP01000012.1 GCA_900318935.1 uncultured Actinomycetes bacterium
CGGCGCTGCCACGATCGAGCTGTGGGTGGACGGCGAAACGAGCCCTCGCCAGAGCACGCCAGCTGTCATGGGCGAGCGCACGCAGGTGGGGACGAGGCGCGTGTGGGCAGGACTCGAGCCCGTCTACGGAAACGACTTCATGGGGCGAGTCGTCACGGGATACGTGGACAAGTACGTGGACGAACCCATCTACGGCACCCCTGCCAACGCCAGCCTCAAGGCGCCCTTCTTGAAGACGGGCGACGCAGCCTGCCTGCCCGCGGGCGCCAAGCTCAAGCTCGTCGTAACGCAGAACGGCACGTCCTACAGCTGGCCACTCGCCTGCACCATTTCCGAAGGCGTCGTGGAAGAACCTGCAGACAAGAAGAACCAAAAGCTCAATGCTATCAACGTGTCCAAGACCAGCACCTCAGGCATCGGCATCGTCTGGCCGGACAGCGTGCCCATCATAGGCGGCGGCAACCTCTCGTTCTGGATGCCGCAACTGCCCATCGACATCTACGTGAACCCCTTTGGCCTCGTACAAATCACCCTCAAGGTACCGCTCTGGGGTTACCGCAACGACAAGGGTAACGACGAGCCGAGCGGCTGGGGCCGCTACCCACGCAGTTCGGTGCAAAGTCAGTGGAATCAGAAGGTCAAGACCCTCAAGGCCATGGCCGACAAGACCAACGCGCTCGTCTCCAAACCAGGCGCCGTGCAGCAGATCGACCTCTTCAAGTCCTTCTCCATCGACATCAACTTCCAACTCATGGCACTCGCGAAGTGGGACTCGGCTAAAGGTCTCTTTCAGGGCGAGGTGGCGGGGCAAATCTTTGCGAGCCTGAACTTCACCATCACCGAGAACTTCTTTGCCGGGCCGATCCCCGTGCTCATCACCTTCGCGCTCGACGCGAGCCTGATCTTTGGCTTGTCGGCGGGTACCTACTCCACAAGGAAGAATGCCGACGAGAAACTCATCGACGCCATCTTCGACTTCTCGCGCTGGCATTTCGACTATGCGAACACCGGCTTCACCATGAGCTTCAACATCACGCCGTCGCTGTCCGTTGGCGTGGGCATCCGCGGCATTGCGTCGATCTCGGTGAAGGGTGCCATCACACTGTCTCTCTTCCTTGGCGTACCCATGGGAACCCAGCCCAAATCGCTTCCCAACCCGCACCTGACGGCCGGCTGGTCAGCACAGATCTCGCTCGTCATCGAGCTCTTTCTCTTTACCCAGAACTTCACGCTCTACAACAAGAAGTTCAAAAACTTTTATGACAACTGGGAAGGAAAGAACCTCGTCGCACAGGCGGAGGCAGACGCCATGAGCGGCCTTGCCGACTTGTCGTTCGAACATCTGCTCGCCGAGCTCGAGCCCATCACGGACACCATGCTGGCCCAAACGCTGGAGGCGAACGTGACCGCACCGACGCTCTCGGCGCAAGCAGATAACGAGGCCTTTGTTCGAGACTGGAACTCCGCCGCCACCGAGGTCGAGGGACAGCTAGAGGACGGCACGCCCCTAAGGTACGTCGTCTATACCTGGGGAGAGCCAAAGGCCAACGAGGATGCAGGCGCGGAGAAGACGCCATCGACCGTCGCCGAGGGCACACCCCTGCCCGCGACTGGCGAGGACGTGCCCGCCGAAGGGGCATCGGAGGAGTCCGAGACCATCGCCGACGTCACTCCCCCGCTCGCGACTGAGGGGGACGAAACACCCGAAGCGGTTGCAGAGGAGCCGTCAAGCGTCGACGAAGCCCTGACAAGCGAGGATGCCGTCGTCGCGGATGAGGATCCGGCAACGCGCGAGGTTATTGACGTCACCGCATACACGAACGCCACCGCGGACAAGGAACTCGAAGCCCAGGCGACAAGCGAGGCGTCGATGTCCGCCACCTGGCTCACCGCCATGGCCGACACCGACCTGCCCAACCCCGGCGTGGCGACACTCGGCGTACGTGGCGGCATCCGCCCCTCTTCCGACGTGAGGCTCTTTGGCCAAGACGACAGCCACGTCTTTGGAGACTCCCGCATCAAGGCAGTCACCGTCAGCAATCTTAAGCCCTTAGATCACCAGTCCTCCACCTGGACCTTCCGCCTGGCCTCTGTCAGCATCAACGATGGCAGTGAAAACCGCGTGCGAACTCGCGTCATCGCAAACTGCATCCATGGCAGCGCAAAGGGCACCTCGCACGTGATCGAGTTTGTCACCGGCATCGCCGACATGCCTCACGAGGACCTATATGACTACGACTTTGACGTCGAACGGATAGACCAAGGAGACTACAGCGATCTACAGCTCGTGATCATATCCGGCAGAAGGGCGAGCGAGGACACGACGCTTGCGAGCGCCGCCACCGACCTTGTCTTTACCTGCATGAAGCTTACGCACGACGAGCTCATGTATGGTGGCAGCGCCTTGCGTCCGGTCAACATCAACACGCTCTCCCGCAAGGGCAACGAGCTCATAGGTGGGGATACGAATGCATTCCATAGCATCATGAGCATACAAATAACGCGTCTGGGATTGAGCTCCGAAAGCATCGTGACGTTCCTCGACAGAAGTGCGGCCACGCGAGAAGAGGCGCTAGGAGAGGGCGCCCAAGTGAGCGTCGGCCTGCTCTTTGTCAACTGGTTCCCTACTTGCCAGATAATCGCGCCACAACACGAAGACTTTGCGAAGCTCATCGGCGAAATAACCGACACCACCGCATACGAGCAGACGCTCTCCTACTACCGAGAGGATGCCTCCAAGCATAACTGGGTCTACACGCTCATGCTGCGCGGCTCCGAGAGCGCTCATTACATCCTGATTTCCATTGAGAAATACGTGGCGATCTACACCCCCGAGGGCGCCATAAACGTCATAACGAGCATCAAGCGATGCCGGGACTATGACCCCTCCATCCGACTGGTAGAGTATCCTGGGCATGACTTCTTCCTCACTTCGTTCCCGGACGACCCCGCACAGCTCGACCTGCCCTTTGACCAGCGGGACTACTCCAAATGGACGCTTCACAAAGTCACATGGTCGAACGACCCCACGCCCGAGATGCAGACGGCGCCCTTCGGTCCCTCCGGCTTCAACGTCGTAAACTTCGCCGTCAATCCAGAGGCAACCTACATCTTCTGGCCGCACACGCGCGACGAGTACGAGGACTGCGTTCCCAACGCACAAGCAAAGACGGACATGGTGGCGAGCGAAGCCATCTACCAGATCATGGGTTGCCGCATCCGTGACGGACACTTCTCCGACCCCTTCGTCGTGGCGGACATGGACACCGACACGGACTCGCTCTGCGTCGTGGACACGAATGAGGGCGCCGTGGTCGAGATGCTGCGCACCGAGTACGTGGACACGGGAGAGCGCAACGCCCAGGATCTGCCCCTCTACCACGCAGCCGACATCTGGTACACGGCCGTGCCGCCCGTGAGCTGCGCGACAGCCACGGCCTGCGAGGCGCCGAACCCCTTCGTGACCCCCGGCGGGTCGATCAAGTTCCACGTGGCGGTGCGCAACGACGGCAACGCATACCTCTCGGGGTGCTCGCTCACGCTCTGCGACTATGACGAGGCGACCGACAGCTTCTATCGCGTGGACGGGGCGACGGCGCAGGTGGTCTTCGGGCCCGACACGATACAGGAGTCCAACTACAACCGCTCCGACGGCAACGGCGGCCTCACGAACCTGGAGCCCGACTACTCCCTGGCGCCCGGCAAGACGTCGGTGTACCTCTGCGAGGTGAAGACCCCCAAGGACTGGAAGCCGGGCGAAAAGATGATCCTCTTTGTGGCAAGCGACGGCGTGGTGGCAGGCAAGTCGGCGCTGTCGGGCCAAGCCGACGGACCCGAAGCCGTGGCGGAAAGCCTGGACGCACAGGCCATCGAGTTCCACATCGAACCCGGCGAGTACAAGGTTTTCCAGTCGCGAACCCAGCACGACCAGGATCTCAGGCAGCGGCACATGGACACGCTCGTTGTGTCGCAGACCGGCATCGCGATGGATTTCTCGCCCGCGCCGACGACTGAGTCAGATGAAGGGGAGGGCAATCCCAGCACGGGTGGCACGGGTGGTGCCTCGGGTGGCACGGGTGGCAACGCAAGCTCCGGCGGCACGACAGTCGAGCGAAGCGACCTGCCCCACACAGCCGACGAATCCCCCTCAGGCATGCTAGGCGCGGGTCTCGCCGCCCTCGGAGCCGCCGCCCTAGCCTACGAACGCCGCCGCGCCCAAAACGAGACCGACTAACCGGACAGCGGGGACGGGGTCGTTTGTCCGTCTGACACTTTCTTGACACTTTCCTTGCAGGGCCACGGGGGATTCCCCACGGCCCTCAATCGTATTCTCTTATCAGCCGATGCAACAGGGCATACGGCAGGCACAAACGCCTGAAACCAAGCAAGGAGGTACGCAAGATGCAGGATCGAAAGAATATGTCCCACATGGCAATTGCGGCATGGGCGGTGACAGGCATGCTCATCGGAACCATGTTTGTGGCGGCGCCGATGATCGCCTATGCTGCGAACGACAAGCCAGCGGAGTCGTCCGCGACGTCTGAGACCACGAAGGACTCCAAAGACACTGACGCCTCGAAGGACACAGCAACCGACGACAGCAAGCCCGCGGACAGTAGCAAGCCCGCCGACGACGACAGGCCAGCCGACATGCCTGGGGACCTACGCATGGGTCGGCGAGGCCACCACAGGGAGGACCTCACGAACCTCTCTGAGGCTGACCAGAAAGAACTCCAGGAACTCTACGACAAGATGGACGCACAGAAGCAGACCAGCGGCTTGACAGACGAGGAGCTTGAGCGTCTTGAGACCCTCGAGGAGAAGGCCCACCTGGCAAACATGAAGGCCACGCTCTCGGACTCAGACTACGCCGAGTACGAAAAGCTGTACGAGAAAGAATCTGCCGTCCAAAAGAAGGTCAAGGAGCTCTATGAGAAGGAAGGCCTGAGTGACGAGGAGCGCGAACGCTTCGACTCCCTCGAGGAGCAGGTCTACGGTCAAAGCTCACGAGGAAAAGGTGGACCCTCCCGCGACGCAGGCGGCCCTGGACAGAAGCAAGACTCGGCCAACAGCGACCAGAAGGGCACGGACAAGAGCGTCACTTCATAGAGAGACGGCAACCAACGCAGGATAAACGCACCAACCGGACACGCGCGAGGAGCACCTCTCCTCGCGCGTTCGCCGCAAGAACGGGCATAATGTGGTCTGACAACGCACGAGACAAGGGAGAGGACCATGGCACAGAACCGAAAGCTCATCTACCTAGCAGACGATGACCCAGCGCTGCTCGAGGTCTTCGGCGCATTTCTGGATGCGGCCGGCTACGAGGTGCGCCTCTTCCCCACTGGCGACGAGCTCGCGCGGGAGTTCGCGATCCTGGAGCCAGACCTCGTGATACTTGACATCATGATGCCGGGAACGGATGGCCTCACCGTATGCCGCAACCTGCGTGCCGTCTCGAACGTGCCCATCATCATCCTCACGGCCAAGGACTCCGAGATGGACTACATGCAGGGCCTCGCCATCGGCGGAGACGACTACCTCATCAAGCCTTTCTCTCCCGCGATGCTGGTCATGCGCGTGAAGGCCTTGCTACGCCGCGTCGACATGGGCCGAACTCCCAAGGCGGAGGGCGGCGAATACTCCTTTGGCGACATCACGCTGTCGGAATCCACGCACAGCGCCAAGGCGGCGGGACGAGACCTGGCCCTCACCATGAACGAGTTCTCGCTGCTCAAGTGCCTGCTCGCGGCCAATGGCAGCGCCGTCTCGCGCACCACGCTCCTCGAAGAGGTATGGGGCATCACGGCCGAAGTCGAGACCCGCGTGACCGACGAGTGCGTGCGCAACGTACGCAAGAAGCTCCGCGCAGCAAAGAGCAACGTCTCCATCAAGGCGGTGTGGGGATTCGGCTACCAGCTCGTCGTCCCGCAGCGTGAGGGCCAAGACGATGGGCGGTAGCACACGACCTCGCATCTCGCTGCCACTTCGGCTGTCGCTGCTCGGTGTCTTGAGCGTCGTGGCAGCGTTGGGCGCTGCGACGCTGGCGTTCAACGTCTTTGAGCGCTGGCAGCTTGCCAGCGAGGCGGCGACATCCATCGACGAGACGCTCGGCTGGGAGAACGGCGACGAGCCGCTCGCGACGCGCAGGGTCGAGGTCATCTGGGCCACGTCCGACTGGCAGCTGGTGGAGCCTATTCCCGACCGGCGCGACAGGTCGGGGCAACGTGCGAGGGAGCCATACGGGCACCTCGCCCTCACCGAGATGGAGCGAGAACTCGTCGCATGGTGTGCTCAGCAAGACGATCAGGGCGTCTTGTGGCTAGCAGACCTAAAGGACGGCACATGCTACGCGAAGGCGATAAGCCTCAGCAGCGAAGATATTCGCTACGCGATTGCCTACGTCGACGTGACGGCACAGCTCAGCCTCATCGGCGTCGTGAACCTCGCTTTTTTGGCGATTGCAGTAGTGGGAGGCCTCATTGCCGCATGGGCCGGATGGAGGGCAGGCAGACGCATCGACGAGGCAAACGCCGCGCAAAAGCGCTTCTACGAAAACATGTCGCACGAGCTCAAGACGCCTCTAGCAGCCATACGAGGCTACGCGGAGGGATCGGCGGCGGGCGTCGTCGACCCCAAGCATGCCAGCATCGCCATCGTGGACTGCCTCATGCCGTTCGAGGGGCTCGTTCGAACCCGCGGGATAGAAGTGCGCCTGGAACTCAAGGAAGTCGTCATGCGAGCAGATCCAGACCTGTTTGCGCATGCGCTGGAAAACGTCATCTCGAATGCCGTGCGCCACGCGGATAGCTACGTGAGCGTGCGCCTTGACGAACATGAGCTCGCAGTCGAGAACGACGGCGACATACCGTCTGCGGCTGAGATGCCCTACCTCTTTGACCGTTTCCACACGGGCACGAACGGCGGCACGGGAATCGGCCTCGCCCTCGCACGCGAGATCGTGGAGCTACATGGCTGGCACATCGACGCAACCCGAGGCGACAAAACCCTTCGCATGACAATCCGCTTCGCCTGAGACGTGCTCAGCCAAGGGCGTCGCGCACCTCTTGCTCGTAGTCTTCGATGATTGCGGGCACCTCTCCGTCGAACTCGACGACCGTGTCTCCCACGATATCCAGAAACACCTCGTTGATGTCGTCTACGGCAAGCGTCACATAGAGGGAGTCGAAGCCATCGAGCGCACCCCCGTCCAGCAACGCACGCAAGAGCTCAATCTGCCGATCATCAAGCGGCAGCTCTTCCGCAGACCTCGAGGAACGCTCCTCTTCCACCGTCCGCAAACCGTCGGAAGAAGCTCCCTCGGGTTCCACACCACGCAACTCGAACGTCTGCTCAACGACGGCCTCCCCGCCCATTGCCGCTATCGCCTGAGGCGTCTCTTCGCGCTCATCGTCGGTGAGCAGGGCCTCGCGCGTACGAGCGGCAGCAGAGCGGATGGAGCCGAGTGCCTTGCGGTCGATTGTGATGCGAGCCGCCTCCTCTGCCTCGCGCATCGCCAGCAGCTCGGCAATGCGCGTATCCACGAACTTGCCCTGGTACTTGGGCAGCGGCTTGTCCTTGAGGCCATGCTTGTCACCGGTCGCACGACGCATGCGGCAATCGATGGCATGAAGTAACGCCCCGATCTCGTCGCTCTTTTCGGCACGGCGACACGGCAGCTCACGCCACCAGAAGCCCCGCATGCACACATAGCGCTCAGTGGCACTCAGCTCGTAGGTCGTGTCGGGGTGGCTCGCCTCGCTCCAAAACATCGCACCGGGAAACATCGTGTACGACACGCGCGACGCTGGCCCGAAGGCTCCCTCGACGAAGCCCGTCTTGCGACGCTTGGCGCAGTGCGCAACCATATCGGCATACACCCGACAGGCAACCCATGCCACATCCTCGCGTCGCGCACGAAAGAACCTCGACTTGTCGGCACGGTAGCGCGACAGCGTAATCAAGGCGTCAAGCAGCTCCTCTGATGAGGGCAGTCCCGCCTGAGGACGCTCGGGCCACGTAACCTGACCGCATGGCTCGAGCAGCGCACGCTCCGCCCGGTCGAGCGTCGACACTGCCTGAATATTTGCCGAAGTCGCGATGCCCGAGACGAGTGAGGAGTCGATGCCGTAGTAGATTGCGTAGTCGTGCGTCCAGCGTTTGACCTGGTCGCGCACAACACCGAGCATCGGGTCATCCGCACCGATGCGCGACAGGGCCTCGAGGCCCGCAGGACCCGGTTCCATGCCGACACCGCAGATAATCTCAAAGGCATAGATGCGCCAAAACGTCCCCGGCGCGACCGTCTCCTCACCCGCCCGCAGTCGCGTCCGCCATGCCACGTAGCAGCGCAGGTCGTTGTCGCTCAAATCCTCGTAGGTGGGAGTGGCCCCCGTGTACCCATAGGGATCCGGTTCCTCGGGATAGTCATCCTCGTAGTCAGCCAAGAGACGCGCCTGCTCCACAAAGAGCTTCGCGGCATCGGTTACGTAAGGATACCCCCACACGCCCTTCTTGCGCCCGCGCGCGAGACGGCGCACCTCGCGGTAGCGCTCAGGCAGCGACACGCGTCGCTGTCGCGGCCTCGCCACGCTCGTCTCCTGCTTGCCGTACGCACGCGCTCCCGTACGCAGGATGGGCTCGTCCACATAGACCTTGTCCCCAAAGAGCTTCGAGTTCGCATAGCGTTCGCCACCAAGAATCATGTCTACGATGCGCTGCGCCCTTGACATCAGAGCTCCTTGACAGCGGCAAGCAACTCCTCGACGCGGTCGGTGCGCTCCCACGTAAAGTCAGCATCCTCGCGACCGAAATGGCCGTAGGCGGCTGTCTTTTCAAAGATAGGACGGCGTAGGTCAAGGTCATGGATGATGGCACCGGGGCGCAGGTCAAAGACCTTCTTTACCGCACGCTCCAGAACTCGCTCGTCAACCGTCGAGGTCCCGAAGGTGGTCACGAGCACGGAAACCGGATGGCTCACGCCGATGGCGTAAGCGATCTGCACCTCGCAGCGACGCGCCAAGCCTGCAGCCACGACGTTCTTTGCCACCCAACGCGCCGCATAGGCACCCGAGCGATCCACCTTGGTGCAGTCCTTGCCACTGAAGGCACCGCCACCATGTCGGCCCATACCACCGTAGGTGTCCACGATAATCTTTCGTCCGGTCAGACCCGTGTCGCCCATCGGACCGCCCACGACGAAGCGCCCGGTCGGGTTCACGTAAATCTCGGCGTCAGCCCATGCTATGCCCGCGGCATCAAGAACAGGACCGATCACATGCTGCAGCATGTCGTTCTTGATAACGTCCATGCTCTCGATCTCTGGCGCATGCTGCGTGGAGACAACCACAGCCGAGACCTCGACCGGCTCGTCGTCCTCATAGCGCACGGTCACCTGCGTCTTGCCATCGGGACGCAGGTAGCCCAAGGTTCCATCCTTGCGCACTGCGGCGAGTCGTTCTGCCATGCGCTGAGCCAAATATACGGGCATCGGCATGAGCACGTCGGTCTCGTCCGACGCGTAGCCAAACATCATGCCCTGGTCGCCCGCGCCGATGCGCTCGAGCTCGTCCGCGCATTCGCGAGCATACGTACCGTCCACGCCCTGCGCAATGTCGGGACTCTGCTCGTGAATCATGTTGATGACGCCACAGGTCTCGCAGTCGAAGCCAAACTTTGCGCGGTCGTAGCCGATGCGCCGTACCGTGTCGCGCACGATCTTTTGCACGTCGACATAGGCCTGCGTACGAATCTCACCCGCCACGATGACCGTGCCCGTCGTGAGGAAGGTCTCGCAGGCACAACGCACGTTCGCGAGCGAAGCCGGCACGTTGGTCGGTGAGACATAGCCCTCGGCTTCGAGCCGCGCCTCCTTGGCGAGTATCGCGTCGAGCACGGCGTCAGAGATCTGATCCGCCATCTTGTCGGGGTGTCCCTCGGTCACGCTCTCAGAAGTGAAGAAATAGGATCCACCTGTCATAATTCGCCCCTTTCATCCGTGAACAAGTGTAGCGCATGTTGTCCCCACATGGAAAAAATGTCACGTATGAAGAGGTTTCTTTACGGGTTGGAGCATCGAACATTAAAGAACGCATCTCAAAGGACACAAGGCATGAGTGACATCGATATCCGCACCCGCATCGGGTTACGCATAAAGCAAATACGGGCGGAGCGAGGTCTCACACAGGACGCGCTCGCGTACGGCATCGGCCTCTCGCGCTCCTACTTGGCCGAGGTCGAGACGGGCAAGCGCAACGTCTCTGCCGTCAACATCGAGCGCATCAGCAATGGCCTTGGTATCTCGCTCTCGGATTTCTTCTCAGGCGAGCTCTTTGATAGCATCACCCAAGATGACGTGATCTCCCATCCCTAGCGACTCCTAAGTGTCCTCCATACCTTACGCTCAATTGTCCAAGCGCGCATTAGCCAACAGCTAATGTGTCACCCCCGAGCGGCACATCTTGTGTGCCTCCAAAAACTTCTTGACACGCGCGCGCATTCCTGCCAGACTATTCGTTGCTTCGGGGATGTAGCTCAGTTGGGAGAGCGCTGCCTTCGCAAGGCAGAGGCCGAGGGTTCGAATCCCTTCATCTCCACCAAGCTTTCTGGACCTGGCGGCGGCCGGGTCTTTTTTTATCGCTAGAGGACGGGATGAGACATGAGACTAGATGCTAGCGCCTACGAGCAATGCACGCTCTGCCCACGTCGTTGCGGAGCACGGCGGACGGAAGGTCAGCGAGGCGTATGCGGCTGCACATCCGAGCTTCTGGTTGCTCGTGCCGCCCTGCATTTCTGGGAGGAACCTCCCATCTCGGGTGAGACTGGATCAGGAGCGATATTTTTCTCCGGATGCCCGCTTCGCTGCGTCTTTTGTCAGAACGAGACCATCTCGCACGAAGGTTTCGGCATCGGGGTAAGCACAGACCGCCTCACCGAGATGATGCTCGAGCTTCAGGACCAAGGCGCCCTCAACATCAACCTCGTGACACCGCTCCACTACACCCCGCACGTCATCACCGCCGTCAAGCGCGCACGCGAAGACGGGCTTGCGATTCCCATCGTATGCAACACCTCGGGATACGAGCAGCCTGGGCTCATTCGCGAACTTGGCGACGTCATCGACATATGGCTGACCGACTTCAAATACGCCTCAAGTGACCTAGCACGACAACTCTCGGGAGCCGGTGACTACCCGGCCATCGCGTCGGACGCGCTCGCAGAGATGCTGTCCCTGCTCAGGGCTCGCGGTGGGCGTCGCATAACCGCTGACGGAACGATGCTTCAGGGCATCATCGTGCGCCACCTCGTCTTGCCTGGCCACGCCGATGACTCATGCGCCGTCGTGAGCCGTGTATGGGATATCACGGGCAACGAAGTCGACCTCTCGATCATGAACCAATACACGCCAAATGCTCGATGCCGCACACGCAAAGACGGACTCCAGAACGCCGTGAGCGAGGAAGAATACGACCTCGTCGTATGCCATGCTGACGAGGTCGGGTTCGAGAACATCTGGTGGCAGGAGGGCGGCACCGTTGGCGAGAGCTTTGTCCCCGCCTTCGATGCCACCGGTGTAAAGAGAGCCTAATCCTTGCTTGTGCTGTCCGAATCGCTAGTGCTCGTATCAGACCCTGTACTCGAATCCGACTTCGTCGTACTCGAGTCAGACCCCGTCTCGGATGTGGACTCATCACTGTCAGAGGTGCTTCCGCTACCGCTGGCATCCTCGCTGTCGCCTGAGCTGGACTCGCTCGTCCCAGACTCATCAGTGCTCTCGGTATCGCTTGAATCATCAGAGTCGCTGGTATAGCTGTAGACGTAGTCGTACGAGCCGTACATCTCCTCGATCTCCTCCTCGTTCTCGGAGGGCTCTGCATCGGGATTGCGAACCTTGACCTTCTCCTTGACGAGACTCACGTAGGCGGCGATACCCTCCTCAGTCAGATGTATGCCATCGGCCTCAAACCAGTCATCGTGATCCTTCGAGGCGGAGAACCAGTCAATGACTTGCACGTTCGGAGTGGTAGCTGCGTTTTCAATCATCTGATTGTTCGGATCCTGCCAAGACCCTCCTCGCACGTTGACAATCCAAAGGTCCTTATCCTTGCCGACGGCATTCACAAAGTCGCTCACGTCGTTTGCCGAGAGCTGTGCCTCGTTGCCGATAGCCAGGACGACAGCGGTGCCGATGACGTCCTGATCCACATAGTTAAGGTAAGCTTTCATGACATCTTGGGACTTGCGTCCGTCTGCCGTGTCGATGATGCCCTTGGGGAAGACCTTCGCCAAGGCGTCAGCAGCACCGAGGCTTACGGTATCACCCATAAAGGTAACGTCGTAGACGGTATTTGTATCATCAGGAATCTCGTACTCCATGGTGTCCACTACGAGCTTTGCGAAAGCGTCTCTTCCGTCCCACGTGAGATGGATACCGTCCTCGATGAGCCAGTCCTCATGGCCCTCGGTCGCACCGTTCCAGTCGATAAGATGCACGTTGTCATAGTGCTCCACATACTCGTCGATGAGTGCATTGTTGTCTATGTCCTTGGCGTTGGGACTGCGCAGGTTCACGAGCCACAGATCGCGATCCTTGCCCACGAGTGCACGCATCTCATCCAAATCGCTTTGCGTCAACACGCCGTTGGTGCCAATGCTTATGACTACCTGATCCCCCACGATGTTTGGTTTCTGACTAATGTAGTCACGCAATGCAGCAATGGCATCATATGCCTGACGCTCACCCATCGTGTCGATGAGTCCATGCGGGAAGGCCTCGTTGAGCTGTTCGTTCGCACCGAGCGACACCGAGTCGCCGATAAACACGACATCGTAGACACCATCCTGCAAGGGCTTCTTGAGCGAGGTATGCATTACCTTGCGCTCCTCGGGCCTGTCGCCCGCTATCGTCACGGGATCTACCGTGACAAGTCCATACACGGTGAACGCAGCACCTATCAATGTGAGTGCTAACGCGGGAGCCGCAACGCCAAGCTTCGCACGGAGTGGCACCTGAGCGCTCGACCCTTCCGCATCCGCACCTTCGCGAGCGGGACGGCCCAGCTTACGCAAGGGTACCTCCACGAAACGATACGACATCTCGGCTACCACCAAAATGATGACTAGCTCGAGCAGAAGCTTCCACCATGGAATGCCCGTCGTGTTGTTGAGCGGATTCATGAGCTCCAAGAGCGGGTAATGCCACACGTAGATGGCAAACGAGCGCGAGCCTATCCATGCAAGCGGCTTCCACGACATGGCCTTGGCGAAATAGCTGCGATCGGGAACGAGTCCCGCAATCGCGCCGACCGACAAGAGCGAGCAGAGCAGGAAACCCCCATAGTACGAGAAAGCCGTGTAGCCTTCCGTGAAGAGCATCATGAGCACGATGCCGACAACGCATAATGGACCGATGAGGATTGGAACGGTAGCGGCGAAGCCCTCGAGATGACGCGCCCTGCTCTTGCTCATGCGATCAAAAGGCCAGACGATGGCCAACCAGCAACCCAGAAGCAGACTCATCGCACGCGTGTCCGTACCGTAGTACGGCCTCGACGGGTCGGCACCGGGAACGTACAGCAACGCCATGAGCAGTGCGGAAAGAAGAGCTGCCACAAGTGTTCCGACACACACCGTCCGCCTCGGGACCTTCTTGCGCATCAACAGGTAAAAGATCGGCGGCCAGATGAGATAGAACTGCGCCTCGATGGCAAGTGACCAGAAATGCGTCAGCGGCGAAGGATTGCCCGCTGCGGCAAAGTACGACTCGTTGCTAAAGATCTTTGTCCAGTTAATCACCATCAGAAGGGCGGGAACGATGTCAGGTCGCATCTTTGTGAAGAGCGCTGCATCGGCGAATGCGCATACCGCCCCCGTCACCGCCACGAACACGAGGCAGGTCGGCATGAGCCGGGCAATGCGACGACGCCAAAACGAGCCGAGACTGATGGTGCCCCGCGTCTTGCTGAACTCGCGCATGAGTCCCGCGGTCACCAAATAGCCCGAAAGCACAAAGAGAACCGTTACACCTAGGAGTCCTCCCCCACACCAGCTCAGTCGCATGTGATAGGCAATAACACCCA
Organism: uncultured Actinomycetes bacterium; assembly: GCA_900318935.1. Lineage (GTDB taxonomy): Bacteria > Actinomycetota > Coriobacteriia > Coriobacteriales > Atopobiaceae > RUG440. The sequence continues at coordinate 14,079 of ONMP01000012.1, forward strand.
AGGCACAGAGTGCCCTCAGACCATCGAGAGAGTCGACATAGCGCGACGTAGGCTTAGCCTGCGTTTGTCCCATCTGAGCCATGTAGACGCCACTCCCCTTCTTGCACCGTACACGTATCATCGTGTTAAAAGGATAGCGTACCGCCGTCCTTAAGCCAACACAAAAAGCGCCCCTGCGGTTGCTATTATGAACCCACCTCTCAAAGGTGGGTGTCCTCGTCGCCTGTTCCAGCTTCCCCAACAACGGAGGATCCCTGTACTGAGCACGAGATATGGACTCCCAAACAACACTTGTCGGTTCACCCAGTTTGCACCGCAGGAAACGCTAACTACATAGTAGGGCTTTTGTTGCATAAGAACAGTCTTGACATGTCGGCGATGTAAGAAAAAATAGAAAGATAGCAACGATTGACTGTCACGGAAGGAGGCGCATCGGCGATGGGATGGTGGATACCATTCGTAATCCTCTTTTCCACGGCGCTCGTAATCGCGCTGCTCGTCACTCCGCTCGCCCGGCGCCTTGCGTGGCGACTCGGGTCGGTGGACTATCCGGGTGGTCGTCGGATCAACTGCAAGCCGCTGCCCCGCATGGGCGGAATCGCCATCTTTTGTTCGCTTATCGCCGGCACGTTCATGCAAACCCTGGGGTTCAGGGTGTTTGGCTGGCCCTCCGTCGTCGTCGGGGGCATGCGTCCGCCCGGAAGCGTCAACTATCCGGCACTCTTGTTGGGCTTCTGCATCGTCTTTCTCACCGGTCTCTTGGATGACTATCTGGAGCTGAACCCCAAGCAGAAGCTTCTTGGTCAGAGCCTGGCAGCCGTCATCGCCGTGTCTGGGGGGCTCATGATCGACGTCGTCGTAAACCCCTTTACCAACGACGGCATCTATCTCGGCTGGGCTGCATGGCCCATCACGGTCTGCTATCTCGTGGCCTATGCAAACATCTTTAACCTCATCGATGGTATGGACGGCCTCTCCGCCGGCATCGCCTGCATCGCCAGCATCACGATGTGGGTGGTCTCGACCATGGCGGGCCACCTCGATGCCGCGGCACTCTCCATCGTGCTTGCAGGGGCAACCTTGGGGTTTCTCCGTTACAACTTCAACCCCGCCTCCATCATCCTCGGTGACTCAGGCGCACTGCTCATCGGTTTCGCGCTCGGCACGGTATCGCTCCTCTCGGTGCAACGCGTAGCCGGCCTCACCTCCATCATCGTTCCACTCGTGATATCGGGCATCCCCATCATCGACACGTTCTCGGCCATCGTGCGTCGCGGAAGGGCCCACGTGAGCATTGGCCAAGCCGACAAGGGACATATACACCACCGACTCCTAGACGAGGGTTTCAATCAGCGTCAGACCGTGCTATTCATCTACCTCTGGACAGGCCTTCTCAGCATTGGTTCCATCGTGATGACCCAGGTCGGTGTCGCTCCTCGCATCGCGATTTTTTGCTTTCTCATCGTCGCGTCGGTGCTCTTTGCAATGCGGCTGCATCTCTTTAGGCCAGTACTCCTGCACCACTACAACCCCGAGACGGGCCGCGACGAACTCGTGGGTCCCCAGGATGAGGCCTTCGAGGAGGAAGCCGAGAGGTTCGAAGAGGAACATCCGATCTTTCCCCACGTCGGAGAGTAAAAGAAAGACCCCGGCATCGCAGCCGGGGTCTCCTCACTCAATCTGATATGCGAACCTACTCCTGCTCGAGCGCCTTCTTTGCGACGTCAGCGAGGGCGGCAAAGCCCTGCTCGTCCTCGTAGGCGATGGCAGCAAGGACCTTACGGTCGAGCTCGACGCCCGCGAGCTTGAGACCATGCATGAAGCGGCTGTAGGACAGGTCGTTCATGCGAGCGGCAGCGTTGATGCGCTGAATCCACAGGCCGCGGATGTCACGCTTCTTGTTGCGGCGATCACGATACTGATACTGCAGGGAGTGCTGCACCTGCTCCTTCATGCCACGGAAGGTACGCGAACGTACGCCGTAATAGCCCTTCGAACGTTCCTTCAGCGTGTTGCGCTTCTTGCGACCTGCGACGGCGCGCTTGATTCGTGCCATAGTATATCAACTCCTCAAATCTAGTTCTTGCCCATCCTCTGGCTCACGACCTTGGCGTCACCCTTGGTGAGCTCGGTCTCCTGACGGAAACCGCGAATGCGCTTGGGCGACTTCTTGGTGAGAATGTGGCTCTTGAACGCCTTGGCACGCATGATCTTGCCGGTACCAGTGCGACGGAAGCGCTTGGCCGACCCCTTGTGCGTCTTCATCTTAGGCATGAGTTATCTTCCCTTCTTCTGGTTGTTGTCTTCGCCCTCGTCCTGAAGCTCCTCTTTGTCGAAGGCTCCACGTATGGGGGCGACGAGCATGTGCATGTTGCGACCCTCCATCTTTGGCTGCTGCTCAACAGTTGCATACGGACGCAAGTCCTCTGCAAGACGATCGAGCACGTTCAAGCCCTGCTCCGGGTGAGCCATCTCGCGGCCACGGAACATGATGGTGATCTTTACGCGGGCACCCTTACGCAGGAAACGCATGACGTGGTTCTTCTTGGTCTCGTAGTCGCCCACGTCAATCTTTGGGCGGAACTTCATTTCCTTGACCTCGACCCGCACCTGCTTCTTGCGCGCGGCCTTTGCCTTGCGGTCCTGCTCGTACTTATACTTGCTGTAGTCCATGACCTTGCATACGGGAGGCTCAGCGTTCGGAGCAATCTCCACAAGGTCCATGTTTTGCTCGCGCGCGATGCGAAGTGCGTCACGCACGCCAAAGAGACCGAGCTGCGTGCCGTCGGCAGCTATGAGCCTGCACGTCCGCGATGTGATCTCTTCGTTGATGCGGGGACCCTCGTTCCTGGCTATCTTCTACACCTTCCTTTCATTGCGATGCGCGCATCGCACTCCTTGCGGCTCACGCCACAAAAAAACTGCCTTCCCAGCCACGCACAGCCAAGGAGACAGCAAAACAAAGCGTAGTATGACAGATACCACGCACTTCGTTTCATGAAACCAGGCAGCTGCACACGGCGCCGCGTAGGTGGGGACGGGACGAACCTATCCCACTTAGCAGAAAGTATGATAGCGCTTTGCGAGCCTTGACGCAAGGATAAGTCCGTCATTCACAGGACGGACGAACTTGAACGCCATGGCAGTGCTAAACTGGGTGACAGGGGGGACAGTCCCCTGGGTACCCAGGGGACTGTCCCCCCTGTCACCCCCCTGTACCCCCCGTACCAGCAACGGATTGAAAGCCGGCGATATGACCATGCCAGTAACCCCTACCCTTGCATACTATGCCCGCAACGCCGAAGAGTTCGTGGCGTCGACCGTAGACGTGGACTTCTCCGCCACGCAGAAAAGGTTTGCGACACTGTTGCCCGAGCGCGGACGCGTGCTCGACCTGGGATGCGGGTCGGGACGCGACGCACGTTGGTTCCTCATACGAGGCTTCGACGTGACGGCGACCGACGGCTCGCCGGAGCTCGCATCCGTTGCCCAGCGCGTGGCGGGCATCCCCGTGCGGGTTGAGCTCTTCGGTGACCTCGCCGATGTGGAGCACTATGACGGCGTGTGGGCGTGCTCCTCGATCCTGCACCTACCCAAGCAGGAGCTTGCCGACGTTCTGGGCCGCATCGAGCGCGCACTCGTGCCCAAAGGCGTGCTCTATACCTCCTTCAAATACGGCAACTTCGAGGGAATGCGCAACGGGCGTCACTTCACCGACTTCACGGAGCCAGTCTTTAGGGAGTTCGTCACCAAGACATGCAACCTTGCCATCGAAGATCTCTGGATCTCGGGTGACGTCCGCCCCGGCCGCTCAGACGAGCGATGGCTCAACGTCATCATGCGAAAGGCATAATGAGCGCTTGTTCTTCCGCGCATTCAACTTCGCAAAACCCTATCATGGCGTTCTGCTACTATGTGACTGCTGTCAACGGGAGGTCACATGACGAAGAAGGGCACAAAGCGCAAGCTGTGGGGCTGGGGCAAGGTCTTCTTGCTCGTACTCATCTGCTCGCTGGTGACCGTCGCGATAGCCGCCCTCGACCCCGCCCACACTGCAACAGAGCCCGACGTCAAGCCAACGGCGCACCTCAGCTTCAACGAGGAGATGGCCAGCGTCGTCAGCGAGGCAGAAGGGCAAATATACGACAACACCTTCTACGCTTGGTATGACGCCTACACGCAATCTCGCATCGTACCGATCATTCTCAACGACCGTGGACCCCTGCGCTATGGTCCCTGGGCCGCACGTAGCGAAAAGGGCACGGAGGACGCGAGTTCCGATGGGGCTCTCACGGAATGGGCGACCAACTACTACATAGCTCACGACTGGTCAGATTACGGCCAAGAGATACTGACTATGCAGCCAGGCGACGAAGCGAACGTCAACGGCAAATCCTTCACCGTGGAAGGAATCTTTAATTATCCCAAAGACAGCTTCTACGAAGAGATCATGCGCATTGCAGGTGATGGAGCCATTGTCTTTCAGACCTGTTATCCGGATTCCACATTCAATCGCATTGTCTATGGCCGTTAGCAAAGAAATGTGCTATAGTATCCCTGCTTTTGTTGAGCCCGAGTGGCGGAATTGGCAGACGCGGAGGTCTCAAAAACCTTTGAGGAAACTCGTGTGGGTTCGAGTCCCACCTCGGGCACCAGAAATCAACAGGCCGAGTTCACGCTCGGCCTGTTTTGTTTTGCTCAAAGAATGGCAGCGCAACCTTAGGCGAGCCAAGGATTGTAAGCAAGTTCTTGTTCCATCGTTGTGGCAGGACCGTGGCCGCAAAGAAGAACCGTAGCGGGATCTATCTCGCGCTTGAGCCTTGCCAACGTGCGCATGAGGGTCTCATGGTCCCCTCCGACGAGGTCGGTACGCCCGCACGACCCCGCAAAGAGCGTGTCTCCCATGAAGGCATAGCCATCACCCACGAGCACGATACCTCCCTCAGTGTGTCCCGGCGCCTCAAGGACGCGCAACTCGGCACTCCCCACGCGGAGCACATCGCCCTCCGAGAGCTGCCGGTCAGGTGCCGGGGCATCCTCGACCTCGGCTTGCGATACGTCAAAGACGTGCGAGGAGAGCTCAAGCGCATGCTGTGCGCGCTCGGCATCCCCCACTGATACCGCAAAGCTCGCTCCCGTTGCCTCCTTGAGCGCTCGCACACCCCCCACGTGGTCATGATGCCCATGCGTGGCAACGATCTGGGTAACCTTCACGTCCGAGAGCGCCGCCGCGATGCGTGCTCCCTCGGCTCCCGGATCGACGACCAGGCACTCCCCGTCGCTCACGAGCGCATAGCAGTTGGTGGAGAGGTGCCCCACAACGAACTGCCGAATGCCATCCTTGGCCATACTAGACCCTCCTCTTCATCTGGACAGAACCCTCACCAGGCATGATGCGCCTCGCGTCAAAGACCGACGGCACGCGGCTGATGGAGGCAAGCAAGGGATCGAGCAAGCTCGCATCGCTGATACTCACCATGAAACGCAGGCGGGCAACACCTTCGCGCGTCGTCTGCGTAGAAGCAGAGAGGATGTTTGCCGCCGCATCAGCCACCGCAATCGTGATGTCCTTGAGCAGGCCCATTCGGTCGGTTGCCTCGATGACTATCTCGACGTTGAACTCAGTGGCACCCGAGGTGTCCCACTCGACCTCTATCATGCGCTCGGGATTATTCATGAGTGACACCACGTTGGGACAACTGCTACGATGCACCGAGACGCCTCGACCGCGCGTAATGAAGCCCACGATGTCGTCCCCGGCGACCGGATTGCAGCAATGTGCGAGATGTGCAAGCAAATCTGGGTCGCCCTTGACCACCACGCCACAACTACCCCGCTTCTTTTTGCCCTTGGAGGCATGGGTACGCGGGACGCGCAGATGCTGCTCGCCACCACGAAGATTCTCGAGCGCCTGACGCTCCTCGGCCTCCTTGCGCGCTTGGGCAAGCTGTTCTGGCGAACCCGCCTCGAGCACGGCTTGGATGCGGTTTGCAACCTGCTTGACCGAGCACTTACCCAGATGTATCGCCTGAAAGAGCCTCTCGGGAGTGCGCGCATCGAACTGAGGGAGCACCTGCTCGATGGCTCGCGTGGTGCGTGCTGTGGATATGCCGTAGCCGCGTTTGCGGAGCTCGCGCGCAAGCTCGGCACGCCCCTGCTCCGCATCATCAGCCTTGTTCACCGTTGCGAAGTATCTGCGAATCTTTGAGCGGGCGGACGGCGTAACCACGATGCCCATCCAGTCACGCGACGGACGGGCGTTTTTGTTTGTGAGCACTTCTACGCGATCACCCATCTGCAGGTTATAGGTGAGCGGCACCACCGAACCGTTGACCTTAGCTCCCACACAGTGATTGCCCACCTCAGTGTGGACTGCGTAGGCGAAGTCAAGCGGCGTCGATTCGCGCCTGAGACTCACCACTTCGCCCTTCGGCGTAAATACAAAGATCTCCCCCTCAAAGAGGTCGACGCGCAGGTTGTTCAGGAACTCGTGCGGGTCCCCCAGATCGTCTTCGTTCACCCAATCGAGACTACGGCGGATGTGGTTGATCGTGGAATCGATACTGCGATCGTCCTTGGACATTTTGCCTTGCGATCCGCCCGACTTTTTGTATAGCCAGTGAGCTGCCACGCCGTACTCAGCGTGCTCGTGCATCTCAGCCGTCCGAATCTGAACCTCGATGGGTCGCGCATCGGGACCGACGACCGTGGTGTGCAGCGACTGGTAGAGATTCGCCTTAGGCGTGGCAATGTAGTCCTTGAACCGTCCCGGAAGCGGGTGCCATAGAGAGTGAACCGCACCCAAGACCGAGTAGCACTCCTCCACCGTGCTCGTGATGACGCGCAACGCGATGAGGTCGTATATGTCGGTGAACTCCACGTCTCGCCGCTGCATCTTTTGGTAGATGGACCAGAGGTGCTTGGGCCTTCCCGTTACCTGGAAGCTGCCGACTCCCACGCGACGCAGCTCGTCGGTGAGCGTCCTGATTGCCTCGTCGGTATCGCGCTCCCGCTGCGCCCGCGAATCCTGCACCATGCGCGCAATCCGCTCGTATTCCTCAGGCTCCAGGTAAAAGAACGAGAGGTCTTCCAGCTCCCACTTGATGGAAGAAATGCCCAGACGGTCAGCCAAGGGGGCGTATACGTCCATCGTCTCACGCGACTTGAACTCACGCTTGTGAGGCGGCAGCGCAGCGAGCGTCCGCATGTTGTGCAGGCGGTCGGCGATTTTTATGATAACGACGCGTATGTCCTTCGACATGGCGAGAACCATTTTGCGCAGGTTGAGAGCCTGCTTCTCGTCCATGTTTGATACCTGGATGTTTGTGAGCTTGGTGACGCCATCTACGAGCTCGGCGACGGTCGCACCAAATCGCTCAGTGAGGTCGTCAAGCGTCGCAGGAGTGTCCTCCACCGTATCGTGCAGAAGTGCGGCACATACGGTATCGGTATCCATGTGCAGGTCTTTCGCAAGAATGAGGGCCACTTCGACGGGATGGTTGATGTAGGGTTCACCAGACCTGCGTCGCTGCGTGCGATGGAACTCAGCCGCAAAGCGATAGGCGCGCTCGGTCTTTTCGCAACCAACCTTATCCAAGTAGCTCGCACAGGCACTCTGCAGCAGGCGGTAGTTGTCGGCACCGGGCGCGTCAAGGTCGCGCCCTTTATAAGCCCTCGTCTCCCTTATCCTCATGCGCCGACACCCCTTTCCCTCATCTGTCCACCATATTCCCAAAGCTCGGAACGATGGGCCTGTTTATGCGATCTATCAGCTCCTGCGAGGTGGCCGTGAGCACCCAATCGCGGAAACGAACGAATTCTGCCAACGAGTGCCTGCCCTCAACGTAGCGAATGGAACTCGTAAGGTCTGCGTGGACCGGCGATGGATTCATGAGAATGGTACGGCTGTCTTCGAAGCCCTCGACCCTGAGAAAGCCAAGCTCGCCAAAGACGGCAATCCCACTTGCCACTGCTGCCATATCCAGCTGCACTTTTGGCTCCTGCGCGCGCACGGCTTCGAGGAGTTCGGCATCAGCAAGTGACAGAGAGCTGTTACCCACACTTGCGGCCTCACGCCGGAGCACCCGATACAATGCCACCAAGTCCTGACGAGGCGGAGCGGCCGACGATAGCAGCTTCTCGTTGATTATCGCGTCCCTGCCACCAAACAACAGACGGATGTATGCCGGGGCACCATCTCGACCTGCGCGCCCGCTCATCTGATTGAATTCCGTCGCGCCAAACGGCATGTGATAGAGAACCACGTTGCGGATGCCGGGCAGGTTGACACCCTCGCCAAAAGCGCTCGTCGAGACGATGCAGCATAGATCATCGCCCCTGAATGCCTGCTCTATGCGCTTCCGCAGATCTCGCGAGAGACCTGCATGGTAGAACGCAATGCGTTCGCCAAGTCCCTGCGCCCGAGACCTGAGCGTCCGCACGAGTGACACGGCCTGATCGCGAGAATTGACGTAGACGACGCACTTCTCGCCCGACGAGACGATGGACGAGAGGTAGAGGTCACGGTCGCGCAAGTCACGCTGGTCATCGAGCATGAGATTGGGCCGCACCGTACGATCCACGATAACGTCTTCCTCGTGCACCGAAAGCAAGCTGCATATCTCTCGAGCCACGGACTCTGATGCCGTAGCCGTTACCGCCAATGCCGTAGGATTCCCCAATTCTCGCAAGATGCGACCGAGCTCCGTATAAGCCTCTCTATCCCCTCCCTTGGCTGAGCCAGCATGATGCGCCTCATCGATGACCACAAAGCCCACGTGGCCTGATCGCGCGAAGTCTCTCGTATGAATTGCCAAGAACTCAGGTGTCGTGAGCACGACATCGACATGCCTCTGTCGTAGACCCTCAAATATCTCGCTGCGCTCCGTAGCATCAGACTCGCCCGTGAGCACACGAACAGACAGGCCCATCTTCGCGAATTCCTGTTCGAGATGAAATGCCTGATCTGAGACAAGCGCGCGCAACGGATACACAAAGATGCTCGCGAGCCCCTTCGCTAGAGCCATGCGCGCCGCATGAATGTGGAAGATAAGCGACTTGCCGCGCCCCGTCGCCATGACGCAGAGCGTGCTGCGGTTTTGCGCAAGCCTGTCGAGTGCTGCACTCTGGGCAGGTAGAAGACTCGCATCTCCGATGAGTTGGGCACGCAAATGCTCGGTAAGGGTTTCTGGTGATAGCTCGCCGAGTTGTGACCGCACGGCTGTCGTCTCGTCTGTGAATGTGCGACCCTGCGGAGCGAAGGCAACAGGTGACACCCGCTGGCTCGAAATGAGCGCGTCTTTGCCATGCGCACCAACAGACGATGTCACCAAGGCAGCGGTCGGCACATCCTTGGCCCGTATGTCTTCCGACTGATAGAGTATGTCACGCACCATGAGCTTAGCTTGGGTACGCCCCTGCCATGTCTCGCTCACCGCGTCAACGACTAGGTCGACCATGTCCTCGCATGCGTAAGCCTGGCTCATGCGCGGAGCACGAAACATGATGGCCGGTACGGAACTCACGCCATCGGTCGCAACGAATCGCAAGTGATTTGCATCGTAGCCTACGCGCGCCCGATTGCGCATAAACACTCCTTGGACGCCAAAGAGCGGGCGCTTGTTGCCCTGCCCAAACGGCTGGAGCATATCAAGCGCCTTTATGCCCGGCAAGTCGAGCTCACCGAGAGATGCGATGGCAGTCACCTCTCCCAAGTCCTGGAACTGCTCTTCGGGCAGTTCGGCCATGACCTGCTGAAGCCGACGTCGGAACTCTCCGATCCTGCTTGCCTCACAGGTGACGCCCACCGCACCGGCATGCCCACCGAAACGCACGAGGATGTCCGAGCACTGCTCCACCGCATGAAAAAGGTCCACCGAGCCGACGCTGCGCCCCGACCCTCGGGCAACGCCGTCCTGCATAGTGAAGACAATCGTCGGGACATGGTAAATGCTTACGATACGACTCGCAACGATGCCCTTCACGCCCTCGTGCCAGCCCTCTCCCGCCACCACGATAACGCGCTCCCCATCGTAGGTATTCCTGAGGAGCTTGATGGCCTCATCAGAGAGGACCGACTCCGTCTCCCTCCGTTCGGTGTTTATGGATTCAAGCGATGCCGCCAGCATTGCTGCCTCTGCGGGGTTGTCCGAAATCAAGAGGTCGAATGCCGCATCGGTACTTCCCATACGACCGGCAGCGTTGAGCCGAGGAATGAGCGAAAACGGAAGGTTATCGGAGGTAATCTGCGTGAGGTCGCACTTAGCGCTCGCGGCAAGCGCGACGATACCGGGTCGCGTAGACGCGCGCATCCGGGTGATGCCTTCAGCCACGAGAGAGCGATTCTCGCCATGCAACAGCATCATGTCGGATATCGTGCCCAAAGCGGCAAGGTCCACATACGACCACCAAAGGTCGGGATTCCCAAGCCAGCGTCCCAAGAGGCAGACCAGCTTGAGCGCAACCCCTGCACCAGCCAACTCTCGCGACGGACACGTGTCGGAGAGCTTAGGATCGGTGACAGGTACGCCCTGCGGCACGAGGTCTCCCGGCTCGTGGTGATCGGTAATCACCACGTCGATACCCTTCTCGAGAAGCCACGTAACCTCGTTCTTTGCCGCTATGCCATTGTCGACCGTCACGATGAGATCGGGGTGGCAGTCCGCGATGACCCTATGGAGCGCCTCGGGGGAAAGACCGTAGCCCTCACCAAACCGATGGGGTATATAAGGGTGCGCATGCGCTCCGAGTGCCCTCAGCCCCAAAGTGAGCAGACAGGTAGACGTCATGCCGTCTACGTCGAAGTCGCCGTAGACGGCAATCGTCTCTTCGTCAATGATTGCGCGCTCCACCCTTCGCGCGGCTTCTTCCATCCCCGGGATCTCAAGCGGATCGGTCCAATCGCGTTTGAGTGAGGGCTGCAAGAAGCGAATGGCCTCCTGAGGTTCGCGCACGCCACGCGCACACAAAACGCGCGCCACGAGGGGTGTCAGGCCAAGTCTCTCGCACAGCACACGCTCGGACTCCCCATGACTGGGGAGCACCTCCCAGCGCTTGTTGTCGAGAAGACTCGCCATTCATACTCCTTCGCGCTAGGATTCCTCTGCCTTCGAATCCTCACCTTCGGAGGCAGATGCCTCCAAGCCCCAAGCTGCGGGGTCTTCCTGCATAGAGCCGACAGCCATAACCCTCATGAGCGGCACCTCAAAGAGCAGCACCGCCATCGTAGAGGCAATGGCACCCAGCACAATGCCGAGGCCAAACTCACGCAGCTGGGCGAAGGGCAAGAAGAGAAGCACAAGTGAGACTACCACGATTCCCATCAGGGGCAGCGCCATGGGATTCAGCGCGTCTGACACGGCGCTGAGCGAGGACCCGCGCACGCTCTTGCCCAAGCGAGCGAGCTCCTGGAAGCGCGCCGCGACAGCCCATGCCGCAACCACGCCACCAGCGCAGGCAAACACGCCGCCTACAAGCGAGGGCATGGTGAGCACAAATACCTCGATGCGTGAGACGACAGCCATCAGGCCAATCATCAGGATGCCTTCGACGACCTCGCTCCCCAAGACTAGCAAACCGGTCTTCTTCATGCGCATGAAAGCGATGACAGCGATCACGATGATCGCGACCGCGGCGGCACCAGCGAGCATCACTGCCGCCTTGTCACCCGCAACTGCTCCAATCTCGGTGGAGTCGGTAAGCTTGAGATTTGTCGGCAGGACCTCAGAGTCAAGCACGGCCTTGAGCGCCCTCGCCTCAGCCTCGCTGAAGCCACCGGATATGGACACCTGACCACCGTCAATCTTCTCCGAGACGTTCGGCGCAGAAATCACGTTGCCGTCAATCACGATGGCTATCGAGCCGTATTCCTTAGCAAGCTCCTCCGTAACATCAGCAAACTTCTTTGCGCCCTCGTCATCGAAGTTGATCGTCACCGCATAGATACCCTCGGTCACCATCACGACATCACACGAGGTAACGTTGTCGTTGTTGAGAAAAGCAGTGTAGGTGCCATCCTTGAGTGTGGCATCCTTTGAGCCGGCATTGAGCAGGGAGAGGGCATCGGCGTCACCGATATCGTCCACGCGTACGAACTCGAGCTTGCCCGCTCCGCCCACAGACTCGGCGATGCGCTTGCCCTCGACGTTCCATGGGAGCTTGATGACCACACCATTGGATCCGCTGGGATCAGCAAGGTATTCCGACACGCCAACATTACCGAGCCTGTCGCGTATGGTAGCGACCGCCTTGGACTGCTCGTCCGCAGAAAGGTCCTTGTCGGCAGTCATGGTCTGCGCCGTACCGCCCTTGAACCACAGCCCTCGCGTGATACGTTCCTGAATAGGCCATGCGCACACGACGCTCAGCACGCAGCATATGACTACGAACGCTACCACCGCCACTCGGCGACGGCGGTCCTGTGCCAAGCGCTTGCCTCTATTTGCACGAGAATCGCGTCCCGTGCCTTCGCTCTCGTTCCATCCGGCGACACCCGTCTTGTGCGTGGTCGCCTCCTTGCCTCGGGCCATGAGTATTCCTTCTTTCGCTTCCATATGTCCTGCATATGAGTAACTTATGAAGTCTATCACTCACCACATAGCCGTTACAAGGGTGAATTTTTGACACTAGAAGTCATTCACCGCCGAGCTCTGCTCCCAGTCCTGCACGAAGTCGGCGTAGGTGCCCGCGATGATGGCTTCTCGCGCACGACGCATGAGGTCGAGCAGGTAAAAGATGTTGTGCAGGGAGAGCAACTGCGCACCCACCATCTCGTGTTGCTTCACCAGATGATGTACGTAGGCACGCGAGAACCCACCCGCGCATGCCGGACAGCCACAGCCGGGGTCGATGGGCCTCTCGTCGGCAGCGAATCGGGCGTTCTTGAGGTTGAGGCGACCCTCGTTCGAGAACGCCGTACCCATGCGAGCAGTCCTGGTGGGCAACACGCAGTCGAACATGTCGATGCCACAGGCCACACCGCGCACAAGCGTCGTGGGATTGCCCACGCCCATGAGATAGCGAGGCTTATGGCGAGGCATGTGCTCGCTCACCAGTGGCGTCAGCGACTCAAACATCGTCTCGTGGCTCTCCCCCACCGAATATCCCCCGATGCCATAGCCGGGGAAGTCCCCGCAGCTCTCCAGATGCGCGAGCGAGCGCAGACGAAGGTCGAGGTCCATGCCACCCTGCACGATGCCAAAGAGCGCCTGATCCTCGCGGGTATGGGCGGCGAAGCAGCGCTCCGCCCACTTGCTCGAAAGCTCGACCGCACGTTCCACGAAAGCGCGCGGCGACGGATAGCCCGGGCATTGATCAAGCTGCATCACGATGTCGGCACCGAGCAGCTGGGCGATCCGCATGTTTTCCTCAGGCGTCCAGCTCATGCGCTCACCACCGTAGTCGACCGCGCGGAAGCTCACCCCATCATCCGTGAGCTTGAAGTGCTCACCCAAGCTAAACACCTGAAATCCGCCGGAATCCGTGAGAATCGGTCCATCCCAGCGCATAAAGCAGTGGAGGCCACCCATCTGAGCCACGAGCTCGGCACCGGGCCGCACCGACAAGTGGTAGAGGTTTGCCAACAAGATCTTCGTTCCGAGCTCCTTGAGCTGAGCGGGCAAGATTCCCTTCACCGTAGCCTTCGTACCCACTGGCATGAATATGGGCGTCGGCACGTCTCCGTGCGGAGTGTGAAACACGCCCGCACGCGCCGACGTACGCTCGTCCTCGGCCACGATGTCATAGGTAAACCATGTCTTACACATATCTCACACCCTCCTCGAGCCCGCCCGCGGCAAGCATGTTTTCGATCCAGACCGCCACGCCGTCCTCGCTTACTGGCGGACAAACCTCAAAGGCCGCCTCCTTGACGTCCTCGTCCGCGTTTCCCATGGCAACAAACCTGCCCACCGCCGAAGCCAAGGGAAGGTCATTGCCGCCATCACCAAACGCCACCGAGCGATTCCGTTCGATCCCGACGGCACGCATGAGCGCTGTGGCCCCCGTTCCCTTGGTGACACCACGGGCAGTAATTTCGAGCTCCTGTTCGCTCATCGACACGACCTCGAATCTCCCGTCGGCACGCAGGAGCTTTGCGGCTTCTGCGCAGGCAGCGCGATCCGGGATGGTACAGCCCATCTTTTCGATGTCCCCTCGCGCGTTCAAGAGATGCCTTCTGATAGAGACGACCTGGTGATTCCCTCCCTTTGGGACCATACGCAGGAAAAAGCGAATGCCGCGCTTGCCTATCTTGACCAACCGCAGAATACCACTCCCCTGATCCTCGCGACGCATCGCGCGGGCTATCGCCCCCGTCCTGCCCGTGAGCATGTACGAGGCGCCCCTCCACTCGAAGTATGCCTGCCCGTCAAAGAATGCGTTCCACGCAGGGTGATAGGGCTCAAGCATCTCATAGCAGTCAAGCGCATCCTCCTGCGAGAGACGGTTCGCTACCAATCCGACGCCATCAGACAGCCTGACGACCGTGGCACCGTTTGAGCACAACGCGAAATCCATCACACCGCTCTCAAGAACGGACTTGGTCACGATACACTATGGCCTGCCCGTCGCAATCCCCAAAAGAAAGCCCGCCTCGCGAGCCGCAGCAAGTGATGCCATGACCCTCGGCGACACAATCGAGCCAAACTGCACGATGGTGTCATCCAAATCAAACAAGAGAAGCCCGACACCGCTGAGGTGCCGGGCGTTCGTGGCAATGCTTCGATATAATCCCTTCGGACTACTCACCAAAGCCGCTGTCCACGAGGGCGATGAGGGCGTCGAGAGCGGCCTGCTCATCGGGACCGTCGCATGCGATCTCGACCTTGGTGCCAGAGCCCATGCCGGCAGCCAGGATCATCATGATGGACTTGGCGTTGACAGGAGCGGAACCCTTGTCGACGTCCTTGATGGTGACGGTGCTCTCATACTTCTTGGCCTCGGTAACGAAGACGGAAGCGGGGCGGGCGTGCAGGCCGGTGGCGTTGACAATGGACGTCTGCTTAGAAACCATGTGATGCTCCTTCGACTCGTACGACGGAGATTGGCCCGTTTGGCCATCTCCCCAAACACTGGGGATTACCCTATCACACAATGCAAGAAAATTGTCAAGCATCTCGCCGAGTTGCGATTCTCACACGTTGAGCGGTTGTTGGCGTTCGCGGACGGCCCAAAGACGGCTACAATGTATGAGGCGAGAACGCCGAGCGAAAGGATCTGTGAGGGATGCAAAGCGCGACACAACGCCCAGACGAGTCACATGAACAGAGCGAAGTCACAGACGAAGATGCGACTACAGCTACACTCGCACGCGTAGGGTCATCCGCCCGCAACGCGGCGGCTGGGGCAGGCCAGTCCATAGCTGGAGGCATCAGCGCACTCAGAAAAGTGCGTCAGGCTTCCAAGATGCGCTCTGATGCCGAAGCGGACGTACGCGAGATTGAGCGGGGGCTCGCCGAAGACTATGACGAGCTCGCCCATCGCGAGGACGTCGAGCAGAACTACGACCACATCGTCTACACACAGACCACCGAAATCGAGAGCGCGCAGTCGGACATCTCGAACGCAGAGGC
Source organism: uncultured Actinomycetes bacterium (assembly GCA_900318935.1). Taxonomy (GTDB): domain Bacteria; phylum Actinomycetota; class Coriobacteriia; order Coriobacteriales; family Atopobiaceae; genus RUG440. The sequence continues at coordinate 29,648 of ONMP01000012.1, forward strand.
ACGCATGGAGCAGCAGCGAGCCGAGGCGACAAGGCTCACCAGCGAACTCAGGCAGATGCGCGAGCAACATGAGCAGGAGCTACGTCCCTATCGCAACCTCATGGACAGCACGCGCGGGCGATCGGACGATGCGGCTAAGTCACTTGCTGCCATTCGACGCGACGTCCGCGCCGCCGAACGAGCCATGGCTGAGGCCACCAAGGACCGCGACGCAAAGATATCGGCCGCACACCGCGCGGTCGACACTGCCCAGGAGCGCGTCACCGCCTTGGAGACGGAGCTTGGGTCCTTGGGTATGGACGGCGAGGCAGCATCACCAGACGCAATGGCGCATATGGAGTCGGAACTCGCGTCCAACCGCGCCACCCTCGCGACTGCCCGGAACGACGTAGTCCAAATCACCCAGCAGGCGCAGGACGCCGTGGACCAGGCACAGCGCAAGCTTCTTACGCTCCAGCGCGATCAGGCGCAGGCGGAGCGTCTGGCGGAGAGCACCAAGACCGAGGCTACGACGCGCAAGGACGAGTATGACCGCATGTACCGAGAGGCGCAGACGCAGGAACGCAAGCACGAGGAGCTGATCAAGGGCTGCGAGGGACGTATCCGCGAACTCACGCAGACTCGCAATGATGCGCAGGCCAGGCTTACTGATGCGCAGGACATGCTCGACGAGGCCAACGAGATTCATGCTCATCCCGAGACCACCGAGGGACTCCGCGAGCGCATCGCCGACGAGGAGGCCGACCTTGAGGATGCCAGAGCCGAGCTCGAAGAGCTATGCGAGAGCGAACGCGAGCTCAGGCGCTCCACGAGAACCGCGCGCCTCGTGGTCATCGCCATCGCACTCGTGGTGGTCCTTCTCATTGCGCTCGGCGTGTGGTTCTTCGTCAGAGGATGAGCATAGCGTCACCAAAGGAAAGCATGCGGTAGCGCCGCTCGATGGCCTCAGCGTACGCGGCCATGATCTGCTCACGCGTCGCAAAGGCCGAGACGAGCATCATGAGGGTTGATCGCGGCACGTGGAAGTTCGTGACCATGGCATCTACCACGTGAAACTCGGAGCCGGGCATCAGGAAGAGGTTCGTCGTTGCGTTCTCGCGCGCAACCATAGCCTTGGCGTCAGCATCCCACGCGCTCTCAAGCGAACGGACGCTCGTCGTGCCCACGGCCACCACGCGGTGTCCGGCCTCATGCGTCGCGCACACGGCATCGACGACCGACTGCAGCACGTGATAGCGCTCGGTATGGATGGTGTGGTCGCGCGGGTCGTCCTCTTCGACCAGACGGAAGGTGTCGATGCCCACCTCGAGCTCCACCTCGGCCCAGCCCACGCCCGCTGCCTTGAGCTGGGAGAGTAGCCCGGGCGTGAAGTGCAGACCCGCTGTCGGTGCCGCTGCCGAATGCTCCTCTTGCATGGCATAGACCGTCTGATACTTCTCGGGATCTCCCTTGTATGCGGTGATGTAAGGTGGCAACGGTACGTTGCCCACGGCATGAATGGCCTCGTCGAGCGTTCGTCCGCCTTGCGGTTCGAAGCGCACGATGCGCCCTCCCCTGCTGCCCTCCACGAAATCGAGGACCTCACCGACGAGGACTACCTCAGCGGTTTCTGGCGCCAAGAGGCCACCGGCGCGAAACTCGATGCGAGCTCCCTGCCTCAGGCGCCTTCCCGGGTGCACGAGGCACTCCCAGGTCGTCCCCAAGGAATCAAGGTCCTCCCTTCGACGAAGAAGCAGCGCCTCGGCCACGCCGCCCGTGGGCTTGTGTCCAACGAGGCGTGCTGGCAGGACGCGCGTGCGATTCGCGACGAGCAGGTCGCCCGGATCGAGGTACTCTCCGACGTCGGAGAAGCGGCGATGCTCGATGGTGCCTTCCTTGCGGTGCAGGACCAGAAGTCGGCACGAGTCGCGCGGCTCGGCTGGTGCCTGCGCGATCAGCTCCTCGGGAAGGTCGTAGTCAAAGTCATCGGTTCGCATCTGTCTCCTACCTTTCGTCCGGTTCGTGGCACGCCATCGCTCACGCGCGGGGAATCTCGGTCCAGTCAGCACCGGGGTCGAAGCCTCCAGATCCACCGATCACGTCCCCGGCCTGATTCTCGTACGCACGGTCCGCCGACACGTCCAGCTCGACCTCGCGCCCGTCGGAGGTGACGAACGTGTTGACCCCACGTATGGCCTCCGACCAGTCGCCCACACCACCTCCGGTAGCGCTTCCCCTGAACTCCGCGTTTGTTCGCTCGCGGAACGCGGCGTGGTGCGCGTCGCTTTGGGCATGCCAAGAGGCGAGCTGCGCATCAAACGCGGCCTGACGTTGTCTGTCAGCCGCGAGCGCCGCCTGCGTCTGTGCATTCATCATCGCAATCTGCTGGTTGGTAGCCTGCTGCATGGCTGCTGCTTCTTGGCGGGAGTCCGACTCGGCGAGCGCAATGAGCTCCTCATGCAGCGCATAGTCATTGACTAGCGGAACAAACGCCTGTTGATAGAGACGGTCAAACTTGCTTGCAGGTGCAAAGAGCACCGCAACACCCGCCACATCCCAGTAGATACTACCCGTGTGGCGGTAGGACTCGAACTCAGGCAGGCTCCAAGCGCCAGCAGCTCCCGAGCCGGCCGTGACGGATCCGCTTCGAACGTCCTGCGTCTCCCTGCGCTTTTTGCGCCTGCCAAAGAGCCCACCTACCGCAGCACCAAGACCCACAACCATACCAGCGGGATTCAACATATCGACGCCGGAGGCATCGCGGATGGCATACATGCGCACGTATGCTACCAGTCGGTATGCGATGTCCTGGTAGACGAACTCGTAGATGCGTGTAAGCTCTGCCGCGAAGGGGTCTTTGAGCAGCGCCCCACCAGAGGACTGCGCAGCACGTCGGAACTGCGCATGCCCCATCTCTTGGAGCTGGCCGAGGCGCGATGACCCCACCTCGCGCACGAGCCGCACGCCATGACCGGCGGCTTGACCCGTGACGCGGCGCATCGCAGCGTCGGCAAGCTCGCGCGGATCGGGCATATCGGCGTAGTTGGTACGGTCCACGCCCGCAAGCGCCCCGCCATACATGGCCATCGTGGCTCGCATGCTTTCGCTCATACGCATGCCCGCATCACCGAGCTCGAGGCTCATCTTGCCACTCGAGCCATCGTCAAAGCTCGCTCGTGCCAGATACGGCCGCGAGCTGGAGCTACCACGCAGCAACCTCGCATCGCTGAGCTGCCAATTCGTGGGAAGCGTCAGCAAGAACAACCCCCGGCCGCTCGACGCGTCACGCACAACGGCGCCATGGCGGTATTGTGGCTGTGCGGTCTCGCGGGCGGCGGCTTCGCGGGCGGCCTGCTCCCTCGCGGCGGCTTCGCGGGCGGCACGCTCTCGCTCCGCCCGCTCCCGCGCCGCCTGCCTCCGGGCCTCCTCAGCCTTCCTGGCCTCCTCTTGCTGCCGGAGCTCCTCTTGCTGTGCCTCGAAGGTGAGTCGTTGCTCTTCGGCCTTCCTCTTGGCCTCTTCGGCGTCGCGCTCAGCCTGTTTGCACGTCTCCTCAGCCTGCCGCGCCGCCTCCTGCGCCTCACGCATCGTCGCCCGAGCGGCTCGCAGCATCTCCTCAATCGCCCGAGCCTGCGCTATGTCAACCGGCTTCCCGCAATGCGGACAGAAGCACCTCACGACATCCGCACGCGGCACGAAGCTCTCGCCACACGCAGGGCACATCAGCGGCTTGTCGGACCCACTCATCTTGCGCTTCCCTTCGATGGTGACCCATTCGTACCAGCGGCAGCTTCTCGCGCGGCCTTCTTTGCAGCCTTGCGGGCGTCTCGACGTTCTTGTCGCTCGATGGCAGCCTCGGCTGCACTGAAGCGACAGCCGCAATAGTTCTGCCGATACATGCCCAGCTCACGCGAGCGCCTCGTCGCCTCGGGATAATGTGGCCTGAAGTCGCGCACCACCGGCGTGAGCCCGTGATGGGCCGCCAGCGCTACGAGCACCTCGTTGCAGGTCTCAAAAAGCTGATACGGCGAGACGGCAAGCGTCGTGGAGATGTGACTGAAGCCCCTCTCCCCTGCCACGCGGCAACTCTCGGCCAGACGCAGCGCGTAGCAGGCACGGCAACGGCGCTCACGGTCGAAGCCCGCCGGTGCCGCGCCGCGCTCCCATGCCTCACGATCGTCACCCGCTATGATGACCTCGACCTGCGCCACCTCACGCGCCCAGTCGAGCAGCGTTTGTAGGCGCAGGTCGTGCTCTGCCACTGGCTGGATGTTTGGGTTCGTCCAGCAAATCGTCGGCTCGAAGCCCTCCTCGCGCAGCAAACGCAGCGGCTCGAGAGAGCACGGGCCGCAGCAGGCATGCAAGAGGAGCGGTGTGGGCATGGAGCCTCCTTGGGGCGAAGTATTGGAGTACATCAATCGGTCAGACAGCACAAAACAATGTGTCTACGACGCCAACGCAGCCTTGAAGGCAGCCAACAGATCGTCGAATTCCTCGTAGGCAGGAATCTCCGGATAGTCCGCCTTTATTTGCTCGGTGCTACGGAAGAGAAAACCTGCCTTGCTCGCCTGTATCATCGCGAGGTCGTTGAACGAGTCACCCGTGGCAATAGTGTCGAAGCCCATGCCCTGCAGCCCTCGCACCGTGGTGAGCTTGGACTCGGGACAGCGCATCCGCACGCCCGCGACCATGCCCTCTGCGTCGATCTCCAACGAGTTGCAGAAGAGCGTAGGCCAGCCGAGCTTCTTCATGAGCGGTTTCGCGAACTCCTCGAACGTGTCAGAGATGATGATCACCTGACTCAGCGTACGCAGCTCGTCGAGGAACTCTTTCGCCCCGGGCAAGGGATCAATCGTGGCGATGACGTCCTGAATCTGCTTGAGCCCAAGCCCATGCTCGCGCAGAATGTCCATGCGAAAGCGCATGAGCTTATCGTAATCAGGCTCGTCGCGTGTGGTGCGGCGCAGCTCAGGTATGCCCGTCGCCTCGCTGAAGGCGATCCAAATCTCGGGGACGAGCACGCCCTCCATGTCCAAGCAACATACGTTCATGGTTCTTCTCCTCCCGGATGGTCATTCGCGTGACCTACTCTAGCGCAAAAGGCGACGAAAGAACAACGGAAGAAGCGCACGACGTTCACCGGGGGTTACAAGCTGCGGTAGTAGTCCTCCAGATGCGGGCGCGCAGCCACATAGACTTCCTGCAGGTTCGGGTCGAACTGGCTACCCATACCATCCATGATGATGGCATCGGCCTTCTCGAAGGACATGGCCTCTTTGTAGACGCGCTTGCTCACCAGCGCGTCGTAGACGTCAGCAATCGCCATGATGCGCGCCTCGAGCGGGATGCCCTCGCCCGCCAGGCCCTCGGGATACCCCGAACCGTCCCAGCG